>JANLPZ010000222.1:0-22845 GCA_031367535.1 Gemmatimonadaceae bacterium
GCTGGGCTTCTTGTTGCGGCGGGCCATGGGTTAATCCTCGTCGTCGTCGTCATCGCCGGCTTCTTCAGCGCGGCGCTTGGCTTCCAGCTGCTCTTCGGTGAGCGGCGGGGCTCCCAGCTCGTGCTCATGCAGCGAGATGAGGTAGCGGAGCACACCGTCGTCGAGCTTCAGCGAACGCTCGAACTCAGGCAGCTTGCCCGTTTCGGTGGTGAAACGCGCGACGACGTAATAGCCGGTCTCACGCTTCTTGATCTGGTAGGCCAGCTGACGACGGCCCCAGTTGTCGATGGTGGCCTCTTCGGCCAGCGACAGCAGGCCATGATGCTTGGCCAGCTTTTCGGCGATCACGCCATCTTCGAGCGCGCTGTCGAAGATGTAGACGGCCTCGTACGGACGCAGAATAGCGCTCACGAGTGGCAATCCTCCCTGTGGTCAAAGCCGCCCCCCGCGGGTTGCCGACGCAGGAGGAGGGGAATGAAGGGCGCCCCGGATCGGGGCGCCCGTTGTACCGCAACAGCCGAGGCCGAAGCGGGTTAGCCCTCAAACGTAGCCACGCCGTCCGCGCAGGGGAACTCCCTCAGGGCATCATCAGGCAATCGTCAGCGCCACCTTGCCGATCGTGCCGTTGCCTTCGACCAGTGCATGCGCCTCGGCGATCTGCGCCAGTTCGAAGGTCGCGTCGATGGGCGGAGCGAGTTTTCCCGTCGCGAGCCACGGCAGGACTTCGCGCTCGTACGCCTGAATGACCGCGATTCGCTCCTCCAGCGATCGGCTGCGGAGCACCGTCCCGCGCAGGTTGAGCCGCTTTCCAAGAATCGCTCGCAGATCCACGGTTGACCGCGTGCCGGCCAGTGCGCCAACGAGCATCAGCCGGCCGCGCGGTGCCATCGCGAGCAGACTCTCGGCCGTGTAGTCACCGCCGACGAGATCGAGCACGACGTCCGCGCCGCGACCGTCTGTCCAGCCCTTCATCGCCTGCGCGACCCAGCCCGGCTCACCCGGCGCGCACCCATCGATCATGCCCATGGCGCGCGCCGCGTCGATCTTCGCGGCGCCGCGTGCCGTGCCGAACACGCGCGCGCCGATCGCCGTCGCGAGCTGCACCGCGGCGAGACCGACCCCGCTGCCAACCGCATGGATGAGCAACGTGTCTCCCGGCCGCAGCATTGCCTGCGTGATCAGTGCGTCGTGCGCGGTGATGTAGGCCTCGGGCGATGCACCGGCAATCGCCCAGGACATTTCGTTGGGCACTCGCGCCACGGTGCGCTCATGCGTCACGAGATACTCGGCATGCGCGCCACCGCCGACCAGTCCGCACACGCGATCACCGATCGACCAGGCCGACACACCGTCGCCAAGCGCCGCGACCTCGCCGGCGAATTCGAGTCCCGGAATGTCCGCCGGGACACCGGGCGGTGCGGGGTAGCGACCATTGCGCTGATGCAGGTCGGCGCGATTGATCGCCGATGCACGCACGCGCACGAGAATTTCGCTGCGACCGGGCATCGGCAACGGTCGAGACTGGATCGCGAGGACTTCCGGGCCGCCGGCGCCGGTGATGACGGCGGCGCGCATGGTATCGGGGAGAGACATGCGCGGAGTTTCGCGACTCGATCGTCGCCGCACCACCCCATCCATCGGCCACGTTCGGTGGTGAGAACTGCCTGCCGATACGTTTTGCTGATGAACGCGGAACCGCTTCTCGTCGCCATTGCTCGCGCGCTCGCCATGCGTCGGCTCGATGCGGTGCTGATCGGTAACGCTGCCGCAGCGATTCAAGGGTCGCCGGTCACCACCATGGATTTTGATTTCATGTTTCGGAAGACACCGACCAATCTGACGACGCTGAAGCGGATCACTGACGACCTCGGCACAATGGTTCTGCGTCAGTACGATCCGGCGTCTCAGTTTTATCGCATGACCCGGGAACGCGACGGTCTGCAACTCGATTTCATGGCGAAGATCGGAGGCATCCGATCGTTCGAGTCGCTGCGAGGACGATTGAGCGTCATTTCGTTCGGTGATCACGAGCTCCGTGTCGCATCACTGGCAGACATCATCAGGAGCAAGGAGCGCGCTGGTCGAGAGCAGGATGTTGCGGTCCTTCCCGTGCTGAGGAAAACGCTGCGTGAAAAGAAAGAAGACTGAGCCGACGCCACGCGATCATCTGAAGCGGGAAAGTGAACGCGCGTTGATCGAACAGATTTGACGGCAACTCGCGCTGCCTCCGCACAAGCGCACCAATTTTCTGCGGGTGCGTTTGCCGAACGGCGGAACGGCACTATAGCCGTTCGCCAACTTCGGAGCGCTTCGCGGCGGCGTGCTGCGCTTCGACGCCGAGGATGCTGAAGGCGGTGCCGAGCGTCGCGACGACGTCGATGTTCGCGGCCTGGCCGAGATACGCGGTCACGCCGGTATCCTCAAGCGCGAGCGACGTGTTGAGGAATGCCAGCTGACCGACGGTTGTGACGCATTCACCGCTGGCGCCATTGCTACTGCATGTGGTCGACGCAGCTTTTTGCGTATGAATCAGTGCAATTTCCGCAGTATTCTGACAGTTCTGCTCGCGCAGCTGCATGTGGGTACGCCTCTCGCAGCGCAAGGCGCTGCTCCCGTCGCGCCGCCAATCGTGGAGCTGAGAGGTGGACAGTGGTTCACCGGTCGCGGCTTCGCGCGTGGATCACGCTGGATGCAGCACGGGCGCTTCATCGCGCGGCCACGTGCGCAAGTTGATAGCGTCATACATCTCGACGATCAGTGGATGGTGCCGCCATTCGGCGATGCGCACACTCACAGCCCGGATGGGGTGTTCGGATTCGACGGAATCCGCGACATGTATCTCACTGAGGGTGTGTTCTACGTGCAAGTGCTCGCGAATCATCGGTCGGGTCGCATTGCGTTGACGGGGAAGGTGAACGTGCCCACCAGTATCGACGCCGTGTTCGCGGATGGTGCGATCACCAGCAGTGGCGGTCATCCGCATGTGCTTTACGAAGAACTCGCACTGTATCGCACGCTCGGCGGAACACCGGAGCAGCGGCAGCGTGCTGCGCGCAGCTTGACCCAGGACGGCGACGTCTATCATCGCCTCGATAGCCTGCCGCAGCTCGGTGCACTGATCGCGCGACTGCGACGCGACAGCGTGCCGCTGATGAAGGTGATGGTGCTGCACGCGAACGAATTCGCACGCCTCTCACGCGATACCAGTGAGATCGGGTCACGCGGCGTCGATGCGCGCGTGCTGAAGCCGCTCGTCGACTCGGCGCATGCCATGGGGCGACGGGTATGGGTGCACGTCGAAACGGCGGCGGACTTCGATCTCAGTCTCGATGCCGGCGTGGACGGCTTCGCGCACGTGCCGGGCTATGGCGTGGCATATGTCGGCAATGCGCCGCTCGATCCGTTCCGCCTCACCGACGCCATGATCCGGAAGGCCGCGGCGAAGCGAGTGCTGGTGATCCCGACGCTCGGCCTGTCGTGGAGCGCACAGACGTCCGACAGCGCCGCCTGGCGCCGGACGCGCACGATCGCACACGAGAACGTGCGTCGGCTGGTGCGTGCAGGTGTCACTGTGCTCACCGGCAGCGACACCTATTCCAGCGTGGAGGCGATCGAGAACGACCTCAAGGGACTCGCATATGCGCTGCAGCTGTCGCCGCTGCAGCAGCTGCGCTTGCGCGCCGTGGACACGCCGCGCGGCATCTTCCCCGGCCGGCGCATCGGCGCGCTCGACGCCGGATACGAGGCCAGCCTGCTGGCGCTGGAATGCAACCCGCTGGCCGATGTGGCATGCGGCGGCCGGATCGTACTGCGCCTGAAGCAGGGGACCTGGCTGCCTACGGTGCCAGCACCAGCGCCGCGCTGAGTCTCACGCGGTGGTGCGTGGGTCGCGCCGTCTCAGCTGTGCGCGCCTGTTCGTGCCCTCAGCCGGCGGCGATGCGCGCGAACTTGCGCAGCAGCATGGAACCTGCGCGGCTGCAGGTTACCCGCGTGCCATCGGGAAATTCCGCGGCGAGCCGTCGATCGTCGCAACGTACCACGCGTGTGACGTGCCGCAGGTTGATCACGTGGCTGCGATGCACGCGCACGAACTGGCCGGCCTCCAGCCCCGCCTGCATCGCGCTGAGCGTCTCGCCGTGCAGCACACTGCGTTCCGCCGTGATCACACGCACGAAGTCATCACATCCCTCGAAGCGCCACACGTCGTCGATTGCGACGGGATGCAGGCGAGTGCCGATGCGCACCAGCAGCATCCGTCGCTGTTCCGTCGCCGGCAGCGAACCAGCGGCATGCAGACGGCGGACGCGAGCCAGTGCCTCGCTCACACGATCCTGGCCAAACGGCTTCACGAGGTAATCAACGGCGTCGAGCGCATAGGCCGTCGCCGCATACTCCGCATGTGCGGTGGTGAAGATCACCGCCATCGACGCCGGCAGCGACGGCACCACGTCCAACCCCGAGCCGCCGGGCATCGTGATGTCGAGGAACAGCACATCGGCCGGTTGCACTGCGATCAGGTCGCGCAGCGCCGGCAGGTCCTCGGCCTCGGCCACCACGGTGCATCCGCCGGACACCATGACGAAACGTCGCAATGCCTGCCTTGCCAATGGCTCGTCTTCGGCGACGATCACGCGCAGCTCCGTGTTACTCACGCTCATGCCTGCTGCGCAGGAAAGCTGGCGTGCACGCGCCACCCGACCGCACCGGCGCGCGGGCCGGCGTCGAACGCGAGCCCGTCGCCGAAATGTGCCTCCAGTCGTTTCCGCACGAGATCGAGCCCGGTACCGCTGCCGCGCGTGGTGGCTGCGGCGCCCAGCCCATCGTCCTCCGCTACCAGGTGCGTGCGCCCGTCTGACGTCCATGCCGTGATCGTCAGCGTGCCGGCACCAGGACGCGGCGCGATACCGTGGCGGATCGCATTCTCGACCAGCGGCTGCAGTGTGAGAGCAGGGATGTTGACGTGCTCGAGATCCGCGCCAAAGTCAAAGCAACAAGCCAGGCGCGGCCCGAGTCGCAACGACTCGAGCGCCACGTAGTCCTGCGTCATCTCCCACTCGGCGCGCAGGCTGACTATGTCGCGATTCGCCGCCCGGCCCTCGCTCACGTAGCGTGCCACGCGCGCGAAGCGATCGATGGCGTCGTCAGCGCGTGCGTCACCGCTGCGAACCAACTCAAGCAGCGAGTGCAGGGTGTTGAAGAGGAGGTGCGGGTCGAGCTGCGCACGGAGGGAGCGCATCTCGGTGCGGTGCTGCAGGTCGAGCGCCTGCTGTGCGTCGGCGGCGGCCTGCGTGAGGTAGCAGCCGGCCGCAATCGCGAAGTACAGCACCATGGCAGTGAACTCCTGCCAGTGCAGCGCCGGTCCGGCGAGGAACGCGAATCGGAATTCACGACCGAGGAGCATGCCCGCGGCACCGAGCATGATTGCGATGAGCAGGTACCAGAGCGCCATGAAGCCGAGCAGTGTTACGAGGTGCAGCGGCAGGAACCACCAGCGCGCGCCCAGTCGCCAAGGTACGCGTCGGCAGATCGACCAGACTGGTACGGCGCTGGCGACCGCGGCGATGCTGTTCGCGATCGCGTCCCGAAGGACATCCGTGGCAGACGTCGCACCGTCAGCGATGAACACGATCACGTGGCACACCAGCACGACGGTTGAACCGAACGCCAACAGCCGGCGAGGTTGCCACGGGCCGACGGAAAGGGCGGGCGGCGACGTCATGCTGGATGCTACCGCCGAAACGCGCGAGCGGGCGTCAGGCAACGGTGAGCGCGGCGCCGCGCCCGGTGAGCGGCCCGTACGCGCACTCATCGCAGCAGAACACGCACCGCATCGAGTGACCCATCCGTGTGGGCCGGCCGCAGGCGCAGCAGGTCGGCGAGCAGCGCGTATACATGGACATTCGCAAAAGGCGGCACAGTCAATCCCCTCCGGAAATCCGGACCGGCGGCGACGAACAACGCACCCATTGAAGGCAGCGCATTGTCGTAGCCATGGGCGCCGTAGAGATGACCCGGCGCCATCTGCGCCAGCGACGACCGCGTGCCGATCGACCATCCTTCATCGGCGATCGCCACGATCGGTGTCACGTGGTCACCGGTGTTGTAGTGCAGTCGTTCCGGCAACTCACCCTTGCGGAACACCTGCATGTGCAGGTTGGCGTGCACCAGCGCGTTGAACACGTAGTCACCGCGGCCGGCCTTCGGAATGATCGTCGCGATCGGGCTCCAGTCACCGATATCGAGACTGTCCATCGACACGTAGTCGTCGAGTGCGATCGTGCGCTCCGAGGAGATCTCGGTCATGCCATGATCCGAGACCACGACCACATCGACGCGATCGGTCGCGCCAAGCCGGTCGATACCATCGACAATCGCGCCGACGACACTGTCCACTCGCGCGATCGCGGAATCGGTCTGGGGTGCGTTCGGCCCGAAGTTGTGGCCATCGGTATCGACGTCGCTGAAGTATGCGGCGATCAGGCGTGGGGCGATGCTGTCCGGCATCGCCAGCCAGGCGAGCAGACTGTCGACGCGCGCCGCGCGCGATGTGGTGACGTCGAACGGGAAGAACCGCTGCGGATGCAGGCCACCGATCGGCGCTTCGGATCCCGGCCAGAAGTACGCGGCCGTGCGCACTCCCTGCGTTTCCGCCGTCACCCAGATCGGCTCACCGCCAAACCAACGCGCATCGCGCACTGCGGGATCGTTGCCGGTCGCGAAGCGTCCCAGTGCCGAGTCGCGCATCACATTCGCCGCGATCCCGTGATGCTCGGGATAGAGGCCGGTGACGAGAGTGTAGTGATTGGGGAACGTCTTCGTCGGAAATGACGGCGTCAGTCGTTCTGCATGGACACCGCGTTGCGCGAGCGCACGCAGATGTCTGGCGGCCGGCCGCTGCAGATAATCCCATCGATAGCCGTCCAGCGAAATCAGGACGACCCGATTCGGCGATGCCGCGCGCGGCTCATCCCGCGTCGAAAATCCGACGCACACGGTCACGATGGCGAGCAGCGCCGCCCGGACACGCGCCGAGGGTTTCACCGCGCGACGTGTCTCGCAAACACCTGATTGTCGGCCATCGGAAACGCGCTACGGGTCGAGTGAGCATGCCGGTGCCACGCACGAGTCTGCACGAGGTCGGTAACTTACTACGACGATCCGTTTGCGCGGCATGGGGGCCGCACCGGCGTCAGGCGGAACGCAGTTGGCTTGTTGGTGCGAGGCCGCTGCCGGCGTCGGCGATCATGACGCCACCCATCGCCTGCTTCTTCGCCTGATACATCGCACGGTCCGCGCGCGCCACCCACTGCGTGACATCCTCGCCGGCGACGAGCTGCGCAACGCCCACCGACGCACCGAGCGCAAATTCCATCGCCGGACTGGGCAGTGGCAACGTGCGCACCTGTTCGACGAGACGCTTCGCCAGTGTCTGTGCGACCAGCAGATCGCAGCTATTCAGGATCACGGCGAATTCGTCGCCGCCGTACCGGCAGATCACGTCGGATTGCCGGAGGAACACCTTCCACAGCGCCTTGGCCACACTCGCGATCGCGGCGTCGCCCACCGGATGTCCGTACGAATCGTTGATGACCTTCAGCTTGTTCAGATCGATCATCAGCAGTGTCACGGGCGTGCGTCCGAGCGAGAACAGCTGCACGGCGCGACCCGACATCAGGTCGAAGTGTTTGCGGTTGCCGACACCCGTCAGCTGATCCGTCGCGCTTTCCTTCTTCGCTTCCTCGAGCTGCCGTCCCAGTGCATCGAGCGAACTGGCGAGTGTCTTGTACTGCCGCTGCTGCTCTTCGCGACGCTCCTTGAGCGTACGGTCGATCTCCGAGACGGCGCTCAGCACATCGTCCTTGATCGTGCTCATCGTCGTGCCGTTGACTGCCTTCTTCACCAGCGCCAGATGCGTGCCGGTCTGCGCTTCGGCGTCGTCGTCGATGCGCACCGCTTCGTGGACAGCGGACACACAACTCCAGAGCGCCGTGCGCAGCTCCGAGACGAGTGCATCCACGGAGCTCTGTTCATCACGCCGCAACGCCGCCACCGCGCGCACGAGGCCACGCCAGTCGCGATCGCCGATGCCCACTGAGGCGCCGCCTTCCTCGCCACCTTCGATTGGCAGCCCCATGGTCGCATGCCGCTGCCATGTCGTCATCTCCTTCGTGGTCTCGGCCGCCGGACGGTGCGGCAGGTCCACCGGAAAACGCGCCAGCGCGGTGATTACACCACCAAGCGCGTCGAGCACCATCGTGGTCGCTGCATCGCCGCTGGATGCGCCATGTCCTCCAAGCGAGACCGGTTGCGAGCCTGCCTGTGTCTCGCTCACGCCGGGCGTACGCTGCGATGCTGTGCGCGGATCCGCTTCTTTCTTTCTGAAGAACATTCGTTCGGCCCGATGGACGCACGCTGGAGCAACATGAGTTTTCTCAAAGGGTCGACAGATTAGCGCCGGCACTTTAGCACGCTGCGCGCTGCTACCTCAGTGAAGATGAGCTCGGCTGGCGATCCGCGCGCATTCGGCCAGCACGGTGGCGCCCACGAGAATCGCGCCCTCAGCCACGTCAAAACGGGGGGAATGGGCGGCCGTCGGCGGCTCGCCCGGCAGCCGGGCGCCGAAGCGGAGGAAACATCCGGGTATTCGTTCCATGTAGAACGCGAAGTCCTCGCCGCCCATGTTGGTGATGCCGAACGGCACCAGCGCCGCCGCGCCGAGTGTCGTCACCACGGCCTCGCGAGCCCACGTCGCCTCGCGCTCCGGGTTCACGATCGGCGGAGTGCCATGCTCGATGGCCACGTCCGCGCGAACTCCATAGCCGACCGCGATCCCGGTCGCGATGCGCGTGACTTCCGCGGCGAGGCGTCCTCGCGTCGGCGCATCCATGGCGCGCAATGTGCCCGTCAGTGTGGCCGTCTCCGGAATGACATTCGATGCCACGCCGGCGTGAATGCTGCCCACCGTGCAGACCGCGGGACGCGATGGATCGATGCCGCGCGACACAATCGTCTGCAGCGCCGTGATCACCGCGGCTGCGGCGACGATCGGATCGGCGGCTTCGTGCGGACGGGCACCGTGCGCGCCGCGTCCGTGCAGCGTGATGACGAAGCTGTCGGTGGCTGCAGCCAGCGGGCCCGCCTCCGCAATCACCTCGCCCACCACAAATCGCCGATCGACGTGCCCGCCGAATATCGCGGACACACCGTCCAGCGCACCGCTCTCGAGAATCGCTGTGGCGCCGGTACCGATTTCTTCGGCCGGCTGCAGCACGATCAGCACATCACCGGCAGCAGGATCGCGTAGCAACGACATCGCGGCTCCAATCGCCCAGGTGGCGTGCACGTCATGTCCGCAGGCGTGCATCACGCCCGGGACGGACGACGTAAACGCGAGGCCCGTCTGTTCGCCGATCGGCAGGGCATCGATGTCGCCTCGCACGGCGATCAGCGGCGCGCTCGCGTTCTGACCAGGAATGCGCGCGACAATACCTGTGCCAGCGACGCGTCGAATCTCCGCAACACCGAGCGCCTCGAGTGTTGCGACCAGACGCGCCGACGTCTGATGTTCCTGGTTCGACAGTTCCGGACGGTGATGCAACGTGCGACGCAGCGAGAGCAGCGAGCGCACCTCGGCGTCGGAAAATCCGGCCTTCGCGGCCGCCGGGGCGACAATCGTTTCACGCGCGCTATGAACGTCCGGCAGCCACGCGACATTCGGCGCGATCATGGTGAAAGCGTCGCCGTGCGCACGGTGAGATCATCGATTCGATCGACATTCACCGTCACACCGATGCCCGGTGTGTTGAACGGCACCGTCACCATCCCGTCCGCAGTCATCGTCCACTCCGGCGTCACCACATCCTGTGACCAGTAGCGCGCACTCGGGCTCAGATCACCGGGCTTTTGAAAGTTGCTCAGTGAGGCCAGCGCCACATTGTACGCGCGACCGATGCCGCTCTCCAGCATCCCGCCACACCACACCGGCACAGCGTTCGCTTCACAGTAGTCGTGAATGGCCAGCGATTCGGCGAATCCACCAACGCGGCCCGGCTTGATGTTGATCAGGCGACCGGCGCCGAGTGTGACCATGTCCTGCGCACGCGCCAGCGACGTGATCGATTCGTCGAGACAGATTGGTGTCTTGAGCATCTTCTGCAGCGTGCCGTGGCGGACGATGTCCTCCCATGCGAGCGGCTGCTCGAACATCATCAGGTTGAGGCTATCCATCGCGATGAGTGCGCTCGCATCGTCCACCGTGTAGGCGTTGTTCGCGTCGGCCATCAGCGGGGCGTCGGGAAACTCGGCGCGTACGGCATGCACGTAGTCCACGTCCTTGCCCGGCATGATCTTCAACTTGATCTTGCGATATCCCTCGGCCAGTGCACCACGCACCTTCTCCACGAGCAGAGCGGGCGACGCCTGAATGCCGAGTGAGATGCCGACCGGGATCGTCGGACGCGTGCCGCCGATGAGGCGTGCCAGCGGTACACCGAGTCGTGTCGCTTCGACGCCCCACATGCCCATCTCGACCGCCGCCTTCGCCATCAGGTGTCCGCGAAAATCCTGCTCGAGCACCGCGAAGACATCTCCAGGCGCGTCGAACTTTCGGCCGAGTACACGCGGGGCCACCCAGTTGGAAATCGCGAGCCACGCCGTGTCGATGGTTTCGGAGGTGTAGTTCGGCGTATCGTCGGCGACACACTCGCTCCACGCGCTGGCACCGCTCGCGTCGTGCAGCTCGAGCAACGCGATACGCCGCTCGGTCATGGTGCCGGACGAAATGCGGAATGGCTCGCGCAGCGGCAGCCGAATCTCGCGCAGGGTGATGCTGGTGATCTCGAGCATGGTCGGCGGAATGAGAGAAGCGAGGGTGGATCAGTGCTCAGTGCCGAGCACGTAGTAGGGCAGTGCGGCACCAACGCCGCGCACGAAACGCGTCACTGTGTAGCCGTGACCGAGTCGCGTGAGGAATGCCGCACGCACCGCGATACGCCACGCGAGCGCACGTTCGGCGCTGCTGGATTGTATCTGCGTCAAGTCGTGCGGCACGTGAATGCGCACGGCAGGCACATCGATCGTGGTGGTGCTGATTGGTGTGCCATCCGCTTCCAACGCGATCGCCGAGGGCAGCAGCTCATCGCCAGCTGCGGCGAGACCGTTGCGGTCGATGGGAGCCGGTGCGTCGAGCTGCCAGCGATAGACGAAGCGATCGGTCGGCATGGCACCGTGCAATACACTGCCGGTGTTGTCGCCGTACATGTTCTCGGTGTATTCCGCCGGGAACGCGCCGAGGTGATTGATGTTGAAGTGTGCGTTGCGTGCGACGAGCGGATCGGCGGTCCAGAGCATGATGTTGACGCCGAGGTCTCGGACCTTGTCGCGCTGGAAGTGCTTGAGCTCTTCACCGAGTCCGGTACCGCGGGCTTCGGGACGCACGGCGAGCATGTCGGACCAGTGGACGAGGGCCCCGCTGCGAATGCCGGTCATACCGAAGACGAAGCCGATCATACGGCCGGCGTCATCGAACGCGCCGGCGGCGACTCCGCCGATCTTCTGCGCGACGCGGAGGATCGCGCCGGGTACCCGTTCGGAGAACCCGTGGCCCCAGGTGTCGTCTTGCAGCGCAACGCAGGCGTCGTAGTCCTCGAGCGAGGCGAGGTCGCGAATGACAGCGTGCGCGGGCGAGGAAGTCATGGCGGATCGCAGGCGGTGGTACGCTCTTGCGGCCGGTACGGCCGGGTGGTACCGATAGGTGCGCACAATACTGTATACAATTTACCTGCCCAAGCATGCCAGCCCACTTCGCCGCGCGCAAGTCCCGCCTCCGCCTGCACCATGCCGCGCACACCCGTCGCGCACTGTCGGTCACCGCACTCCTCGCCGGCATCCTGCCACTGGGCGCGTGCCGCGAACAGTTCTCGGGCAGCGGCGCGCAGCCGTCGGCACCCGCGGCAGCTGCGACGACCGACGCGCCGGCCGGTGCGTACGACATCGTGATCACCAACGGTCGCGTCATCGACGGCACCGGCAATGCCTGGTTCGCAGCGGACATCGGCATTCGTGGTGATCGCATCACGAAGATCACACCGCCCGGACTGCTCGCCTCGGCCAAGGCCACGACGCGCATCGATGCCGCGGGCAAGGTCGTCGCGCCGGGATTCATCGACATTCAGGGACAATCGGTGGTCGGTTTCACCGTCGGCGACGGTCGTGACGCCGGCAAGGTGTCGCAGGGTGTCACGACCGAAATCCTCGGCGAGGGCAGTACGCCGGCACCGGTGAATGCGGCGATCCAGAAGTTGAACCTTGCGCAGATCCGCACGCACGACGATTCCGTGCTCGCCACGGCATTCAATACGTTCTCCGGGCCTCACGGCTTCAACACCTGGCTCACGACGATGGAGCGGCACGGTGTGTCGGTGAACGTGGGATCGTTCCTCGGCGCAGGCACGGTCCGCGTCTATGCGAAGGGGTATGCCGAAGGCGCGCCAACACCGGCCGAACTCGACACGATGCGAATGGTCACAGCGAACGCGATGCGTGACGGCGCGTTCGGCGTGGCGAGTGCGCTGATCTATCCGCCGAGCAACTTCGCGACCACGGGAGAACTGGTCGAGATGGCGAAAGCGATGTCGCCGTTCGGTGGCGTCTACATCACGCATATGCGCTCCGAGGCCGATGGGTATCTCGAGGCGATTGAGGAAGCGATGCGCATCGGTCGCGGAGGACATGTGCCGGTAGAGATCTACCATCTCAAGGCCGGCGGCGTGCGCAATTGGCCGAAAGCGACACAGGCCGTCGCCATGATCGATTCGGCGCGCTCGGCGGGGCAGGACGTTGCCGCGGACATGTATCCGTACACCGCCGGCGGCACGTCGCTGGCCGCGTGCACACCGCCATGGGCGACCGAGGGTGACAAGCTGCTCGAGCGACTGCGCGATCCGGTGACGCGCGCAAAGATCGTGGCCGAGATGCAGGCGCCGAAAAACACATGGGAGAACCTGTGCAGTCTCGCGACGCCCTCCGGTATCATGACTGTGGGATACGAGAAGCCGGAGATGAAACAGTACGAAGGCAAGCGCATCGCCGAGATCGCACCGATGATGAAGAAGGACTGGGCGAACACGGTCGTCGCGTTGCTGCTCGCGACGGATGCACGCGTCGGCATGCTGGTGTTCATGATGTCCGAGTCGAACGTCGAGATGCAGATGCGCCAGCCATGGATGAAATTCGGCACCGATGCCGAGGGTCTCGATCCCGATTCAGCGAAGGGTCTCACACATCCGCGGTCGTACGGCACCTACACGCGCATTCTCGGACACTATGTTCGCGAGAGACAGGTGCTGTCGCTCGAGGAAGCGATTCGCAAGATGACGTCGGCGGTCGCCAACCGACTCACGATTCGCGATCGCGGCCAGCTGCGCGAAGGTTTCTTCGCCGATGTCGTGATCTTCGATCCGGTGACGGTGATCGACAAGGCGACGTACACCGCGCCGCATCAGTACTCGGTCGGCATTCAGACGGTGCTCGTGAACGGTGTGCGCGTGTGGGAGAACGGTAGACACACTGGTGCCAAGCCCGGACGGATCGTGCGCGGTCCGGGGTGGCGTGCCGTCGAGGCGGTCCGATGAAGGCGGCAGCCGCACCAGCGCGTGGCGCGCGGCCGACGGTCGTGTACCACGCGCTCCGTGAACTGATTGTGCGCGGTCAGCTCGCGCCGGGCTCGCGTATCGTCGAGACGGACGTAGCGAGCAAGTTGCGCGTCAGTCGCACGCCGGTGCGCGGCGCGTTGCAGCGATTGCAGCAGGAGGGCTATATCGTCGATGCACCGTCGTTGCAACAGTCGCGACCGACGGTGGCGCCGATGACACACGAGGACGCGCTGGAGCTGTTCTCGATCGTGGCAGAGATCGAGGGTCTGGCGGCCCGCTCTGCGACGACGCTTGGCGATGTGGCGCGAACAAAGCTGACGACGTCGCTGACAGCGATCAACACGAAGCTCGAACGCGCGTCACGCGCACGTCAACCGAAGCATGACCTGCTGTACGAACTGGACGAGGCATTCCATCGCGGCTACGTCATGGCGGCCGCCGGCCCGCGACTGCGCGCGCTGCATGATGTCGTGAAGCCGCAGGCCGAGCGGTACGAACGGTTGTATGTGAGCCTGCTGTCGCGTGGCATCGCGCCGTCGGTGAGTGAACACAAGGCGATAATCCGGGCGATCAAGGCTGGTGACGCCGATGCGGCGCAACGGGCGGTGCAGACCAACTGGCGCAATGCGGCCGAACGACTCGGCAAGGTCATCACAACGGTCGGGGAGCGTGGCCAGTGGTGACACGATCTGGATCGGGCGCAGTGCTTGCCCGCGTGGTGCTCGGTGCGACGCTGATCGCCGCGCCGCAACTTCGCGCGCAACAACCGGCGGTGATCGGACCGGTGGATCGCTATGCGGAAGTGAGTCGCGCGCTGACCGCGTTCATCGAGCGCGAGATGCGCGACAAGGGTATACCGGCGCTCTCGATTGCGCTCGTCGATGGGCCGACGGTGGTCTGGTCACGTGGCTTCGGCGTTGAACACGCGGCCGGCAATGTGCCGGCGACGGCGAATACGGTGTATCGCGTGGGCTCGGTGTCGAAGCTGTTCACTGATCTCGGAGTGATGCAACTCGTCGAACGCGGCACCATCGATCTCGATGCGCCGGTGCAACGCTACCTGCCCACTTTCCGGCCGAAGAACACGAGCGGTACGGCCATCACACTGCGGCAGCTGATGTCTCACTATTCGGGGCTCGTGCGTGAGCCGCCGGTGGGTCACTACTTCGACGACACCTCGCCGACGCTGGCCGCCACGGTGGCGAGCCTCAATGCGACGACACTCGTGTATGCTCCGGGGACGACGCCCAAGTACTCCAACGCGGCGATCGCGACGGTGGGCTACGTGCTCGAGCAGCGCAGCCGCACACCGTTCGCCCGCTATCTGCAGCGCGCCGTACTGCAACCGATGGGACTGACGTCAAGCGCCTTCGAGCTGACGCCGGCGCTGCGCGTACACGTGCCCGACGCGCTGATGTGGACGGAACACGAGCGCACGTTTCCGGCGCCGACCTTTGCACTCGGCATGGCGCCAGCGGGGAGTATGTACGCGACGATGCCGGACCTCGGTCGCTTCATCAGCACACTCTTCGCTGGCGGCGTCGGAGCGAACGGCCGTGTGATTCAGGCGGCGACACTCGACAGCATGTGGAAACCGCAGTTTGCACCAGCAGGTGCGACGCGCGGTCGCGGCATCGGCTTCGGGGTCGGCTCGCTCGATGGTGCTCGCGTGGTGGAGCATGGCGGCGCGATCTACGGTTTCGCGACGCAGCTCTCGGCGATGCCGGACGACACGCTCGGCGTCGCGGTGAGTGCGGCGAAGGACGGCATGAATGCACTCACGTCGCGTGTAGCGCATGAGGCCCTGCGCCTGATGCGTGCGGCGCGCGCTGGCACACCATTGCCGCCACTTATGTCGTATGCGCCGGTGTCACTTGCGCTTGCGGCTCGTCTGAGTGGCACGTACGGCACCGGTGATTCGACGGTCTCGGTGGACGTACATGACTCGAGCGTGGTGGTGTCAGCGGCGTTTCTCGAGATCCAGAATGGTCTGCGCACACTCCACGGCGACACACTGATCGCGGACGACGGCGTGTCGTTCGGTCGTCGGGTCTGGCCGGATGGTGACAAGCTCGTGATCGATGGACACGCCTTCGCTCGACAGCCGGTCGCGACGACGCTGCCAGCCGACATCCCGGCGCGCTGGCGCGGGCTGATCGGGGAATACGGCTGGGATCACGACGTGTTGTACATCCTCGAGCGACACGGGAAGTTGAGTGCGCTGATCGAATGGTTCTTCGAGTACCCGCTCACTGAAGTCTCGGAGAACGTGTATGCGTTTCCGTCATACGGCCTGTATGCCGGTGAGCGCATCGTGTTCACGCGCAACGCAGCCGGTCGGGCGTCGCTGGCGAGGGCCGCCGGCGTGGGGTTCACACGTCGCAGCTGGGTTGGCGAGGATGGTGGCATCTTCCGCATCACACCGGTCACGCCATTCCGCGAGTTACTCGCCACTGCGCTGGCTGCGAATCCGCCGATCGAATCGGGCACGTTTCGCGATGCGGAGTTGACGGAGCTCGTGTTGCTGGACAGCACGATTCATCTTGACATCCGCTACGCCTCCGACCGCAACTTCCTCAGCACGTCAATGTACACGCAGGCGCGCGCCTTCCTGCAGCGGCCGGCGGCCAACGCGCTCGTGCGCGCACACCAAAAGCTCGCAGCGCAAGGCTACGGCCTGCTGATTCACGACGGTTATCGGCCGTGGTACGTGACGAAGATGTTCTGGGACGGCACTCCGCCCGACAAGCATCAGTTCGTGGCCGATCCTGCGTCCGGCTCACGTCACAATCGTGGTGGCGCCGTGGATCTGACGATGTACGATCTGCGCACAGGACAGCCGATCGTAACGACGGGTGGCTACGATGAGATGTCGGATCGGTCGTATCCCGAATACCCCGGCGGTACGAGCCGGCAGCGCGCTCTCCGCGAGATTCTGCGCGCCGCGATGGAGGCCGAAGGCTTTCACGTCTACGACGCCGAGTGGTGGCACTTCGACTACAAGGACTGGAAGCTGTACCGCATCGGTAATCAGCGGTTCGAAGAACTGTCCAGGTAGTACCAGACAGTTTTCGCGCGGCGCTCGCGGTGGGCGCGGGCAAGGGCAAATACTCTGGAACAGCAACTGCCTTGGTTCGGCGCCAATATCAAGAGTTTTCGCGCGGGGACGGGGGGCCGCAGGGCGTTCGGTTCGCCACACGTTCTTGAGTGCGCTCGACAACGGCAAATGCCATGGGAACTGCGCTCGCGAGACGCTGTTCCCACAGCATTTGATCTCTGTCGAACGACTGAACTTCGCGACGCATACTGAACTGCCCGCGCCCCCGCGTCCCCGCGCGAAAACTTTTGCAGTTGCAGTTGCAGTTGCAGTTGCAGTTGCAGTTGCAGTTGCAGTTGCAGTTGCAGTTGCAGTTGCAGTTGCAGTTGCAGTTGCAGTTGCAGTTGCAGTTGCAGTTGCCGTCGCTCGTCCCCGCGAGAAAACTGTTTCGATACTACTTGATTCCAGAAAGCGCGGCCAGGACGAGCACGACGTATTGCGGACCGAGGTAGCCGTTCGGCCCGTCTTCGTAGGACTCGGTCAGCGAGTGGGCGGTGGTGCTGAAGCCGCCGGCGTCGAGGGTGATGGCGGGTATGCCGAGGCCGATCGGGACGTTGGAGTCGGTGCTGTTGGCGTTCGGTGTGACGGTGAAGCCGAGCGCCTTGCCTGCTGCGACTGCGATGCGCACGATCCGCGCGCTGTCGGGCTGTGAGCCAGCCGGGCGCAATCCAATCGTGTCGAGGGTCATCGTCAGCGGCACTTTGCTGTTCGGCCAGCGCGCCAGCTCCTCGCGCAGTGCGTCGCGGATCGCGATCTGGAACTTCGCATCGAGTGCGGCGAGGGATGCGGCGCTCTCGGAGCGCATGTCGACGTCCACGATGCCCTCATACGGAATCGAGTTCACCGACGTGCCGCCGTGCACGACGCTGGCGCTGAATGTCGTCTTCGGATTCTCTGGCACCGTGAAGTCGGAGATCTTGGTGATCGCGCGACCCATCGCATGGATCGGATTCGGCATGCCGAACGCGCCGTAGCTGTGGCCTCCCGGGCCTTTGTACGACACGCGATAGCGAGTGCTGCCGACGGCGCCGCTGGTTGCGCCAAGCCCGGTGCCATCGACGGAGATGAAGTAGTCGATCTTGCCCTTCAATTCGCCGTTGAACAGCGCACGCACGCCTCGGAGGTTGCCCGGGCCTTCTTCACCTACCGTGCCGACGAAATACACCATGCCGGCCGTACGGACATTCGACGACCGCATCGCGCGTGCGATCGATAACACCGTCGCGAGGCCGCGGCAGTCATCACCAATGCCTGGCGCGGTCAGGCGGACGCCGCCTGCCGGTGTGCTGTCACGCTTCACGCGCACGTCGGTGCCTTCAGGGAATACGGTGTCGAGATGCGCCGACAGCACGACGGTCGGTCCGCCACCAACGCCGGGTCGTTCACCGATCACATTCCCCGTCGCATCGATGCGCAGATTCGCGATGCCGAGTGACTCGAGTCGGCGTTTGAACTCCGCGGCGCGCGCGGCCTCCTTGAACGGTGGCGAGGGGATCTCGCAGATCGAGGTCTGCTGCTCGAGTGTCCACGCATTGTCTGCGCGTAGCGTGGCGAGTGTCGCGCGGATCGCGGCGTTCGTCGTCGGCAGCGCGACCGGCTGTGCGGCGAGCAGCGCCGGGACGGAGAGGAGGAGGGCAGGGAGCGTCGTGCGCATGTGATCTGTGCGTGATGAGGGTGAGCCAGCCGTGTGCCCTGCGTGGCCGTACCGACTGTGTCGCCGTGGTCCAGACCGTAAGATATGGGCGGCTGAGCACCTGCCGCAGCCTTCCGAGTGAACCCTTCGATTCCACGAGTCTTACATGGCCGTCCGTTTCCGTTCGATTTTCCCCGTTGCCGCACTCGTCGCGCCGCTTGCCCTTGGTGCACAGTCCGGTGGTTTCGTCGCGATGCTCGGCGCTGACACGACCTTCGTCGAGCGCTTCACGAAGACGCCGACGAGCATCGAGGGCGCGCTGCTGCGCCGCTCACCGCAAGCCACCATCACGCGCTACACGCTGACGCTGAATGCCGATGGCAGCGCGGCGAAGTTCACGCAGGTCACCACGAAAGCCGACGGCACACCACTCCCGACGGGCTCGGTGCCGCTCGTGATGACGTTCGTTGGCGACAGTGTGCTGCGCGAAATTCAGCAGAATGGCGCGGCCGTCACGCTCCGCAATGCAGCGCCGAAGGGCACCATGCCCGCATTCGGCGCGTCGTATGTGCTCGCCGAACGCATGCTGCAGGCGGCCGTCAAAGGTGGAGACGTCTACGCCATCGGTTTTGGTCCGCAGGCCACGGCGGCCAAGGTGGATATCCGCCTGATGACGCGCGATTCGGCGGAGATTGTGAATGGCGGTTTCCGAACCGGCTATCGCATCGAGAAGAACGGTCGCATCAAGCGTGTCGATGGTTCCCTGACGACGCAGAAGTTCATCGTCACGCCGAACGCACGCCTCGACTTCGATCGGATCGCGAGTGGATGGGCGGCGCGCGACGCCGCCGGTCAGGCGATGGGTGCGGCGTCCACGCGTGACACCCTCGTCGCAACCGTTGGGACGGCGCACATCACGCTCGATTACGGCCGACCCGCCAAACGTGGCCGCGAGATCTGGGGCAAACTCGTCCCGATGGATACGACGTGGCGCTTCGGGGCCAACGCCGCCGCACAATTCCGCACCGACAAGGCGCTTGTCATCGGTGGCACTCCGATCGAACCGGGTTTCTACACCTTGTGGCTCTACCCGAGCACCGGCCAAAGCCTGCTGATCATCAATTCGCAGACGGGGCAGTGGGGCACCGCGTACGACGGCAGGAAGGACATCGCACGCATCGCTGTCGAAAAGCAGGCGCCGCGTGCCAAGTCCGAAGAGCGCTTCACGGTCACGATCGAAGGTGAGCGGATGCTGATGACGTGGGATCGCGGTGGTTACGTCGTGAGCATCAAGGAAAAGTAGGCCGCGATTTCAAGGGCTGCTTTCAAGGGGTCAGAGCACTTGAAAATTATGATGACGTTTCATCATCATTTTTTTCAAGTGCTCTGACCCCTTGATCGGGGATCCCTTGTTCAACCGACCCCTTGATCGCCCTCAGGGCTCAGAACCCGTGCCAGATCGCGAGATACGCCGCGCAGCCGCCGAGCAGCGGCACCAGCAGGTAGATCGGCTTCGCCAGTGATGGAATGCGGTACGGCAGGATCGAGAGTACCGCAACGATCAGCCAGATCGCCATCTTGCCGACCATCCAGCCCGGAAAACCATTCGCCAGAATGCCGAGTCGCGCTGCCTGGCCGAATCCTCCGGCGAGCACGAGCAGCATTCCGAGTCCGAACACGCTCGCCGTCAGCATGCGTGTGCTGCTGGTCGCTTTCGTGCCGCCATTCGCGGCGTGTATCGCGACGCCGCCAAGTGATGTCATGGCGAGGAACATGCCGAGCAGATGGATGTTCTTGTAGAACGGCAACGTGCGGAAGAACGGCAGCGGTGCGGGTGCCGCGGCAGCGGCGTCCTGCAAGAGTGCGAACAGAGTCATGACACGTCCTGACCGGTGAAGTTGAAACGACGGCGAATCAGACGTTGAAGCGGAACAGCAGTACGTCGCCATCATGCACGACATACTCCTTGCCTTCGGAGCGCACCGCGCCCGCTTCCTTGGCGCCCTTCCAGCCCTTGAGACGCACGAAGTCGTCGTAGCCCGCGGTTTCGGCGCGAATGAATCCTTTCTCGAAATCGGTGTGAATCACGGCCGCCGCTTTCGGTGCGGTGTCGCCGCGATGGATCGTCCACGCGCGCACTTCCTGTTCGCCGGCGGTGAAATACGTCTGCAACCCGAGCAGATGGTAGCCGGCGTGGATGAGGCGATCGAGGCCCGCGCTCTCGAGACCGAGCGACGAGAGAAACTCCTGTTTCTCCTCCGGTGCCAGTTCGGCCAGTTCGGCTTCGATGCGTGCCGAGAATGTCACCACGTCGGCCACTTCATCCGACGCGGCGATCGCGGCGCGCAATGCGTCCACGTGTTTGCCGTGCCCTGTCGCCAATTCGTCATCCGTCACGTTCGCGGCGTAGAGCACCGGCTTGACGGTGAGCAGCATCAGCGGTTCGAGCAGGAAGAGTTCCTCCTTGCTCAACCCGGCGCGGCGCGCCGGGATTCCATTCTGCAGCGTGGCGAGTGCCTTCTGGAGCGCAGGTAATTCTGCGACAGCTTCCTTGTCGCCACTCTTCGCAATGCGTGACTGCTTGTCGAGACGTTTCTCGACGCTGCCGATGTCGGCGAAACAGAGCTCGTAGTCGATCACGTCGCGATCGCGCACCGGATCGACACTCCCCATCACGTGGGTGATGTCGTCGTCATCGAAGCAGCGGATGACATGCACGATCGCGTCCGTTTCGCGAATGTTGGCGAGAAACTTGTTGCCAAGCCCTTCACCCTGCGCGGCGCCTTTGACCAGCCCGGCAATGTCGACGAACTGCACCACGGCAGGCACCGTGCGTTTCGGCTGCACGACGATCGCGAGCGCATCGAGCCGCTTGTCCGGCACTTCCACCATGCCGACGTTCGGCTCGACGGTGCAGAACGGATAGTTCGCGGCCTCCGCCTTGGCGGCGGTGAGGGCGTTGAAGAGCGTGGACTTGCCGACGTTCGGGAGACCAACGATGCCGAGCTTCAGCACGGAATGAATCGGAGAGAGAAGGGGGGACGCATCGCGAGTCTCATGCGACGACGTTGAACTTATTCATCATCAGTGTCAGACCGTCACGGACCCACGATTCGCAGGCCTCGCCGAAGCGCGGCATCGCAGCCTCCATGAACTCAGTCTCCTCGCGGCCGAACGGCCCGAGCACGTAGCCGGACAGGTCGCCCACCGACGCGCGCGGATGCAGCGGCGCGATCCCGATGCGCATGCGCGGATAGCCGGTCGAACCGACGTGTGCCTGCACCGACTTGAGACCGTTGTGCCCGCCCGCACTGCCACCGGCACGCGTGCGCATGGTGGCAAACGGGAGCGCTACTTCATCCACGATCACGAGCAGATCCTGCGCCGGATCCCAACCGGGCCGGTTGAGAAACGGCTTCAGCACTTCGCCACTCAGATTCATGTACGTCTGCGGCTTGACCAGCTTGACCACGTCATTGCCGACGCGCGCCGTCGCGACCATCGCCTTGCCATCCTTCTTCCAGCCATCGGCATTCCAGCGACGCGCGAGATGATCGAGCACCCACCAGCCGATGTTGTGCCGGGTGCGCTCGTATTCCTTGCCGGGATTGCCGAGGCCGAGAAAGACTTTCATGGCGGTGCGAACAGGTCAGAACGCGAACGGGGCGCGGCGCGACATTCGCACCGCGCCCCGCTGCATAACGGACTCCGATTACTTCGCGTCGTCGGCGAGCTTCTTGGCGCGCAGCACTTCCGGCTCGGCTGCTGCCGTGGCTGCAGCGGCATCGGCGGCGGCGTCGGTCGCGTTGACCTTCGGTGCCGCGACGACAACCACCGACGCATCGGGATCGCTGAGCACCGTGATGCCGGCGGGCAACACGATGTCGCGCACGTGGATGGAGTCGCCGATATTGAGCGCCGAGACATCGATGTCGATGTGGTTCGGCATCGCCGACGGATCGACGCTGACTTCAAGTTCGCGCATCGTCTGATCGAGGATGCCCGCGAACGAGCGGACGCCGACCGAGATACCAACGATCACGAGCGGCACGCTGACCGTGATCTTCTCACCGGCGACGAGCTCCTGAAAGTCGATGTGCACGAGTTGCTTCTTGAACGGGTGCTTCTGGATCTCGCGGATGAGCGTGCGCGACACCTTGCCGTCGATGCTCAGTTCGACGACCGTCGACCCGGCGGCCACGCGCTCGAGGAGGCGCTCCAGTTCACGCGTCGGCACGGCAAGCGACATCGGCTCGCGCTTGTGGCCGTAGATGACGGCCGGGACAGAGCCGGCGCGGCGCAGGGCGCGGGCGGCACCCTTGCCGGATTCGGAGCGAAGCGTGGCGGACAGCGTGGCAGTAGACATCGGAAAACTCCTCGGGGACGCGCGCGGCGTCAGTCAAACAACGAGCTGACCGACTGCTCGCTGTGGGTGAATCGAATGGCCTTCGACAGCAACTCGC
>JANLPZ010000002.1:0-19139 GCA_031367535.1 Gemmatimonadaceae bacterium
CCTGCTGATCGCGGCGCCTCGCTCGACCGCAAACACTTCCGCCACCGCACAGGATCCATGATGCAGTCCGTCTATCTCTCCACCGCCATCATCCTGCTTGGCGGCGCGCTGCTCTCGATTCAGGCACCGCTCAACGCGCAACTCGGCAAGGCCGTCGGGTCCCCGATCAACGCTGCACTCATCTCATTCCTCGTGGGCACGCTGGCGCTGATCGTCGTGGCGACCGTCCAGCGCAGCGCGCCGAATGTCGCCGCCACGCGCGCGCTGCCGTGGTACGCGTGGGTCGGTGGACTCTGTGGTGCGGTGTTCGTCAGCGCGGCCGCCTACGCTGCCCCGCGCATTGGCGTCGCGACGATGCTCTCGCTTGCGATCGCCGGTCAGCTCGTCACGGCGCTGGCGCTCGATCACTCCGGTGTGTTCGGCATTCCGCAGCATCCGGTGTCGGCTGGGCGACTTGCGGGAATGGCGCTGGTGATTGCGGGCGTGCTGGTGGTGCGACGGTATTGAGGAGGCGCGCCGCGTGTCATTCACGCTCAGTCGACGCGAGCACAGGGCGCTAGCGGATGCGCACCACGCCCGGCATCACGACCGTGAAGCGCGTGAAGACCGCGGGATCGTGCCCCGGTACGATCAGTCGCGGTGAGGTCGCGATCGTGATCATGCGGCGCTGCGCGGCAAGATTCGACGCCGCATCGAGTGTCTGCGCAATCGGCACCTGCAGTTCGAGATTTTCGTACAGGTACATGTTGTCGGACGCGATCACGACGGTGCCTTCAGCCGTGCGGACGCCGGCATACTGCGACTGAAAGGTGTGTTTGCCGCCGATGTAGACGGTGATGCCGGGAATGATCTGCTGTGCGTCACCGTTCACCAACTGAATGCGGCCCGCGCTGCGCAGTGCATTGAGCATCGCCGCGTCGGGCGCGTCGATGGCGCGGTTGAGCACCGTGCCGACGGAATCGATGTGGTGATCGACTTCCTCGCGCTGGATCCAGATGCGTGCATTCGGAAACAGATCTGCACCGTCGAAGTGATCCCAGTGAATGTGCGAGATGATGATGTCCGTCACAGCCTTGGCCGGCACACCGGCGCGCGCGACGGCGGAATCGGGGCGCTGAAAGTCGAGCGGCTTCCAGCGTGCGATGAGATCGGCGCGCTTGAAGCCCGCGTCGACCAGCACGATGCGTTTGTCGGGGCCTTTCAGCAGCCAGACCATCAGTGTCGCATCGAGACGTCGCGACGTATCGGCGCCGGCGATCAGCCCCGCGACGCGAAACGCGGGCAGCGCGCCGTAGCGAATGGCGTAAACCTCCCATGTCGGCGTCGCCTGCGCCCTCGACGGACGTGGGGCGGCGATCACGAGCGCGAGGCAGAGTGCTGCGCGAGGAAAACGCGCCAAGCCGAAGGTCCCGGACGGAAGATGCATTCACTGAAGGTGCGCACCGGTCAGTCGAAGGCAACACGGGTCGGTACGCGACGGCTGGCGCTCGTTGCATCACGCCCCCGCGATGGGGTCGGCGTCGCGCTCCGCCAACAGATTGCTCGCGTGACGAGTAATCTCTCCAGCCCGAGTCCTGCCGCGTCCGATCCCCTGAGGCCCCATGCCGTTCAACCGCCGCGATTTCCTCAAGTCGAGCGCCGCCGCCACCGCGCTAGTCATCGTCAATCCGAACAACGCCATCGCGTCAGGACGCCTGCCAGCACGCTGGATCGAGACCGAATCCGATGAGCTGCTGGCCGCCGCGCTCGGCGCTGCGAAAGCGGCCGGTGCCACCTACGCTGATGTGCGCATCGGTCGCTATCGGAGCCAGAACATCGGCACCCGCGAACGTCAGATCACCGGTGTGTCGGACTCCGAGTCTTATGGCATGGGAATTCGCACCATCGTCAACGGTGCGTGGGGCTTTGCCGCCACCAGCGTCATGACGACGGACGGCGTCGTGAAGGTGGCGCGTGAGGCCGCACGACTGTCACGCGCGGCCGGGACGGTGCAGAAGCGCAGGATCGAGCTCGCCCCGACCGCAGTCGTGAAAGGCACGTGGCAGACGCCGGTGAAGCGTGATCCGCTCGAAGTGTCGATCGAGGACAAGGTCGCGATGTTGTTCGCGGCCAACGAAGCGGCGCTCAAGGTGCCCGGCATCCGATTCGTGAACTCGGGCCTGCAGCTCCTGCGCGAGATCAAGCAGTACGCGAACAGCGAAGGCACGCAGACGACGCAGACGTTCATTCGCGTCGGTCCGTCATTCTCGGCGACTGCCGTTGGCGCCGGTGGCTTCCAACAGTACGGCGAGGAACTTGCGCCGCGCGGTGAAGGCTGGGAATACGTCGAGTCGCTCAATATGCCGGGCAACGCCGCCAAGTGGGCGTCGCTTGCCGTCGAGAAGCTCGGCGCCCGATCGGTCGAGCCGGGCCGGTATGACCTGATCATCACGCCCGAGAATCTCTGGCTCACGATTCACGAATCCATCGGGCATCCGACGGAGCTCGATCGTGCGCTCGGCTACGAGGCGAACTTCGCGGGTACGTCATTCATCGCACCACCGGAAGCGCAGATCGGAAAGCTCAAGTACGGGCGGCCGTTGATGAACATTCAGGGCGATCGCACGCAGGAAGGATCGCTGGCGCGATGCGCCTGGGACGACGAAGGTGTTGCTGCTGACTCCTGGAAGATTGTCGACAAGGGCATCTTCAAGGACTATCAGACGACGCGTGAACAGGCGTCCACGATCAGCAAACTGACCGGCGTCACGAAGTCGCACGGGTGTTCGTTCGCCGACTCGTGGGACTCGGTGCAGTTCCAGCGGATGCCGAACATTTCGCTGCTGCCGAGCGAACAGAATACGTCACTGAATGATATTATTGCGGCGACCGATCGCGGTATCGTCATCAAGAATCGCGGCTCGTGGTCGATCGATCATCAGCGCTACAACTTCCAGTTCTCGGGCCAGGCGTACTACGAAGTGCGCGGCGGCAAGATCACCGGCATGCTGAAGGATGTCGCGTACCAGTCCACCACACCGGTCTTCTGGAACTCGATGGACATGATCGGTGGCAAGGAGTCCTACTACCTCGGCGGGTCGTTCGGTGACGGCAAGGGCCAACCGTCGCAATCGAACTCGGTCAGTCACGGGTGCCCGCCAGCGCGCTTCCGTCAGGTGAACGTCGTGAACACCGGAAGGGAGGCATGATGTCGAGCGCACCGAAGTCTCTGTTCGCAGCGCCGCTCGACGGCGACTATCTCACCCGCGATCAGGCCAAGGCACTTGCCGATCGTGTGCTTGCGTTTGCGAAGGCCGACGAAACACGCGTCAACATCGCAACCGGATGGACCGGCAACACCCGATTTGCCGGCAACGAAATCACGACCAGCGGCGGCACCACCAACACGTCGATCACCGTCACGTCGACGATCGGCAAACGCCGCGCGAGTGCGCAGACGAACGTCCTCGATGATGCGAGCCTCAAGCGCACCGTGGAATCCGCCGAGTCACTCGCGCGACTGAGTCCGGAGAATCCGGAACTCGTACCGGAGCTGGGAGCGCAGGACTATGCCGTCGTGAACGGCTACTTCGAGTCGACCGCGGGCCTCGATCCGGAGAAGCGTGCTGTGGCTACGAAGAACGCCATCACCGCCGCAGAATCGGCGGGTGGGCCGGGCGCAAATATTTTCGTGGCCGGCTATCTCGAAGCGAACGCCGGTGCCAACGCCGTCGCGACCAGTCGCGGGTTGTTTGCGTATCATCGCAGCAGCAGTGCGAACCTCGGTATCACGGCGCGCACACCGGACGGCACGGGCTCTGGTTGGTCGAATGCCGGTGCGCGTGACTGGAGTGTGATCGACGCGGCCGCACTCGGTCGCACCGCGTCGGCGAAAGCAGCCGCGAGTCGCAATCCGCGCGCGATCGAGCCGGGTCTCTACACCGTGGTGCTCGAGCCGGCGGCAGTCTCCGACATCATGGGGAGTCTGTTCGGCGCGTTCAACGCACGCGCGAATGACGAAGGGCGCGGCACATTCAGCAAGCCGGGTGGCGGCACGAAGCTTGGTGAGAAGATCGCGGACGAACGGGTGACGATGTATTCCGATCCGACTGATCCTGATCTGTTGGCGCAACCGTTCGCGCAGGATGGTACGCCGGTACGTCGCGTGACCTACATCGAAAAGGGCATCCTCAAGGAGTTCGGGTACGATCGCTACTGGGCGCAGAAGCAGGGCAAGGTCGCGACCGGCGGCGGCGGTGGATTTGGTGGCGGAGGCGGTGGGGGAGGAGGCGGTGGATTCGGCGGTGGCGCAGTGAAGTTCGTCGGCGGCACGCAGACCACGGCCGAGCTGATCGCAGGCACGAAGCGCGGCATTCTCGTCACGCACTTCTTCTACATCCGGCCACTCGATCAGCGCACGGTGATGCTGACGGGCCTCACACGCGATGGCACATTTCTGATCGAGAACGGCAAGATCACCGCGGCGGTGAAGAATTTCCGCTGGAACGAGAGCCCGCTGTTCATGCTCAGCAAGATCGAGGAGATCGGGCGTGCCGAGCCAGTGGGCGCGGGGCGGGTGATGCCCTCGCTCAAGGCGAAGGATTTCAACTTCACGAGTTTGTCGGACGCGGTGTGATTTCAAGGGGTCAGAGCACTTGAAAATTTCAAGTGCTCTGACCCCTTGAAAGTGTGCGCGAAAAAGACACCAAGTGCTCTGACCCCTTGGTGTCATTTCGACGCACGCGCGCTGAGCACACGCTGCGCCCCAGCGTGCGAGCATCCCGCGCCACGGCGCGAGCTGTTCGAGATTCTGGTCGCCGAGGCCTGACTCACGCAACGCCTCGAGTACGTACCAGCGGATGTAATAGCGCGCGGGCGCGAGCGTCGTGTAAGCGAGGACGCGACGCATCATGGCTTGCCGCTGCGCGACGGGTGGCGCGCCAGTGAGAATCGCAAGCGCGTTGGTGCTGACTGTACGACACCGAGTCGGGACGATCGGAATGTGCGCGGTCGCGAAACAGCCCCGCGATGCTTCCCACGCGTATGCACCCACCGCACGCAGCACGGACTCCGCCCCATGCGATAGGAATCGCCCGCGTCTCGACCCATCAGGTCGTCTTCCGTGGCGGCGCGCGCTGCAGCGCGTACGCGTCGAGCAGGCTCACCGCGATCGGGTGGCCGTCGGCGGAACCGGGCGGCGTTCCTGTCACCCATCGCGGCGTCCAGTCCACGTGCGTCTCGAAGCGCGCACAGTGTGTATGATGCGCGGTGGAGCCGGGAGGCGCTGCGGCGCACGCGCTCGGACCTCACTACGGTCGTGGTTGCAATGCCAGATTCGATAAAGGCAGGCCCACCCCGCTCGGAACGGAGTATTCGTATGGATATCGAGACCCTCAAGACCTTTCTCGCCACGACCGCAGGCGCCCTCGCCATCGAGATCGGCCAATGATCACGACTGGCCGGTGCACGACGACACCAATGAAGCCATGGTACGCGTGGCAACGGAGTCCGGCCGGCCAGCGCCGATATCGGCAACGCGGGTCGTGCAGGGCTGACAGCGCATTCCGCTGAATGACGCACGACGCGCAGCGATCACCTTCAATCAGGGAACTCGACGATGTCGCCCGATCGCGCACGGACCGCGTTGTGATTCATCTGGTTTCGCTTGCGAGCGTCGTGCCTGAGCCGTGGCGCAACGGCGGCGGCTCGACGCAGGTGCTGCTGACGTGGCCTCACGCGGATGATTGGATGCTTCGCATCAGTGTGGCGCGTATCGAACGCAATGGACCGTTCAGCGCGTTTCCGGGCGTTGAACGATGGTTCGCGGTGATGCAGGGTGATGGCGTCACGCTGCGACTCGGCGACACGAACATCGATCTGCGGCCGGACAGCGCGCCATTCCGCTTTGACGGCGTCGCCGCACCCGAGTGTTTCCTGCTCAACGATGCAACACAGGACCTCAACCTGATGGTGATGCGTGAGAGTGGCGTCGGCGTGATGACGCGCGTGCTCGACGGCGAATCATCACTGGCTGCTGCACCGTTTCGTGCGGTCTACACGACCGGGTCGAGCACGCTGCGGCTCGATGATTCGCGCGGGACGAGACTCTCGCCGCACACGCTTGCGTGGAGCGACGACGCGGGCGACCAGCGCTGGACTCTTGCAGAAGATCGCAACGGCGCGAGTCTTCGTGCGTGGTCGTTGGAATTCACACCGCAGACTGCCCGTGCTGATCGCACGGAGCGAGCTTATGACGACGCGCGCGACGAATAATCAATATGACCACAGACACCTACACGCTGCATCGCGGCCGCTCGCCGCTGTTGATCAGTTTTCCGCACGTCGGCACGGAGATCCCGATCGACCAGCAGTATCGGTACTCGCCGCGCGCACTGGATGTGGAAGACACCGACTGGTTTCTCGATCGTCTGTATGCTTTCGCCGCCGACCTCGGTGCCACCCTCACCGTACCGCGTTTCAGTCGCTACTGGATTGACCTCAACCGGTCGAACGACAACGCGCCGATGTATCCGGGCCAGAACAACACTGAGCTCTGTCCCACTCGGCATTTCAGCGGCGACACACTGTACCGCGAGAACCTTGCGCCGGATTCGGCCGAAATTGCACGGCGTGTCGCGCACTACTGGCAACCGTATCACGACACGTTGCGCGACGAGCTCTCGCGGCTCAAGCGCGCGCATGGCCACGCTGTATTGCTTGACGCGCACAGCATCAGGAGCGAGCTGCCGTGGTTGTTCGACGGACAGCTGCCGCACATGAGCGTCGGGACGGCGAACGGTGCCAGCTGTGCACCCACCCTCACTGACGCTGTGATGCGCGAGTTCGCGTCGCAATCCGAGTTCACCCACGTGCTCAACGGTCGCTTCAAGGGCGGTCACATCACGCGGCAGTTCGGCGACCCGCGCGAGGGTGTGCATGCGATCCAGCTCGAGATGTGCTGGCGTTCGTACATGGACGAAACGGCACCATACGAATGGAATGACACACACGCGGCCGGTGTGACACCGCTGCTTCGCGCGTTCGTTGAATCGCTGTTGGCGTGGACACCATGAGTACGCTGCTCTGGGCGCCGCGCGCATGGCTCAACAACGCATGGGCCAACGCGGTGACCCTGCGAGCCGGCGCGGATGGCCGGTGGTCCGAGGTCAGCGCTGACACAGAATGCCCACCGAACGCCGACGTAGTTCCTGGTGGTGTGATACCTGGGATGATCAACGCGCACAGTCACGCCTTCCAGCGCGCGTTCGTCGGCTTGTCAGAACGTCGCGACAGCGCGCGCGATGATTTCTGGAGCTGGCGCGACCGGATGTACGGTGTCGCGCTTCGCATCACACCGGAACAGCTGTATGCCGTCGCCGCCCATCTCTACGCCGAGCTGCTGGCTGGCGGCTACACGCACACTTGCGAGTTCCATTATCTGCATCACGCCGAGGATGGGCAACCGTATTCGGCACACGGCGGTGACGATGCGGCGATGAGTGTGGCGCTGGCGCGCGCGGCGCAGGATACTGGCATGGGGCTCACAATCCTGCCGGTGTTGTATGAGCGTGCAGGATTCACGCAACCTGCCTTGCGCGCGGATCAACGCCGTTTCGCCACGGACGCAACGCGCGTGACGCAGTTGCGCGAGACGATCCGTTCGTGGAAGCTGCCAAACGTCGATGCTGGTGTCGCGATCCACTCGTTGCGCGCCGCGTCGCCGGAATCGCTGCATGAACTCGTGCGGGCGTGTGCCGATGACGCGGCACCGATTCATCTGCACATCGCCGAGCAGACCAGTGAAGTGGCGGATTGCCTTGCCGCAACCGGATTGCGACCGATCGAGTGGCTGACACGCGAGTTCGCGCTCGATGCGCGGTGGCAACTCGTGCACGCCACGCACACCACACCGCAGGAGATCGGCGCGGTGGCCGCGACTGGCGCGGGTGTCGTGCTCTGTCCCGGGACCGAAGCGAATCTCGGTGACGGTCTCTGCGACCTGCCGCGCTGGCTCGAAAGCGGCACGCCATTGTCACTTGGCACCGACAGTCACGTGACGCGCAGTTGGCCGGAGGAATTGCGCCTGCTGGAATACGGGCAGCGCCTCGCGCTCAGGCAACGCAATGTGTCGGCGGAGCCGACGACGAATCCCAGTACCGCCGCGCGCCTCGTGGAGCGATGTCTGGCAGGCGGTGCAGCGGCCGCCGGTCACTCGAACTGGGGACTCGTCGTGGGTGCACGCGCCGATCTCCTGCTGCTGAACGAGCGGGATCCAGCACTGATCGGTCTGCCGGCGTCGCGCATTCTCGACGGCGTGGTTTTCGCATCACCTGCGCACCCGTTCGCGCGAGTGATGGTGGCGGGCCGGTGGATTGTGCGACGCGAGACCGACGCGGCGTTTGTTTCGGCGATGGATGCGATGCGGGTTGAAATGCGCTAGCCACTGCAGTAGGGCCGGCGATCCTGCAGCGGGTGTGCGACTACAGCCGTGCACATCAGACCGTCCCTGTTTCCAGCGCGGTGGGCAATGGGGAAATCGATCGTAGCCTGTGTCGATCGTGCGCGATCACGATCCGAGGCCGGTTCGGCGCTACGGGACCGGCGCGATCGGTGCCTCGGCCATCGGCACATTGAACGGGTCGCACCAGATCACGAGCCAGCTGTAGCGTGTGCCGGGTGGCACGGTGAAGGTGAAGCGCTGCGCACCGCTCTTCCCCTTCAGACTGGCGATTCGGATCGGCTGTCCCGTGTTCGGATTGTTGGTGGTGTTGAGATACAGGTACGGACCGGGCGTCTGGGTGATCGAGAAGTCGCTCGAGAGTTCGATCACCCCGATGCTGTTTTCCACGACGACCGTCGCCGTGCCGGTCACGTCGTAGCGGGTCTTCACGAATCGGCCATTGACGCCCATCCCGGATGGAATGGGCACACCGGGCGCCACCGGCACTGCGTCGGGCGCGGTTGGCGGCGTGGCCGAATGACAGGCGGCGAGCAGGGTTGCCAGGATCAACGTCTCACGGATGGGCCGCATTCGGTTGCCTCCAAAAAAGACTCAGGATATCACCAATAGCTGGGCTGCGCGTCTGATCGGTATCCTGCATCACACCGACCGCCACGATCGGTGGTGGCGCATCCTTCCACAAACGACGGTAATCGCTGAATGGATCCGCGCTCGCGGGCACCCAGTCGCGGGCGAGCGCTGGTCGGCCGGTGATCCGCACGCCGAACGGCGAGTCGATGCGATCCGGCATCGGCACACCGTCGGCGAGTGTGTAGAAGAGCACGCGCGGCTTCACCGAAAAGCGCCCGTGTCGACCGAATACGACGAACACACGCAGCGTCGCGTCGTCGGTCGCGGGTATGGCGACATCGGCACCCACGGGCGCCAACGTCGCCCGCCACGTCCAGGCCAGGTGGCCGGATGACGCGAGCAGCGGCTCGGGCAGCGCGCGAACGAACCATCCGGCGTGTCCTGCTCCACTCAGTCTCATGAAGCGAGTACCCGACGAGTCAATGATCCGGCTCATTGGCAGCAGCTGACCACGCACCGGGCGCGTCTGCCAGCCTGCGGGAAGCGAGGCGCCAGACCTCGTGGTGGCCAGGCCAAGCAGGTCGATGTCGTCTTCACGTCCGCGCTGGGCCTGAGACGGTACAGCGCACACCAGCGCAGCCGCGAGTACCATGCCGACGCTGCGCCGAGGGTGCGCAGTCGGTGCGGGCGGCACCAAGAGCGTGACGCGTCGTGATCGTCGGCTGCGAACAGAAGGGGAGATCAGCATGAGGTCGGCCGACGTACTCGAAACGAGCGCGAACTGTTCCCGGCCCCGATGAGCCGACGCGTCGAATGAGCTGATCGGGCGCGAGATGGGGTGCTGTCTGACAATGGGGCCCTCGTGCCCCGTCTTCCGTTCACCTCATTGCCCCGGAGTCCACGATATGTCTCGTGTCGTTTCTTCCATCCTGCGAGCCTCCACGGCGCTGTGTCTCGTGGCGTCGTCGGTGTTCGCGCAGTCGCGCATCGTGACCGTCACGCTGACGAACCTTGCGGCCACCAACAGCGTCAGCTTCGCCGGAACGCATGTGGGCTTTCACAGCGGCGCATTTGACGCGTTCAACATCGGCACCAGCGCAGGCCCCGGCATCGTGTCCGTTGCGGAAGGTGGCGTCGGGACGCAGTGGCAGGCGGATTTCGCTACCGCCGATCGGCGGCGACGATCTTCATGTCCGGGCGACAGCGTGTCGCGCCACCGCCGGCCATCGAGGTCGCGCGCACGAACACGCCGCTGTCGTCGATCGCGGTGCTGCCGTTCAGCGTGCGCGGCGGACGCGACATTGCATATCTCGCCAACGGCATGGTGGATTTACTCACACCAGCGTTCGACGGCACGGGGCTGGTTCGCGGGATCGATCCGAACACCGTCATCGGTGCGACAGGCGATCGCCCGTCGGCCACCATGGACTCTGTCGAGGCGCACGCCGTCGCCGCGAGGGTGCGTGCCGATCGCTATGTCGTTGGCAGTGTTGTGCGTACGGGAACGACGCTCACCTTCCGCGCAACACTGCGGCGGATCGACGGGCGCGAAGTGGGCCGCGCGCAGGCGACGGTGACCGACGCCATTGGCCTCGCCTCCGGCATCGACGCGCTGGTGCGGCAACTGATCGCGACCGAGCTGCTGGCACCAGGCGACACGATCGCCAGTATCGCTGCCAGCACCACCACGTCGACGCGTGCGCTCCGCGCGTATCTGGACGGAGAACGGGACCTGCGCGATGCGCGACCGGCAGCTGCCGTCGCGAAGTTTCAGGTCGCGGTCGCTGCGGATTCGATGTTTGCGCTGGCATGGTATCGACTGGCGCGCGCTGCCCGGTGGAACGATGTGTACGCGATGAGTGCGTCGGCAGCGCGCCGCGCCAACGCACTGGCTGCATCACTTCCACCGCGACAGCAGTCGCTCGTGCGCGCGTACTACACGCTGCGATTCGGAGGCGCCGTACACGCGGAGCGACAGCTCGCACAAATCGTCGCCGACTATCCCACCGACGTCGAAGCGTGGATGCTCCTCGGCGAAGCACAGTTCGGCAGCAACCCGTACTACGGTCGGCCGATCGACGAGGCGGCGGCTGCATTCGGGCGCGTCATGGCACTCGACCCGCGCAATCGCGAGGTCACGGTGTATCTGATGGATCTCGCCGCGAACGCCAATCGGACCGGGCAGCTCGACACGTTGTTCCGCAGGTATTTCAGCCCGAACAGCGCTGGCGAGCAACCGGGAATCCGGGCCACGTACCTCGCCCTGCATCATCGGCGCACGCGCACTGCGACGCAGATCCGCGATATAGCCGACAGTATCGCGGATCCAAATCTGGCGCGTATTGCGCTGCGTCGTATCAGCGCTGACGTGAGCGATCGCATCGCGGCTCGCGTTTTCGCCCGCAGTGCCGCATCGGCACCGGCGTCGCGCGTCGATGGTCTGCTCGCGCTGGCGACGCTGGAAGTGGCTGACAACCAGTGGGACGCGGCCGCAGCACACTTCCGGGATGCCGAGGTACTCGATCCCGATCGCGCGGCGGAGGGGCATGCAGTGTCAGCACTTGCACCGTCGGTCGCAGTCAGCCCCGATACGTTGCGTGCGCTCCGGCGCACTCTGCTCGGTCAGTCGGTCGCGCGCAGCCTCACGGAGGATGACCTCTCGCCGACCGAGCGCGACGATCTCCGCCAGTATCTCGTGGGCGTGCTGAGTGTGCGTCTTGGCGACTCGAGCGGCGTGGCGGCGGCACGTGCAACACTGAAAAGGCGTACGTCGGCTGAGTCTCGCGTGGCCGCATCGCTTTCGGCTGCGATTTCCGGTCACTGGGAGCTGCGCCGCGGCAACCTCACCGCAGCGATCGCTGCGTTTGAGCAGTGCATTCCCGACCTTCCCTCGCGCGTTCGATCGGAACATCCCGCACTTGGGCAGCAGCTGGATCGTCTGGCACGCGCCGTGACTCTGCAGCGACTGGGACGAGAGACCGAGGCGAGGGGGTGGTATCGGTCGGTACGCGAAGGGGCGGGCGTCGCAGGCGCACCCTTCGTTGCCGCGGCGGACTCGGGGGAACGGGCGGCCACGCACACCAGATAGCCAAGAGCGCCGAATCCTTCGATAGGTTTCGTCATCGACCGACTCTGGAGACGGATGATGAACCGCCGCACGTTTCTTTCTGTCGCAGGGTGTGCCGGAGCCGGGGCAGTCCTTGACCGACGCGTGATCCGTGCTCGCCGCGCTGCACATGGACCCATGTCGCTGTGTGGGTCGGAGCGTCCGCGCACACCCACCCCGGTCACCCACCCCACTCCACGCACCGGCATCACCAGCGCCAAGGTCCTCACCGGTGCGAAGCTGGCAAAGTGGCCTGACCTGGTTCGGCTCTTCGATGGCATTCGCGCAATTCCCGCGATCGCCGATGGCATCCGCTGCAGCTGTGGGTGTGCCGAGGTGCCCGGCTTCTACTCTCTGCTCAGTTGTTATGAGGGCGACGCGATGGCCACGATCTGTCCGATCTGTCAGGGCACGGGGAAGCTCGTGGTTCGCCTGCATGGCGAGGGGCAGACCCTCGCGCAGATTCGTGTGGTGGTCGATGCGCAGTTCGGATAAGACATCGTCGTCGATCACCTGACGCCACGCAGTCACCTTCTCGCATCCTGTCAAACGAAATGCGTCGCTTCACGCGTAGTGCGCTTGTCGGACTCGGTATGTCACTGCTGCTGCCCGGTGCGGTCTCGGCGCAGATTCGGGCCAGTGAGATGGGCACCATGACGCAGGTCATCGACGGCACGAAGATCAGCGTGACCTATTCGCGGCCGCGCATGCGTGGACGGCAGCCGTTGTTCGGCTCACGGGCCGCGCACTGGGGCGAAGTGTGGACACCGGGTGCGAACTGGGCAACGGTGCTCGAGGTGAACAAGGACATCACGGTGAACGGCCAACGCGTGCCGAAGGGCAAGTATTCCGTGTGGATGGTGTTGCGCGAGACGGGCGACTGGACGACGGTGCTCGATCCGACGTGGCACATTTATCACATGGAGCCGCCCGACTCGAACGCCGCGCAGATTCGCGTCAGTACGCCCGTCTCGCAGGCGCCGTACGTCGATGTGCTGACCTGGTCGATGCCTGAGCTGACGGTGAGTGGTGGCACACTCGCGATGCAGTGGGGCACCACGCGTGCGTCACTCAAGGTTGGCGTCACACCGTCGCTCGAATCGACGATGCCGGAGGCGGACGCGCAGGCGTACGTCGGCCGCTACGAGTACCGCGAGACGAAGCCATCTGGTGGCAGCAGCGGCCTGAGCACGTTCATCGTGACATACGAGAACCGCACACTCAAGGCGCGCTGGGATCCGAACGACGACTACATGCAGACGTTCGCACTGATCCGTGTCGGACCGGACATCTTCGCGCCCGGCTTGTACGACAAGGACGGCACGATCTATGAAGTGCTGCGTCCCGAGATGATGTTCACGTTCCGGCGCGTCGCAGGTCAGCCGCTGACGTTCTCCGTGCGCGGCGAGGACGACGCGCTCAATGGGACGGGCACGAAGAAGCCGTAGTTGCAACTGCCCGCGTTCTCGCACCCGTTCTCGCACACGCAGGCACGCAGACGTTGCACCGCACGAGTCATCTTCCGGTGGTTGCCGATGACGTATTTCCACATCAATCTCATGTGGGCGATCGTGCTCTTCGGCGTGCTGCTCTGGACGACTGTGTCCGTCGCGCTCAACGCGGCGTTACGGCGCGGCATGGGGACGATGGGCATGCTGCTCAGCTATGGTGTGCTCGCATGGATGCTGTTTGATCTTCCCGCGCGCGATGCGGTCACCACCTGGGCCGTCTTTGCGGTGGTCGGCGGCGCGATCACCTTCGTCTATGAGCTATGGGCGCGCCGCCGCAACGCCGGACAGGCACGGACGCCGCGCCCGCTCATCCGGCTCGATGGACTGCTGCGGTGGCCCGCGATGGTGCCGGACGCATTCGGGCTCGTGCTCAACGACCTCGGAATCCTGTCCACCGATGATCGGCGTGAGACGCATGAGGAGGATATGCTCAGCGTGACGGCGGAAGAAAAGGCGAAGGCGGTCGCGCCGCCGCCATGACACAGGAATGCACGCAACGCGCGCAAGGGCGGATCTGCGCCGCCATCCCACACATGGAGAACGCGAGATGAAGGCGGCGCTTCGGAAGGAATTGCTGGAAATTCTGCAGCGTCGTTTCGAGAAACACGCGAATCGCCACACCGGGATTGCGTGGACCGCGGTGCTCACGCGTCTGGACGCGCAGCCGGACGCGCTGAAAGCACTGTCCGAAATGGAGCGCACCGGCGGTGAGCCCGACGTCATCGGCCGCGACGGCGCCAGTGGCGCATTCATCTTCTGCGATTGTTCGGCCGAGAGCCCGGCCGGGCGTCGCAGCCTGTGCTACGATCGCGCGGCCCTCGATGCGCGGAAGGAGAACAAGCCAGCCGGCAGTGCGATGGATATGGCGAAGGCGATGGGCATTGAGATGCTCACCGAACAGCAGTTTCGCGACCTGCAGACGCTCGGCGAATTCGACCGCAAGACGTCGAGCTGGATCAGCACACCGGCGGCGATCCGAGCGAAGGGTGGTGCGTTGTTCTGTGACCGGCGGTACGATCATGTATTCGTGTATCACAACGGGGCGGAGTCGTATTACGCGGCGCGCGGGTTTCGTGGGGTGCTCAGGGTGTGAGCGCGCAGAGCGGCGTGCAGTGCCGTCTGCGAGCCGGTGCGGCGCGGGCCGAGTGCGGCAGCATCTGCACCCCAAACGACTCGCGCAGGTGGCGTCCCGATCACGAGTGCATCGACGCCACCGATGGAACAGCGGGTTACGGGAAGTTCACACCTGTCGTGTCCTGCGCAGCACGGACTGCCACGGACTTGCTGCCCACCAGGGTCGAACCGGTCGCCGTACCCAACACCGAGACCGTGTACGTTCCCGGCGCGAGGAACCGCAGTTTGTATGCGCCGGTCAACGTGTCGGCCAGTGCCGTGGCCACCGTGTCGCCGGACGTCGTGACCGCCGCAAGTGACGCCTTGCTCGCTGCCGGTGTGACGACACCGCCGATCGAGGCTGCAACATTCTGCACCGTCGCATGCAGCACCGGTTTGAAGAGTGCGCCGTTCGGGGCCGTCCGCACGCCCGTAAGCACGAAGCTGCGTGACACATCGAAATCTGCCACGAGGATCGTTTCACCTGGCGTCACCTGTACTGCACTCTGGAAATTGACCTTCACACCCGTCTGCATCCCGCTTGGCACGACGAGCGTCTTCGATGCGCTGCCATCGGCAAATGTCAGCGGCGCTTTCAGTGTGACTTTCGCCGAGTCGACGATAAGGCGCATCTGCGAGTATGTACCGACGGGGATGACGGCACTTCCGAGTGCGGCCGTGACACCGTTCTGCAGTGACAGCAATTCGAACTGCTGGGGCGTGCTGCTGAGCGCAATCCTGCTCGACACCGTATCGGCACCGCCGATCAGGTAGACCTTCGAAATCCAGACTTGCGCGGATTGCACATTGTCGATCGGTGCGTCAGTCAGGCGTACGGAAAGCATTCCGGTGCCGGACGCGGTTGTCGCGGCGTTCGAGTCGCCGCAGCCTGCGAGGCCCGACAGGCCCAGCGCGATGAGCAAACGAATCGTGCGAGTGGAAGTCATGGAAAAGCTCCTGAGGAATGGAGTGGGCACGGCTATCGTCGCCGGGCCGCACCGACGTCTCTGGAGGCTCCAGAGACGTCGGATCAGTTGGTTGACGATCAAGAGCTGATTTCGTTAAGGCCCTTGCCGCCGCGAGCCGCTGCGAGTATCGACAGCACGACGCAGAGCAGCCGAATGCGATACAGCGAGGCGCGCGTTACCAACGACGGCGAGGCACGTGCACGCTCTCGACGACGCACGGTTCCGGCGCGCCAACTCGCCCCACGTGTCGTCGTTGGAAATCCAGCCGTCCCACATCCATGAGGAGTTGTCGATGCACTGGTTTCTCATTCGCAACGCGATCGCACGCGTCGGCCTTGCGGTGCTGGTCTCGCTCATGAGCGGGTGCGCCGGTGCCACGCGCGGCCCCGTGACGACCATTGCCACCGAGTCTGGCGCAACACTCGCGCAGGTGTATCTGTGGCGGGCCCGCCCGGGAATGTTTGCGGAGTACTCGCGCTACATTCGCGAACGCGCCGAACCTATCGACCGCGAAGCACAGCGGGCTGGCGCATTCCTCGCGGTCACGACCTTCGCTGTGAACGATACGACGGTTCCATGGACGCACATGCGCGTGTTCCTGCTGCGCGACTCGACACAGTTACGGGGCCTGAGTGCAGCCCTCGCCGTCGCGGGCGCACGACTTGAGCCTGACAGCGCACGCCGGCGCCTGCAAGGTGAGTATTCCGCCTCGTTACGGGACCGCGTGGGAAGCACGGTCACCCAGTTGCTCAAGTAACACGGTCGATTGACGTCGCATCACAGTCTGGTCGCCGCGCAACGGCGTGCGCTGCGTCGCCACGCGACTGTGTATTGCGCACTTCAGAACCGGGCGGTAGGATCGAGAGCGCCGTCCCGGTCGCCTCGGCTGCGGACGCGCGATCGGGTCCGTTTTTCCGGCGACTCGCACCCCCCATTGCCCTCGCCGGAGTACGACGAACCATGCCGAAACAGGATTACCCGACCGCGCACAGGGACATCGTCATCAAGTGCGATCCCGCGCTCAGTTTGATGTTTCCGGAAATCGTGAAAGAGGCGCTGGCGAAGATCTACAGCAAACCAACCGGAAAGCTGCTGCTCGACTCGATCGTTGCGAGCGGCCAGGCCAAGTTTGGCTACAAGGTCGCGATCCTGCGACCCGACATGGCATATGGCCAGACCGTCAACGGGAAATCGGACTGGAAGGGCGGCAGTCGCGCGGTGCGACAGAACGAGCTGAATGCCTGCAATGGCACGGGCGTGGTGACGATGGTGTTCTGGAATCCGAACGTGATCAGCAATCCGGATGGTTCGCGCCCTTCGTTCATCGGCCTCGCGCACGAATTGGTGCATGCGCTGCACAACCTGAACGGCGATGCCTCGGCGGACACGAAGGAAGAGGAGGCGCGCACGGTCGGGCTCAATCAGTACCTGAGCGTCCTGCCCAACGAGAATCGCATCCGCAAGGAGCACGGTGTGGCGGGCCGCACCAAGTACGAATCCGAGGATTTCGGCACGACGGTGCACGACGCGACCATGTACGGATCGCTCTGATTCCAGCGGGACGGAGCGCGTGGCGACGTGGCCCCGACGTCGGACTCGCGGCACCTCGTGACTGCACGTTACCGAACGACCTTGGCCAGGATGTTTTGCACCACGGCAAGGTCCACTGGCTTCAGCAGATGGTGGTTGAAACCGGCACTCGTCGACAGGTCGCGGTCGCGCGCGTGCCCATAGCCGGTGATGCCCACGATCACAACGTCAGCGAGGCCGGTCTGCAGCCGCATTCGCCTCGCGACTTCATAGCCGTCCAGCAGTGGCAGACCGATGTCCAGCAGGACAACATCCGGCGGATGCGCAAGCGCCATGATGAGGGCCGCTTCGCCGTCGTGCGCCAGCCAGATCTCCACCCCTGCCACATCCAGCAGCATGCCCAGACTCTCAGCGGCATCGACGTTGTCGTCCACGATGAGAATCCGAAGTGTGCGATCTGCTCTGACAACGTCGAGTGTCAGCACCAGGGGCACAGGCAGGGACTCGACGCGATCCGCCTTCAATGGCAGCCGCACGACAAACTCACTGCCCTGTCCGACGACGCTGGACACTTCGATGGAGCCCAGATGCAGTGCGACCAGGCGCTGCACCAGACACAAACCAACGCCCAGTCCACCTTCTGATCGATCAAGCGATTGTTCGGCCTGACTGAACAAGTCGAAGATGCGTGGCAGCAGCGCAGGGGAGATCCCGATGCCGGTATCGCGCACACGCAGCACCGCCACGTCGCCGTCGCGCTCGACCGACACCCAGATGCTGCCGCCCGCGTCGCTGTACTTCACGGCATTGGTCAACAGATTGACGACAACTTGCTCCAGTCGCGCAGCATCCGCGAGCAGAAACAGCTCCGCCGCTGGCACGGACACCATCAGCGAGTGCGCACGCTGCAGCACCAGCGACTCCGTCGTCGATACAGCGCGCTCGACGATGTCACCGATCGTGCACGGTGCCAGTCGAAGCCGAAACATCCCCGTCGTGAATCGGGACACATCGAGCAGGTCCTCGACCAGTCGGGTCAATTGCGCCACCTGGCGCTCCATCATCTGCAGTGCCTGCCTGCGACGTGGCTCGTCGTCGTGCTGTGTCTTCAGGACCTGCAGCGCATTGCGCAGGGGCGCCAGCGGATTGCGCAACTCATGGCCGAGCATCGCGAGAAATTCGTCCTTGCGTCGATCGGCGTCGGCCAGGGCATCAGCCTGCGCACGGAGTGTCACCTCCGTCTGCTTCCGTGTCGTCAGCAGTTCGAATCGTTCGATGGAATTTTCTACTGAGCGATTGAGACTTTCGGCGGACGTCCAGCGCTTCCCGATGTAGTCCTGTGCGCCGGCGCGAAGCAACTGCGCACCGTCCTGACGACTGATGCCGTCCCAGCCGGTGATCACGATGATCGGACACGGCGGCAGATTGTTGTGTCCACGCAGTGCAGTCAGCACCTCCAGCGCGTCCATGTCGGGCAGGTGAAAATCGAGAATCATGCAACTGAAGGGCCGCGGATCCTCGTGCTCGACCGCCGCGCTGAGGAGCATGTCCACCGCCAGACTGCCGCGATCGGCCTCGGTGAACAGACATCGACGTTCCGATCCCTGCAGCAGCATCTGCCGTAAATGTGAGCGATCGTCCGGACTGTCATCGACGATCAGCATCCGCCACGGTTCGCGACTCGTGCGTCGATCCCCAGCGGCGTCGGGCGCACCGTTCGTCGCCTCCATCGAGAAACGCGGCGTCGTCATTTATTGAGGGCGCGATGGGTCGGCAACACGGCGTGGTTCATCCACGTGGCGTCGTCGTCGTTGTCCTCGACCACCAGGACGTGATCTGTCCGGCTCATGCGGTGACCCGATTCGGCTGCGCCAGCGATGGGAGGGTGAAGTAAAAGGTGC
>JANLPZ010000009.1:0-40712 GCA_031367535.1 Gemmatimonadaceae bacterium
GTCATCAGCGATGAAGTCGGCTTCAAGCTCGAGAACGCGACCCTCGCCGATCTCGGCAAGGCCAAGCGCGTCGTCGTCGACAAGGACAACACGACGATCATCGATGGCGCCGGCGACCACGACCAGATCAAGGGCCGTGAGAAGGAAATCCGCGCCGCGATCGAGAAGAGCACCTCCGATTACGACAAGGAAAAGCTCCAGGAGCGTCTGGCGAAGCTCTCCGGTGGCGTGGCCGTCGTGAATGTCGGCGCCGCAACGGAAGCCGAGATGAAGGAGAAGAAGGCCCGCGTCGAAGACGCACTGCACGCCACGCGCGCAGCTGTAGAAGAGGGCATTGTCCCGGGCGGCGGTGTCGCCCTCATCCGCGCCCAGAAGGCGCTGGTGAACTTCAAGCTCGAAGATGCGGAAGAGAACATCGGCGTCGCGATCATCCGTCGCGCCATCGAAGAGCCGATCCGCATGATCGTGCAGAACGCCGGTGGGGAAGGCTCCATCGTCGTCGAGAAGGTGAAGGCCGCTGAGTCGAACACGTTCGGCTACAACGCCCTCACCGACACGTACGAAGACCTCGTGCAGGCCGGTGTCATCGATCCGACCAAGGTCACCCGGACCGCGCTGCAGAATGCCGCGTCGATCTCGGGCCTCCTCCTCACGACCGAAGCATTGATCGTCGAGAAGAAGGAAAACAGCTCCGCTCCGGCCGGTGGTCACGGCGGCGGCGGTGGTGGCATGGGCGGCATGTACTAGTCGTCATTACTCGTGCAGGAAAAACGGGGCGGTGCATCTCACGATGCGCCGCCCCGTTGCTGTTTCCGTTGTTGACACTCAGTGAATTTTCTGCGCGAACATCGCCAGTTCGTCGGCCAGCGCGCGTAACGACGGAATCGTGGCCGGTGACAATCCACGCACTGAGGCGCTCAATGCTGCCGTGTGGACACGCAATGTGTCGACGTCGTGTTCCGTGAGCCAGAAATCATTCCAGTCATCCTCGCTCTGATCGTCTGCGTAACCGCCCAGACGATCCGCGAGCGCGGCCAGGTCGAACAAGGCACCGCGATCACTTTCCGGCCCGTCACCCTTCCGCGCGGCGCCTGCGCCACGCAGCGCACGCGTCGCATCGCGCAACGCGGCGAGTCCGATCAGAATGCGCTGCTGTCGCGTCATCGGGAACGTCATGCCGGCTCAGCGCGCGGTGGTCGCGCACTCATCGTACACCGCTTCCAGGCATGCGCGCATCGACGGCGACAGTGCCACGCTCCGCCGCGCCATGACGCGTTCCACTGTCTGGAAGAAGCGCAGGCGTTCGTAGCGATCGCCGCGCGATCCCCATGCAAAGGGCGGCACCACACTCGGCACGACATCGTCGCTGATCACGTTGGCTCCGGCGCCAATGCTGCTGCCGGTGGTGAGCCGCGTCAGGATCCCGGTCTTCGCGTGATCACCGAGCAGTGAGCCGAGGAACTGCAGCCCGGTCTCGGCGCCCGCGAGCGACACGGTGCCGTAGGTGTTTTTCAGATTCGACGTCACCGTGCCGGCACCGAGATTCGTCCAGCGACCGAGGTAGCTGTGGCCGAGGAATCCATCGTGGCCTTTGTTCGCATGTCCACACAAAATCGCCACCGACACTTCGCCGCTGACTTTGCAATGATCACCGATCGATGCGGTGCGTCCGAGGCCTGTCATCCATTGCGAATGCGGACCGAGCACGAACGGGCCGGTGAGGCGAGAAAAGCTGTGCACGACCGCGTGTTCCTCGATCACGATCGCGCCCTGCGTGGCATCCAGCACGACGAACGGCTCGATTACCGCCGACTCTGCGATTCGCACCGGAAACGATCCCAGCACACGCACATCGTCCGGCATCGAATCCGGCGGCAACGTGGCGCGCGCGATGTGCAGTGTGTCGGCCGCCAGCATCGATGGCAGATGGCCGATCACATCCCACGCGGCCTCGAGCTTCCAGCCGTCGAGTGCGGTCGGGATGTCGCCTGCGGTCACGCCATTCGCGCGAATGTCCGCGACACTCGTGCGAGAATTCAGCGTCGCCGCCACGACCGTCCCGTCGTTGATCCACGTATCGGTGTCGCTGAGTTCGAGCGGTTGCAGCGATGGTGCAAAGGCGCTGATCGCGATGATCGTTCCGGCCTCCAGCACCACGTCGTCGCGCAACACCGGTGCCGAGCCCGGCTCGTCGAAACCGACGAACCGTGAGGCAGCAATGACACCGTCAACGGGCACGCCGAACGCGCTCGCCCAACGTTCACGCACCAGCCGCGCGCCGACACGCACTTCGGCCAGTGGACGCGCTGTCGTGATCGGCGCCAGTGCATCCGCGCGTGAATCACCACGCGGATGATCGAGCAGGACGAGCGCTGTCACCCGCGATCCTTGAGGCGAGCGGGCAGTGCATCGATGAGCGTCTTGAGATCGGCGGCGTGATCCTGCGTGGTCACAACGGTCAGCCCATCGATCGCGACGACGACCAGATCCGACACGCCGTACAACACGACGCTTGGGCCGTCGGCATGCACCACATTCCCCGACGACATCACCGGCGTCACATCACCATGCAGCGCGTTGCCGGCGGCATCACCGGGCCGCACGCGCCGCAGCGCTGCCCAGGTGCCGACATCGTCCCACCCGAACGCACCCGGCACCACGAACACGCGCTCGCTGCGCTCGAGCACACCGACGTCGACGCTGATCGATTGTACGGCGCCGAAAAATCCGTCGAGCGTCGTCTCATGGTTGGCGCGCGAGACTTCCGGGCAGTGTGCATTCACCTCGTCGAGGAAACGCGCGGCACGCCAGACGAAGATGCCGGAATTCCAGAGACACCCCGCGGTGATCAGTTCACGCGCACGCACCCGATCCGGCTTCTCGAGGAATCGCGACACACGAAACGCGACCTGGCCCATGCGCTCGCCCGGTTCGATGTATCCGAATCCGGGATCGGGACGCGTCGGCGTCACGCCAACTGTCACCAGCGCGTCGTACGATTCGGCCACGTTGGCGGCGCGCAGCAATGCGCTGCGGAAGCCGGCGGGATCGGCGATCGCCCAGTCGGCGTGCACCGACAGCATGATCGCATCCGGATCGCTGCGCTGAATCACGCGGGCCGCCCAGGCCAATGCGGCCGCCGTTCCTGCGGGCCGCGGTTCGCAGATGATGTTCGCGCTCGGCACTTCGGGCAGCATCGCCGCGATCGCCGGTTCCAGCGCCGCGTTGGTCAGGATCAGCATCCGCTCGCCCGGCACCAGCGGCAGGAGGCGATCGACCGCGTCGCGCAGCATAGGCTGACCAGAGGCCAGCGGCAGCAGTTGCTTGGGTAGCGTCGGTGTGCTGATGGGCCAGAAGCGGGAGCCCACACCACCGGCGAGAATGACGGTCCAGAGAGACATAAATTTTTTGGGAGGCAGTTTCCGCAGAGACGCGTCCCGTGTCCCCGAGGTATCAGGCCAGCGAGGCGATGTGCTGCCGCAGTCGACGCAGTTCGCCCAGCAGTGGCGGCAGCGCCGCGGTCGGGCGCGCCAGCACCACCAGCAGCGCGTCCTCGCTCATCGCTGATATGATGGCGATGGTGCCGGGAAATTCGAGCACGGCGGTCTGCAGTTGGCCCGCCCGCGCCGCCTTGCCCAGTGCGTCCGCGGCACTGAAGACTGCCGGCGAGTGGGCCGCGACCTGCTCCCCATCCAGATACGACACCGTATCGCCGTCGACAAGCAGGCCGTCGCGACCAAGGACGATCGCGGCTTCGACGCCATCACGGCGCCGGACGGCGTCGACCAGATCACGGATACTTGCCATGGGAGCGGTGTAGAGGAGGGAAATTGGCCCAACTATCGGTGCCACAATCGCTTGAAGAGCTTCGCCCGGTCCGGTATTCTACCATTCGCACTCTGCCGTGTCACCCCGCATCCACCGTTGCATGCCCCGGTTCTTCCGCGCGACGTATTTCCTGGCGCTGACTGCTTGCGCCTTTGCCGCCGCCGCCTGCGGAGACCCGTTTGCCGTCAAGGCACCCTTTCAGACGGTCACGGATAGTTTCGCGATCAGTGCGCTGACACGGACGCCCGCCTCCGCGCGTGCCCTCTGGCGCATCGCGGACTTCGTGCGCTATCGCCTCGACTCCATCGGCACGCAGTTCGACCTGGGCTTCGACATCAACGCGTCGGGATCGATCACCGTCTACCCGGCGCGCACGATTGCCAAGCCGCCGCCGGGCACGCTCGTCGCGCCGCAGCCGGTCGCGCTGCAACCCAGCTCCACGGCCTACGCGACCGCCGATCGTGCGCCGGAGACCGGCTGGATCATCGACACGGCCATCGTCGTTACCAAAGGCCAGACGGTGTTCGTACGGAGCAATTCGAATTTCTGCGCATCGCAAAACACGGGCGGTACGCTGCTCTACGCCAAGTTCGTTGTGGACAGCATCAATCCTGTCACGCGCGAACTGCTCGTGCGCTCGACCATCCAGCCGAGCTGCAACTTCCGGTCGTTCGCGACCGGAATTCCAACGTTCTGAGCGATGCATGATCTCCGGCTCGTTCGCGAGCAGATGCACCTGCTGCGCGATGGCTTTGCGCGTCGCGGCAAGCTCGACGCGCTGGGACCGATTCTCGATCGCCTCGAAGGGCTCGAGAAGGAGCGCCGCGCGCTCATCACCGCCGTCGAAGAGCGCAAGGCGCGTCGCAATTCGCTGACGCAGGACGTCGCCCAGAAGAAGCGCGCCGGCGAGGACGCCGCGGCACAGGTTGCGGACAGTCGCGCGCTCGGCGAGGAAATCGCGCGCCTCGAGTCGGATCTCTCTGCCACCGAGAGCACCGTGTCCGGGCTCATGCTCGAGCTGCCGAACATCACCCGTGACGAGGTGCCGGCCGGCGACGAAACGCACAATGCGCTGATTCGCGAATGGGGCACGCCGCGTCTCGATGCGACCGTCAGGCCGCACTGGGACGTCGCGACGGAGCTGGGCATTCTCGATCTTGCGCGCGGTGCGAAAATCAGCGGCACCGGGTTCATCGTCTATCGCGGCCTCGGCGCGAAGATGGTGCGCGCGATGATCAACCTGATGCTCGATACACACACCACCGCGCACGGCTACGAAGAGACGTGGGTGCCGCTGGTGGTCAATCGCACATCGATGACCGGCACCGCGCAGCTGCCCAAGTTCGAGGACGACATGTACGCGCTGCACGGCGACGACATGTTCCTCATTCCGACGGCGGAAGTTCCGATCACGAATCTGTACCGTGACGAGATTCTCGACGTCGCGGAATTGCCGAAGGCGCTGACCGCCTACAGTGCGTGTTTCCGAAAGGAAGCGGGCGCTGCGGGCAAGGACACGCGCGGTCTGCTGCGTGTGCACGAATTCGACAAGGTGGAACTCGTGCGCTACGCGACGCCCGACGAATCACTTGCCGAACTCGAGAAACTCACCGGGCACGCAGAAGCGATTCTCAAGCTCCTCGAACTGCCGTATCGCGTGCTGTTGCTGGCGGCCGGAGATACCGGTTTCGGGAGCAGCAAGACGTATGATCTCGAGGTGTACGCGCCAGGCATCGGCAAGTGGCTCGAAGTGTCGAGCTGCTCGAACTTCGGTGACTTTCAGGCGCGTCGCATGAACATTCGCTATCGGCCGGCCGCCGGTGAGAAGCCGCGGTTCGTGCACACACTGAACGGCTCCGGCCTCGCGCTGCCGCGCATCATCGCCGCGTTGCTCGAACATGGCCAGCAGGCCGACGGCAGCGTTGCGATCCCGGCGGCGCTGCAGCCGTATCTGGGCACCGCGCGGCTGGGTTGATGGGCGCGCGGCGCGTCGCGCCCGTGTTGTTTCTCGCCATCGGCGTCGTCGCGCTGCTGGTCTGGTGGCTCGTCTACACGCAGCGCGTGGTCACGGATCTGCGTCGCGAAGCGGCGCGCTCGAGCCAGATGTATGCGCGCGTCTATCAAGCGCTCAGTCAAGAAGGTGACGACGGCACCGCCGCGCTCCTCGATCTGTCGCGGTACATCCGACAGGCGGGCGTGCCGATCATCGTCACCAACGACAAGGGTGCTCCGACGGCAATTGCCAATCTGCCGTTCGAAGCCGCGGTCGAGGACCTGCGCGTCAAGGACTACGTACGCGTCCTCGATCGCGCGAACGTGCCGATCAGCCAGCCGGGCGTCGGCAATGTGCACTACGGCGACACACCTCTCGTCGAAGGGTTGCGTGTCGTGCCGATCATCACGGTCGTGACGCTCGGCCTGTTTCTGCTTGCCGGCACGTACGCCATCGTGACGCGCGGGCGCGCCGAGCGTGAGCGTGTGTTCGCTGGCATGGCACGCGAAGCGGCACACCAGCTCGGCACGCCACTGACTGCACTTGCCGGTTGGGTTGAGCTGCTGGCGGAACGTGAAGGCGACAGCACCGCGCAGACGGCGGTCGGTCACATGCGCGGTGATCTCGATCGCCTCGAGCGTGTCGCGCATCGCTTCGAGCGTATTGGTCGGCCAGCGCAGCGCGACAAGGTGGATGTCCGCGAAATCGTGTTTCGCGTTGCAGCGTATTTTCGCGCCCGCGTGCCGACAATGGCGCACCAGGTGCGCATCACCGCCACCCTTCCTGATGACCCCCTCAGCGTGGAAGGTGACGCTGTACTGCTCGAGTGGGCGCTCGAGTCCCTCGTGCGGAATGCCATCGACGCCCTGGCTGGACTAGGCGGCAAGGTCGAACTGACGGTCGAGCCGCTGCCGGAGGGCGGTGCACGCGTCGTGGTGGCCGACGACGGGCCGGGTGTGCCGCGCGAATTGCGGAACGAGATCTTCAAGGCCGGCTTCACCACCAAGCCGCGTGGCTGGGGCATTGGCCTCGCGCTCACGCGACGCATCATCACGGACAATCATGGCGGCAGGATTACGCTACTGCCGACGGATCGGGGCGCGGCTTTCGAGATTATGTTGGAGCGATGACGGATACCACCGCTTCGCCCCTCGCCGGTCTCAATCGCGCGCAGTATGACGCGGTCATGCATACGCATGGCCCGCTGCTCGTGCTTGCCGGCGCGGGCTCGGGCAAGACGCGTGTGCTCACGACCCGCATCGCACGGCTGATCGAGGCCGAACGTGTGCCGCCGCACCGGATTCTGGCGGTGACGTTCACGAACAAGGCTGCCGGTGAAATGCGCGATCGCATCGGGCGCTTGGTCGGTGGCACACCGCAGGGGATGTGGGTCGGTACCTTTCACGCCATTGGTGCGCGCTTGTTGCGCCGCGATGCGGAGCGTGTCGGTCGCACTTCGCAGTTCACGATCTACGATGAAGACGACGCACTCGGCGTGGTGAAGCGCCTGATGGAAGCGCAGCGCATCTCCACCAAGGAGTGGGCGCCGAAAGCCGTGCTGGGCAAAATATCGGATGCGAAGAACGCACTCGTCACGCCGACGGAATATGCGCGCCTCGCATTTGATCCGTTGACGCAGGTCGTGGCGAAGATCTATCCCGTCTATGACGAGACGCTGCGCGCACAGAACGCCGTCGGCTTCGACGATCTGCTCACGCTTCCGGTGCAATTGCTGCAGGAGAATCCGTCGGTGCTGGCCGCCTATCGTGACCGGTTCTCGTTCATTCTGGTGGACGAGTATCAGGATACGAACAAGGCGCAGTATCAGCTCATTTCGTTGCTGGCCGGCAGTGCAGGGAATGTGATGGTTGTTGGTGATGACGATCAGTCCATTTACGGCTGGCGTGGTGCTGACATCCGCAACATCCTTGACTTCGAGCGCGAATTCCCGACGGCCACAGTGGTGCGCCTCGAGGAGAATTATCGCTCGACGCCGGAGATTCTCGCGCTCGCCAACGCCGCGATTTCACCGAACACGGAGCGTCGTGGCAAGACACTGCGCGCGACGCGTGCGTCCGGCGTGTTGCCGCGACGCGTACGCACGCTTGATGAGCGCGACGAGGCCGAATACATCGCCGATGATATCGCCGATCGCCGCAGCCGGCGTGCAGTTGAATTGCGGCAGGTCGCAATTCTCTATCGCACGAATTCGCAGAGCCGTGCCTTCGAGGATGCGATGCGCAAGCGCGGCTGGCCGTATCGCCTGATCGGCGCGGTGCGATTCTACGATCGCCGGGAAATTCGCGACCTGATGTCATATCTCAAGCTGATTGCGAACCCCGCCGACGACGAAGCGTTCCGCCGCGCGATCAGCGTGCCGCGTCGCGGACTCGGTGATGCAACGATCGAATCGCTGGCCGCCGCCGCGTCGGCGCAGCGGATTTCCCTTCTGCAGGCCGCCGGGACGCCCGCACTCGTCGCCGAATTGCGTCCCGCCGCGCGGATGGCGCTGGCGGAATTCGCGTCGGTTCTGGGCGCGTTGCGCGAAATGGCGAGCGACTCCGCGGTGAACGAATTGCTCGAAGCGCTCATCGCTCGCATCAGTTACATCGATCTGCTGCGCGCCGAGGGTCCTGAGGGGCTTGATCGCATCGACAACGTGCGTGAACTCGTCAGCAGTGGCGCCGAAGCGCTCGCAGACGACGACGGCGAAGTCGGACTGACGCCGCTCGACCGCTTCCTGCAGAAGGCGATGCTGGTGGCCGGTGCCGATGCGCTCGATCCGACCGCGGACGCCGTGACGATGATGACACTGCACAACGCGAAGGGCCTCGAGTATCCGGTGGTGTACCTGACGGGTCTCGAAGACGGACTTTTCCCCTTGGCGCGCGCCTACGACGATCCATCGAAGCTCGAGGAAGAGCGACGGTTGTTCTACGTCGGCATCACGCGCGCCGAATCGGTGCTCATTCTGTCGCATGCCGAGTCGCGTCGGCGGAATGGCGAGACGATGATGTCGCGACCGTCGAGCTTTCTCGAGTCGTTGCCCGCGGAACTGCTCGAGATGGCCACCACGCCGCGTGCGCGCAGTCAGGGACGCAGCAACTACACCGGTGGTGACGATGGCGCCGCGTGGGGTCGCAGCGGTGCATCGGGCGGGCGCTGGTCCCCGCGCGAGGCCCAGCCTGCGCCGCGGATCAGCGAGGGCGCGTTCAACGGCGTCACGTCTTCGCGCTATTCCGCGAAGCCGACCGCCGCAATCGACGATCAAGTCGACGCCGTGCAGGTGTTGCCCGGCGCGCGTGTCCGGCATCGCAAGTTCGGCGTCGGCACCGTTGCCGAAGTGACGGGGGCGGGACGCGACATGAAGGTGCGGATCGATTTCGACGACGAAGAAGTCGGACGCAAGACATTGGTGGTGGCGCAGGCGAATCTTGAACAGGAGCACGAATAGATGGCCGTGTCTGACGCAGACGTTCTGCATGTCGCTGTGCTCGCCCGACTGGCGATTGCGCCCGAGCGTGTTCCGTCCCTCGTGCGGGAGCTCAACGGCATTCTCGACCACATGGCCGTGCTCGAGACGGCTGACGTATCGACCGTCGACGACGATGCACGCACCGCGATGCCTCGTCGCGATGATGTCGTGGCGCCGATTCCGCTCGCTCGGCCGCTGGCGGACTTCGCACCGTCGCCGCGTGATGGATTCCTGCTTGTGCCGCGCCTCAGCACGCACAGTCAGCTTGGTGCGTCAGAGGGCGACGAATGAGCGCGGAAGCCACGCTTGACCTGAGTGCGGCAGCCACCGCGACGGCCATCGCTGCGAAGACGGCCTCTGCGCCGGATGTCGTCGCGGCAGCGCTCGCGCGCGCTGAATCGCGCGCGACCCTGAATGCCTTCATCACCCTCGCATCGCCGGCCGACCTTCGTGCCATCGCTGCGTCTGCACCATCCGGTGTGCTGCACGGCGTGCCGGTCGCGGTGAAGGACAACATCGCCACCACGACACTCAGCACCAGCTGCGGCTCACGCATTCTCGAAGGGTGGGTCAGTCCATACGAAGCGACCGCAGTGACCAAGCTTCGCGCGGCCGGCGCTGTGATCATCGGCAAGACGAACATGGATGAATTCGCGATGGGATCGTCCACGGAGAATTCCGCCTACGGTCCGACGCTCAATCCGCTCGATACCACACGCGTCCCAGGCGGTTCGAGCGGGGGATCTGCCGCCGCTGTTGCGGCCGGAATCTGTCGCATTTCGTACGGGTCGGAAACCGGCGGGTCCGTGCGCCAGCCGGCGGCGTTCTGCGGCATCGTCGGTGTCAAGCCGACGTACGGCCGCGTGAGTCGTTTCGGGCTGGTTGCGTTCGCGTCGTCGCTCGATCACATCGGCGTGTTCGGCAAATCCGTCGATGACGCGGCGCTCGGACTGCAGGTGATCGCCGGCCACGACGCGCGCGATGCGACCACAGTCGACACACCCGTCGACAACTATCGCGCCGAAGCGGCGAAGCCGCTGGCTGGACTCGTCGTTGGTGTGCCGACGGAGTATTTCCCGGTCACCCTCGATGAACGCATCCGCGCCAGGTGTCACCGCGCAATCGGTCTGCTGCGCGAGCTTGGCGCAGAGATCCGCACGGTGTCGCTCCCGCATACGGATTACGCAATCCCGGTGTACTACATCCTCGCGCCGGCCGAGGCATCGTCCAACCTTGCGCGTTTCGACGGTGTGCGGTACGGCCCGCGCGCCGAGTCCGAGGATCTGCGCGGCATGTATGAGCGCACCCGTTCGCACGGCTTCGGCCCGGAAGTGACGCGTCGCATCATCCTCGGTACGTATGTGCTGTCACAGGGGCACTACGACGCCTACTACCGCAAGGCGATGCTGGTGCGTGAGAAGATCACGGAGGACTTCACGAAAGTGTTTGCGAGCGGCGTGCACGTGTTGTTCACGCCCACGACACCGTCGCCGGCATTCACGTTCGGGTCCAAGTCCGATCCGCTCGAGATGTACCTGAGCGACATCTTCACGGCGACGGCGAATCTCGCAGGTGTACCCGCCATGTCGCAGCCGATCGGGCTCGTTGAGGGCCTGCCGGTCGGCGGGCAGCTCCTTGCCGCACGCTTCCGCGAAGCGGACATGTTCCGCGCTGCGTACGCGCTCGAGAAAGCACTTGGCTCGGAGGCACTGTCATGAGCACCACGATCGCTGCAGACGTGACGGCAGGCTTCGAAATGGTCGTCGGCCTCGAAGTGCATGTGCAACTCAAGACCGCCAGCAAGGCGTTCTGCGGCTGTTCCACGAACTTTGGCGCACCGCCGAACCAGAATACATGTCCGGTGTGTCTGGCATTGCCAGGCGCGCTGCCGGTGCTCAACGGGCGTGCGGTGGAACTCGCGCTTCGTGTCGCGCTCGGATTCGGGTTCACCGTCAATCCGCGTTCCATCTTTGCGCGGAAGAACTACTTCTATCCCGACCTGCCGAAGGGTTATCAGATCTCGCAGCACGACAAGCCCATCGCCGAGCATGGCACGCTCGACATCGGACTGATCGTGAACGGTGCGCCGCGCGTGATCGGTATCACCCGAGCGCATATGGAAGAGGACGCGGGCAAGTCCATCCACGATCGATACGAGAGTGCCACTGCGGTCGACCTCAATCGCAGCGGCGTTCCGCTCGTCGAAATTGTCAGCGAGCCTGACATGCGCTCGCCGGAAGAGGCTGGCGCGTACCTGCGCACACTCAAGCAGATCCTGCTCTATCTCGACGTCAGCGATTGCAACATGGAAGAGGGCAGTCTGCGCGTCGACGCGAACGTCAGCGCGCGGCCGTTCGGTCAGGCGACGCTTGGCACGAAGTGCGAAGTGAAGAACATGAATTCGTTTTCCGGCGTCGAGAAGGCACTGGCTGCGGAATTCCGTCGGCAGTGTGGGGTGCTTGCCGCCGGCGGTACGGTGCAGCAGCAGACGTTGCTGTGGGATGGGCACAAGAACGAGATCCGTCCCGCACGCAGCAAGGAAGGCTCGAGTGACTATCGCTATTTCCCGGAGCCCGACCTGCCGCCGCTCGTGATCACCGACGCGGAGTTGTCGCGCGTGCGTGACACGCTGCCGGAACTGCCGGTCGCGCGTCGTGCGCGCTACGCGGCCATGAAATTGTCAGAGTACGATGTGCAGGAACTGACCGCCGATCCAGCCACGGGCCCGTACTTCGAGTCGGTGCTCGCGTTACATGGTGATGCGAAGGCTGTGGCCAACTGGGTCACCGGTGAGGTGCGCGCGACCCTCAACGAGACCGGCAACGCGTGGGACGCGGTACCACTCGACGCGCTACGGTTGTCAGCGCTGCTCGATCTCGTCCGCGACGGGGTGGTCAGCAGCAGTGCCGCGAAGAAGATCTACGCACAGCTGCTCCTGTCTGCCGACTCCCCACAAGCCATCGCGCAGCGTGATGGCCTCATTCAGGTGCGCGATGACCACGCGCTGGCCGGTTGGGTCGACGAGGTGTTGGCCGAGAACCCCGCCGAGGCAGCACGTTTCGCCGCCGGCGAGAAAAAGTTGCAGGGATTACTCGTCGGCCTCGTGATGAAGAAGTCACAGGGCCGCGCCGATCCGAAGCTCGTCAATCAGTTGTTGTCATCGCGCGCGTCGGGATAGAGCGGAATCTCGAGCGAGTCGGCATGGTGAAGCGATGAAACGGGGAGGCCGAAGTGTCGTTCGGCCTCCTCGCGCACAAAGGGATCACCGCCGCGCCTGAGCGACACGCGACGCAGACGCTTCGCCAGTCGTAACGCCTCATCACCACTGGGATCGAACTGGTACGACTCCGACCGATCGAGACGCTCGAGCAGATCCATCACGTAGTCGAACGACCGCACCAGGTGCCCTTCCACCTCGGGTCGCGACAAGCCCCATCGGCTGTTGTCCGCCATGATCCGATAGATGCGCTGCCAGCTTTCGCTGTCCGTCACATGCACCATGCCGCGAAACAGCCGGCGATTCGTGCTCGTGCTGAAGATGGTCGGACTGAGGATGTCGTCGAGGTGTGCATCCGACCGTGAGTGGTCGAGCAGGATCACGTCGCGTGCGCGCCGCGCGGCCGCGTCGCCGAGATGCGTCTCGAAGCGGCTCTCCCAGTAACTGTGGCCGAGCGCGGACGTGCTGCTGGTGACGGTCAGCTGGCGCGGCACGAAAAAATTGTGCGCCACGACATCCGCGGCGAGGTGCGACAGATAGCCGAGCGCGAACGCACGCAGTGACTCGTCGCCAGCGCGTTCGTAGATCTCGAACCCGACCGCCCACGAGTGACAGTGCCGACCGGTCGGCGCGTATTTCTTCGCCATCGACGTGTCGGCCGCAATGCTGCCGTACAGAAAATCCTGTGGAAACGTGCGCAGCAGGGCAGCCGTGCTCGCAGGCAGCAGCGCCAGTGAACGAAGAACCGCCTCACCGATGTGGATGTGTGTGCCCGGTGTCCATGCGAAGAGATCCGTCGGTGTGACTGCGATCCAGAGCAACGCCAGCAGCAGCGGCGCAAGGCAACGGATCGCCGTGCGTCGCGTCACGCGTTCTCGCGGTTGCGGATGCGAGGCCCACCGCGACGCGGCTCAGCATCCGACGCAACCTCGCGCGTGGAATGGTCGCGCGATGGCGTCGGCTGATCCGCGTCGTCTTCGTCGTCGTCATCAATGTCGATGTCGTCGTCCTCATCCTCGTCGTCATCGTCATCGTCATCCAGAAGGTCGTTCTCATCCTCGTCGTCGAGTTCGTCCTCCTCATCGTCATCATCGTCCCACTCGTCGTCCGTTTCGTCGTCAGCCGGCGGCTCCGGCGCCGTGCTGCGCACCGGGCGCTGTGACGATCTCGCAATCACATCGTCGTCCAACTCATCGTCGTCATCATCATCGGCATCACGCTCGGCAAATGCGGCTTCGAGCGCCGCGAGGCGCGCGCGCACATCATCCTCATCCAGTGCGGCCTTGTCGTCATCGCGAATGGCGCGGCGCGACCGCGTGCGGGTGCTCGACGCACCGTTTCGACGGAACAGACTCGAGACCATTGATCCGGCGCCAGTGCGCAGGCCTCGCATTGCACCAGTGGCAGATGCCACCGTCGCCTGTGCTTCGTCCTGCACGGCGTCGAGGAGAGTGCCGAACTGCGCCAGCCGAGACTCGCCTGCGTCGATCGCATCGCGCACCGCGTCGTCCACCACGCCGATCGTGCCGGAGAGTCGCTGCAGTTCGCCGCGCGCCTCGGTCGTGAACTCGGAGAGTTGCGTCGCGATCTGATTGAGATTGCGCGCCAGCGGAACGAGCTCGTCGGCCAGACCTTGCATGCGACCACCAAGGTTCGATTCCGCACCCTTGAGCGCGCGCGCCATGCCCATCAGCGCCACCGCGATGCCCAATAACAGCAGCGTCACGACGATGCTCAGAATACCGGTCGCCACACTGTACCAGGGCGCCGGAATATCGACCGGGCGAACCAGCAGCGTATCAGCGGCCATGGCCAGAACAGGGATCATCATCATGCTGAAAAGTACCCGCCGTTCGACGCGGAACGCACCCCTGTGGCTTGACCTGCCGCCATGAGTCCGGCACCTTCACGCGCTCAACTGAACCTCTCCGGAGCGTATGAATGGCCGCACTGCGGTATGTCGTGGAAGGTGGACGTCAGCTCTCCGGGACGATCCGGCCCGCTGGCAACAAGAATGCAGCACTTCCGATCGTCGCCGCCGCATTGCTGACGGAAGACGAAGTAGTTCTCGAGAATGTGCCGCGAATCCGCGACATTGAAACGCTCGTGCTGCTGCTGCGCTCGGTCGGTGCCGAGGCGGAGTGGACCGGCCTGAACTCGCTGCGCATCAAGGCCAGTGACATTCACGCCGGCACGCTCGATCCGGTGCTCTGCGAAAAGATTCGCGGCGCGATTCTGCTGGCCGGTCCTCTCCTCGCGCGCTGTGGCAGCGTCACGTTGCCACCGCCCGGTGGTGACGTCATCGGACGCCGGCGTCTTGATACACACTTCCTTGCCTTCGAAGCACTCGGCGCCACGTTCACAGCCGGTGCGGAGTTCACGCTCACCGCGAAGGAGTTGCGCGGTCGCGACATTTTCCTCGATGAACCGAGTGTCACGGGTACCGAGAATGCGATGTGCGCCGCAGCACTCGCCAAAGGCACGACGATTTTCCGCAACGCCGCCAGCGAACCGCACGTGCAGGATCTTGCGCACTTCCTCGTCGGCATGGGCGCACAGATTGAAGGCATCGGTACCAACACGCTGACCGTGCACGGGGTCGATCGCCTGCATGGGTGCACACATCGGATTGGTCCCGATCACATCGAAGTCGGCAGCTTCATCGGCCTTGCGGCTGTCACCCGTTCCGAATTGCGCATCGCCGATGCCGGTGTCGAACATCTGCGCTCCATCCTGATGGGTTTCGAGCGACTCGGCATTTCGTGCATCATCGACGGCAAGGATCTGATCGTGCCGAAGGAACAGTCGCGCCGTATTCGCGACGACCTTGGTGGACACGTGCCGAAGCTCGAGGATCAGCCGTGGCCCGCATTTCCGGCCGATGTGATGTCGATTGCGATCGTCACCGCCACGCAGTGCGAAGGCCTGATCCTGATGCACGAGAAGATGTTCGAGTCGCGAATGTTCTTCGTCGACAAGTTGATCTCGATGGGTGCGCGCATCGTGTTGTGCGATCCGCATCGCGCACTGGTCTCCGGGCCATCGCAGCTGCGCGCTGGCAACGTGGAGAGTCCCGACATCCGCGCGGGTATGGCGATGCTGCTCGCCGCGCTCTGCGCTACCGGCACCAGCACGATCATGAATGTCGGGCAGATCGAACGCGGCTACGAACGCATCGATGAACGGCTGAACGCCCTCGGCGCGAAGATCACGCGCATCGAAGGGTGAGTCTCCCGCCGCACCTCAGCATCCCCGATTTCGATGACTGGGGGCTGCGGGCGTTCACGACGTCGCGCGACGCAGGAACGTTCGGTTCGCCTTGCACCGAGCCGGCGGCGGATCTGCTGGGCCGCTGGAATGGTCTGGTTGGAGCAGCTGCCGACCTTGGCGCGCCACGGTTCGCCAGCGCGACGCAGGTGCACGGCGCGGACTTCATTGTACATGAGGCCGGCTGGCGAGGGTGGCTGCGTGTGGATGGCGCCGACGGGCATACCTGGCTCGATAGCGGCCTGGCTGCTGCCGTCACGATCGCGGATTGTGTGCCGGTCTTCGTGGCGCATCCGTCGGGCGCCGCGGCGGTCCTGCATTCCGGATGGCGCGGCACCGTGGCCGGGATCACGGAGCGCACGATCCGCTGGTTCGGTCGGTCCGGATTCGGACCGGGAAGCCTTCGGATTCATCTCGGACCGTCCATCTGTGGCGCCTGCTACGAGGTCAGCCCAGACGTCTATTCGGCTATTACTGGTTTGGCAGTAGCAGGGCCGGCAACCGTCGATCTGCGCGGCAGCATCGCCGACCGTGCCCGGGCGCTTGGAGTGCGGGAGATTTCGATCAGCGAGTGGTGCACGCGTTGTCACAACACGCGGCTCTTTTCGCATCGGGCCGGAGACAGTGGCCGGCAGCTGGGCGTGCTGATCGCGCCCGATCGCCGCAAGTGACGACATGACAGGTGCTTGAACGCACCTGTCCACACGGTTATCATCTGTGAAGCAATTCGGTACTACACTGTAAAGTGTGGGGGCCTCCCCGCACTTTTTTGTTTCTGTAAGTTCGCGTGTGAGAGGTCGGGAACGTGGCGGCACCCATCGCAGCAGCTGTGCAGCAGGTGGTCGAATCGGCAGTGTCGCAGGCGGGCTTCGAGCTCTTCTCGCTCACTGGCGGCGGCACCCGTAACCGGCCGTTGCTTGAAGTGCGCATTGACCGTCCCGACGGCGCCAAGGTCACCATCGACGATTGTGCCGTGGTCTCGCGCGCGATCGAAGCCGTTCTCGATGGCAGTGGTCTGGTGGCGGAAACGTACAGGTTGGAGGTGTCGTCGCCGGGCATGGATCGCCCGCTTCGGCATGCAGCGGATTGGCGGCGGTTCGCCGGACGGCGAGTTGCCGTCACGAGCGGCGCGCTCGTCGGCAGTCGCGTGGAAGGGCTGTTGATGGGCATCGACGAGAACGCCGACGTCGAGACGGGTGTGGTACAGGATGATCAAGGCACAGAACATCGGGTGGCACTCGCCGACGTGAAAACCGCGCGGCTGGTTGTCACCTGGAATCGATAGAAGGCCAGAGGCGATCGCGATGGATATTCTGAACGCAATCAAGGAACTCACCAACTCCAAGCAGATGGATCGCGAGGAGTTGCGTGCGCTATTGCAGGATGGCATTCTGGCGGCGCTCGGCCGGAAGTACGGGCCGACTGTTGATGCGGAAGTCGAAATCGACGAGACCAAGGGCGAAATCCGCATTGTGCGCCTGCGCACGGTGTCGGCTGAAGTCACGGATCCCGTCCGCGAAGTCACACTCGAGGAAGCGCGTTTCCTCGACGAAAGCTTCGAGGTCGGCGACGTGATGGAAACGCCGATCGAATTCGCCGAATTCGGACGCACCGCCGTGCAGGCCGCCAAGCAGCGCATCCTGCAGCGTGTGCGCGAAGGCGAACGCACGAAGATCAAGGACGAGTTCTCGGGACGCGTCGGCGACCTCTTCTCAGGAGAAGTGCAGCAGATCGAGCGCGGCAAGCTGGTGCTCATGCTGAACCGCCACCGTGAAGCGGAAGCGATCATTCCGTATCGCGAACAGAATCATCGCGAGCACTACCATCAGGGTGAAACGATCCGTGCGGTGCTGAAGAAGGTCGAGGACACGCCGAAGGGGCCACGCCTGGTCTTCTCGCGCTCCGATCCGTTGTTCGTGCAGGCGCTCTTCAAGCTCGAAGTGCCTGAAATTCAACAGGCGGTGGTCGAGATTCGCGCCGCGGCGCGCGAAGTCGGCAGCCGCACCAAGATCGCAGTATTCTCGCGTGATGATGCGATCGATCCGGTCGGCGCCTGCGTCGGTCTGAAGGGCGCGCGCGTACAGGCCGTTGTGAATGAACTCGGCGGTGAGCGCATCGACATCGTGCCATGGTCGGCCGATCCGGAACGCTTCGCGAAGCTGGCGCTCGCGCCGGCCAAGGTCGCGCGCGTGTTCAGCGATCCGGCGACGAAGACGATTCAGGCCGTTGTGGACGAGGATCAGCTCTCGCTGGCCATCGGTCGCAACGGGCAGAACGTGCGCCTGGCATCCGAGCTGACGGGCTGGAAGATCGACCTGTACTCGAGCCGGGAGTGGGTCGAGCGCACTGAGGGTGGCCCGGGCTTCGCGCCGCTGCCTGAGGAGCCGGTGGCCGACGTGCCGCTATCCGCGCTCGAAGGCCTCTCCATGGCGACGGTCGCAGTGCTGGAGGCGGGCGGATATCGCACACTCAACGATATTATTGATCTCGAGCGCGGCGATTTCCTCAAGCTGCCAGGCATTGCTCCGGCCGAAGCTGACCGGATCATGGGCATCCTCGATGAGTTGACCACCGATGATGCCACCGAGGAAGGCGGCACACCCGGCGGAGCACAGGCCTGAGCGATCCGGCCGCGACGCGTAAGCTGGCCGCGCTGCTTGGACTGGGATATCGCGGACGGCTGGTGGTTGTCGGTGTGGAGCAGGTGCGTGTGGAAGTGAAGAAAGGCACGATGTTTCTCGCCGTTGTGGCGCACGATGCGTCTCGGCACAGTCGTGAAAAGGTGCTGCCGTTGTTGAAGGCGAAGGGCATCGACGTTATCGAGGTGATGTCGGCGGACGAGTTGGGCGCCGCTGTGGGGCGCGAGCAGACTGCGGCGGTGGGCATTACTGACGCAGGGTTGGCGCGGGGCGTTCGAGCCATCGGGCTCGACACCGGGCGCTCGGAGTGACTTTCGGAGGCTGTGCTTGAGCAAGTTGCGCGTCGTGGATATGGCCGGTGAGTTCGAGATCAACGTGGACGAAGTAATTGCCATGTTGCGCTCGATGGACGTGCCGGTGCTGAGCCCGCAGAGCGGGCTGACTGATGATCAGGTGTCACGGATCCGGGCCCGATGGGAGCGCGAGAAGCGCGCCCGACAGGCCAAGGCTGCGGCACCTGCGCCTGCGGCTGCCCGTCGCCGGAAAGGCGCTGCGGTACCCGCGGCACAACCGGTCACCGACGCACCCGCGGTCGCTGCCGAGTCGGCGGAGCCAGAAGCCGGCGCACCCGCCGTTCGTCGCCGCAAGGCGGCCGACGTCGCCGCCCAGCAGGCCATTCACGACGCCGTCGCCGCCGCCGAAACTGAGGCGCGCGAGGCCGCCGAAGCAGTGCACGCGGCCGCCATCGCTGCTGCAGCGCCGCCTGCGCCTGTCGAAGTCGTGGCGCCGGCCGTCATCGAGTCGAGCGAGCCGTCGCACGCTGCCGATGGTGTTGCAACGACACCGACGCCGGATGCACCACCGGCGCGTCCGGCCCCGGTGGCGAGCGCGTCACCGACGCAGCCGCCGATGCCGACGCCGTACGCCAGTGCGTCGCCCAGCACACAGAGTGCTGGTGGCAATTCATCACGTCCGCCGCTTCGTCCGGCCTCGGCCGGATTACCCGATCGTCCTCGCGCCGCCGGTGCGGGTCTGCCGCCGCGCGGACGACCGGGTCAGGGTGGCGGAAGCTTCAACGGCCCGCGCCCGGTGGCGTCGGCGACGCCGTCGTTCGGCGGTCCTGCAGTACGTCCCCCGGGAGGCGGTGCTGCGCGTCCGGGCGGCGGTGCACCTGGAGCCGGCAGCACGGCGCCGCGCGCTGGTGGTGATCCGCGTCGTGGTGGCGGCAAGAAGGGCAAGCGCGGTTCGGTCGATCAGGCCGCCGTCGATGCGAACATCTCGAAGACGATGTCGGCGCTGCGCGGTCCTGCGCGCCGCGGTCGTCGCTTCGATGATTCCGCATCGCGCGAAGAGCTCGAGGCGTTCCGCGCGGCAGCCGCCGAGCGTGAGCGCACAACTGTGCGCGTCAATGAATTCATCACGGTCTCGGAACTCGCGCAGATCCTGAAGGTAGCCGCGACAGAAATCGTCGGCTTCGCATTCAAGCATCTCGGGTTGATGGTCACCATCAACCAGCGTCTCGACTTCGACCAGATCGAGCTGATCGCCGGCGAGTTCGGCTTCCAGGCCGTGAAGGAAGAGGAATACGCCGTCGAGGAAGAAGCGGACAAGATTGTCGATGCTGCGGAAGACCTCGTGTCGCGTCCGCCGGTCGTCACGATCATGGGTCACGTTGACCACGGCAAGACGTCGCTGCTCGACTACATCCGCAAGGCGAACGTCGTCGCTGGTGAAGCCGGTGGTATCACGCAGCACATCGGCGCATACCACGTCACGCTCGCCGGTGGCAAGACGATCACCTTCCTCGACACGCCGGGTCACGAAGCCTTCACGGCCATGCGTGCGCGCGGTGCGCAGGTCACCGACATCGTCGTGCTGGTGGTTGCCGCCGACGACAAGGTGATGCCGCAGACCATCGAAGCCATTTCGCACGCACGGAACGCTGGCGTGCCGCTGGTCGTCGCGATCAACAAGATCGACGCGCCGGGCGCGGATGCGGCCAAGGTCCGTCAGGACCTGCTGCAGCAGAACGTCGTGCTCGAAGACTTCGGTGGATCTGTACTCGCCAGCGACATTTCGGCGAAGAAGGGCACCAATGTCGAGCAGCTGCTCGATCAGATCCTGCTGCAGGCGGAAATCCTCGATCTCAAGGCCAACCCGGCGCGTCGCGCGCAGGGTGCCGTGGTCGAAGCACAGCTCGATCCGGGCAAGGGTCCGGTCGCAACCGTACTGATTCAGAACGGCACGCTGCGCGTCGGTGATGACTTCATCTGCGGCGTGTTCTCCGGCCGTGTACGCGCGCTGCTCGATGAACGTGGCAAGGTCGTGAAGTCTGCCGGCCCGGCGATCCCGGTGCAGGTGCTCGGCATGACCGGTGTTCCGATGGCCGGCGATCAGTTCGTCGTCGTCGAGGATGCCGCTGAAGCACGTGAGATCGCACAGCGTCGTGAGCGCCTCGAGCGCGAAGCGCGCAGCCGTCGCACGACCAAGTCCTCGGTATCGCTGGCCGACTTCATGGCCGCCGCGTCATCGGGTGAGAAGCGCACGCTCAAGATGCTCATCAAGGCTGACCAGGGCGGACCGGCGGAAGCGCTCGCCGACGCACTGCAGCAGCTCTCGAATGCCGAAGTGCAGGTCGAGGTCATCTCGCGCGGTGTCGGCGCGATTTCCGAGAGCGATATCCTGCTCGCGAAGGCCGCTGGCGCAATCATCGTCGGCTTCCATGTGCGCCCGGACAACAAGGCGCGCTCGGCGGCAGAACGTGAAGGCGTGGACATCAAGCTCTATCGCATCATCTACGAAGCCGTCTCCGACGTGAAGTCCGCGCTCGAAGGCATGCTTCGTCCGGAACAGCGCGAAGTCATCTTCGGCGAGGCCGAAGTGCGCGAAGTGTTCAAGGTGCCGAAGCTCGGTGCAATTGCCGGCTGCATGGTCCGCAACGGCATGATGAATCGCCAGGGCAAGATGCGTGTGATCCGAGACGGTGTCGAAGTGTACGAGGGCAGCATCTCGTCACTGCGTCGCTTCAAGGACGACGTGAAGGAAGTGAAGGAAGGCTACGAGTGCGGCATCGCAATCGAGAACTTCAACGACATCAAGGTCGGCGACGTGCTCGAATGCTTCCGCACCGAGGAAATCGCGCGCACACTCTGAGGCGCATGATCTTTTTCGTGGCCCCCTCGGTGCACCAGCGCTGTGGGGGCCACTGCGTCAGTGGACCGCTCGCGCGGCCCTGCACGCAAAGGAGAGTCTGATGGCTGGAAATGAACGCCGCCCCGACCGGGTGGCCGCAGCAATACAGGAAGAGGTGGCGCGTGCGTTGTCACGTGACGCGAAGGATCCGCGCATCACGGCCGCCTTCGTCACGGTGACGGGCTGCGAAGTGTCGCGTGATCTCCGCACCGCCAAGGTTTTCGTCAGCATTCTCGGCGACGATCAGGCCAAGGCCACGGCGCGCGAAGGACTGGTCGACCTCGCACCGCAGCTGCGCGGGCCGATCGGGCGTGCGCTTCGCCTCCGTGCCGCGCCGGAAATCCTGTTCAAGGTCGATGAAAGTGTGGCGTACGCGGCGCGCATCGAAACGTTGCTCGCGCAGATCAAGACGCCTGCCGCGGATGTCGGCACTACCGACACATCCGTCGAGAATTCAGGCGACGATGAACACCGCGACGACTGACGGACTGCTGCTGCTCGACAAGCCGGCTGGCATCTCTTCACACGACGCCGTGCTGATGGCGCGTCGTGCACTCGGTGAAAAGCGGATCGGCCACGCGGGAACGCTCGACCCGTTCGCGACCGGACTGCTTGTGCTCCTCACCGGCCGCGCCACGCGACTGCTGCCGTACATCCCCGGTGAGCCGAAGGTGTACGAGGCGACGATTCAGTTCGGCAGCGAGACCGACACGGAGGATCTGCTCGGCGCCGTGACGCGCGAAGCGGCGCCACCCGATGAGCATGCCGTGCGCACTGCGTTGCCCCAGCTGACCGGACGCATCGAACAGGTTCCACCGGCCTACTCTGCCAAGCGCGTCGATGGACAGCGAGCGTACGAAGCGGCGCGCGCCGGTGTGGCACTCGAGCTCAAGCCGGTGTCGATCACGGTCCACGCGTGGGAACTGATCGCGTGGCGCGGCGACGCCTGTGATGTGTGCATCACATGCGGCGGTGGCACGTACATCCGTTCGCTCGCGCGCGATCTCGGTCGGCTGGTCGGAAGTGCCGCGCACGTGTCGGCATTGCGTCGCACGAGCGCCGGCGCGTTCTCCGTCCATGCCGCACAGCTCGCGACGGCACTGCGCGACGATGCGCCTGCGCTTCGATCACCGCTCGATGCGGTTCCGCATCTGCCGCACGTCGCGCTGACACACGACGAAGTCCATCGCATCCGTCGCGGCCTCGACATCGCCATCACTGAAGAGCCGATCGCAATCACCTCACACGTCGCGCTCGTGGCGGCGGAGCATGGCGGCCTGATTGCACTCGGCGAACGCATCAACGATCGCTGGCAGCCGCGTGTGGTGATGCGCGATGCGTGATAGCGCATCGTCGTCCGGTCTGCCGGCGACCGCGAAGAGAAGTGCCGTCACTGTCGGCACGTTTGACGGTGTGCACCTGGGGCATCTCGACGTGTTGCAACGGCTCGTCGCACTCGCGAAAGTGCGCGACATGGCGAGTGTGCTGGTGACCTTCGCACCGCACCCGAATGAAGTCGTGCGACCGAGCTCCGTGCCGATGCTGCTGACGCCCGGCATGGAAAAGTTCGAGGCCCTCGCCACCATCGGCATCGACTACTGCGCCATCGTGCCGTTTACGCGCGATCTCGCATCACTGACGGCAGCGGAGTTTGTTCGACGTATCCTGCGTCCGCGATATCGCATGGAAGCGCTGTTGATCGGCCATGACCACGGATTCGGCCGAGACCGCGCCGGAGGGCGCGAGCAGCTGATGGCGCTCGGGCAGTCGGATGGCTTCGCGGTCGAGCAAGTCACGCCAGTCAGTCTGCCGGACGGCACCGTGGTGTCCTCGTCGACTATCCGGACCGCGATAGCCGACGGCGATCTCGAAACCGCGCGCCGTGGACTGGGACGCCGCTATTCGCTGTCGGGCGTCGTGCAACGGGGCGATCAGCGCGGCCGCACGATCGGATATCCGACCATCAACCTCGGCACGCCGCACAGTCGCAAACTGCTGCCGCCGGCGGGGGTGTACGCCGCGGTTGTCCAGACGGCCGGCGGCGCGTATGGCGCGATGATGAATCTCGGGGCCCGCCCGACGGTGGCGGACGCCCGGCAAACGGTTGAGGCGCACCTTTTTGACTTCAGCGGCGACCTCTACGGTCAGAGTGTCCGAATCGACCTGGTCGCACCGCTCCGCGCGATTCGCCGCTTCAATGGCCTCGCGGAACTGACCCAACAGTTGGCCGCCGACCAGTTAGCAGCCCGGACTGCGTTGACCCAGTTCGGCTGAACCGGCTAGCTTACTCGGCTATCCGTACAGCGCAGTCCCTTCCTTCTTCCGCTGCAGGGCATGAACAGTCTGCGGTCCCGCCTCCTGCTGATTGCCGCCGCTATCGCGCTTTCGGTTTTCGCCCTCTTTCCTCGCCAGACTCCGGTGAAGGAAAAGAGGCCTGACGGCTCAACGCTCGATACCACCAGGCGCCAATGGCCGCTGAAGTATGGTCTCGACCTGCAGGGCGGCATGCACCTCGCACTCGAGATCGACGAGAGCAAAGGTGCAGTTGCCGACAAGAAGGATGCGCTTGGCCGAGCGCTGAAGACCGTCCGCAATCGCATCGACCAGTTCGGCGTGTCCGAGCCGGTGGTGCAACAAGCGGGTGATGATCGCATCATTGTCGAACTGCCTGGCATCGACGATCAGCAGCGTGCGCAGGATGTCGTGCAGAAGTCTGCATTCCTGCAATTCCAGATCACCGACGAAACGAACGCGCTCGAGAAGTCGCTGCCGCGCATGGACGCCGCGATTCGTTCGCAGCATCTCGACGTTGCCTCTGCGGCAACTGTCGCGCCGGCCGGACCTTCCGCTGCCGCACCGCTGAGTGGTCTGCTGAGTGGCGACACGTCGAAGAAGGCAAAGCCGGATTCCGCGAAGAAGGGCGCCGACTCCACGGCCAAGGCGGCCGCAGTGGCCGACAGTGCGAAGAAGGACGCGAACGGTCCGCTCACGAAGCTTGTGCAGCCGGGGCAGATGCCCGGTCAGTACTACGTGAAGGAATCCGACGTGTCGCGTGTCACGCGATATCTCGCCGATTCCGTCGTGCGTGCTGCCATTGCACCGGGCAAGGTGGTTCGATTCGGCGCCGATACGCTCGGTGGCGCACAAGGTCAGCCGGCGTACCGCGCATTGTATGTGCTGGACAGCAAGCCGATCATCACTGGTGAGTATCTCACCGATGCGAAGCCGAATCGCAATCAGCTCGAACCCGGCTACATCGTCGAGTTCGAGTTCAATGCCGAAGGTGGTCGCATCTTCCGTCGCGAGACGGGTCGTCACATTCGCGACAACATGGCCGTCGTGCTCGACGATCGCGTCATGACGGCACCGACCATCAACAGCGCGATCGGTCGCAACGGCCAGATCACGCTCGGTGGGGCGGGACTGCAGGAAGCGCAGGATCTCGCTCTCGTGCTGCGTGCCGGCGCATTGCCGGTCCCACTCAAGGTTGCCGAGATCCGGAACATCGGTGCCAGCCTCGGTCAGGACTCGATCGACAAGGGCAAGCTGGCGTTCGGTATCGCGATCCTGATGGTCATCATCATCATGGTCGGCTATTACCGCTTCAGCGGTGCGATCGCCGTTGTCGCACTGGCGCTCTACATCTTCTTCACGCTCGCCGCCCTTGCCGGATTCGGCGCCACGCTGACACTGCCTGGCCTCGCCGGACTCGTGCTCGGTGTCGGTATCGCGGTAGATGCGAACGTGCTGATTTTCGAGCGTATCCGTGAAGAGATGGATCGCGGGAAGTCGGCGCGTCTCTCGATCGACGAAGGATTCAAGCACGCACTGACGGCAATCGTGGACACCAGCGTGGCGACGATCCTCTCGGGCGCGGTACTCTATCAGTACGGCACGGGACCGGTGCGTGGCTTTGCCGTGACACTGGTGGTCGGCGTCGCAGCCTCGCTCTTCACGGCCATCTTCGTGACGCGCACCCTTCTCCTTGTCTGGCTTGACCGCACTGGCGGCACGAAGCCATTGAGCATCTGATGCTGCGAATCTTTCATGACACGAAGTACGACTTCATCAAATGGTGGAAGGTTGCGGCCATTGCGACCGGCGCCTTCATGCTGCTCGGTGTGGCGTCATTCGCCGTCACGGGCGGAGTGAACTACTCGGTGGAGTTCACTGGCGGCACACTGGTGCAACTCAAGTTCAAGCAGCCGACGGACGCCGGGAAGATCCGGTCTGCGCTGGATGGAGCGAACATCAAGGGTGCCGAAGTCCAGCAGTATGGCGGCGCCGATGAGTTCACGATCCGCGCGCAGGACAAGGCGCTCGTCAGTCAGCAGGCGGCTGGTGCCGGCAAGGTCGAGGATGACATTCGTGCCGCACTCTCGAGGTCCCTCGGCGCGTCGACGTACTCGATCGTGCGGACCGAGTCGATCGGCCCCAAGGTCGGAGAGGAACTCAGTCGCAAGGCGTGGCTCGCGATGGTGCTCGTCTCGCTTGCGACGCTGATCTATCTCGCGTTCCGCTTCGAATGGCGGTTCGGTGTCGCGGCGGTCGTTTCCACGCTGCACGACGTGCTGGTCACAATCGCGTTCGTCAAGATCATGCACCTCGAGGTGTCGCTCACGGTTGTGGCCGCGATCCTCACGCTGCTCGGCTATTCCAGCAACGACACGATCATCATCTTCGATCGCGTCCGTGAGAACCTGAAGACGTCTGGCAAGGAAACGCTCTACAACGTGCTCAATCGCTCGATCAACGACACGCTGCCGCGGTCGATCATGACGCACGCAACGACGTTCTCGGCATCCATTGCGCTGCTGTTCTTTGCTGGAGAAGTGATCCGCCCGTTTGCGTGGGTCATGACCTTCGGTATCTTCGTTGCCACGTTCAGCTCCATCTACGTGGCGTCGCCCGTGCTGCTCTGGATCGAGCAGAAATTCCCGCGTAAGGCCGCCAGCAATGCGGCGGCGCGCGCAGACACCGGCTCGAAGCGCCCGGGCGCCGTCGCAACACGGTGATTGCTGCGGCTCGTCTCACGATGTCTGGACAGACCGCCGCCTCCCGCGGCGGTTTTGTCGTTGCGGGCATCATGTGCTGATCGACAGTCACGCACACTTTGCCAGCGAGAAATTCGATGCTGATCGGAGCGCGGCATTGCAGCGCGCATGGGACGCCGGTCTCTCGCATGTCGTCGTGATTGGCGATACCACCACGGCGGCGCGCGATCTCGCGCACACCGACCCGCGACGGCTGTCGTTCACGGCGGGCGTGCATCCGCACGAGGCCCACACGTTCGATGTCGAGCGTGACACGTCCGTGATTCGTGCGCTGGTGGCGGATGGTGCGGTGGCCATCGGCGAATGTGGTCTCGACTACTACTACGATCACAGTCCGCGTGATCAGCAGCTGGTCGCCTTTCAGACGCAGCTCGACATCGCCGCGGATACCGGCCTGCCCGTCGTCGTGCACACCCGACTCGCCGAGGACGACACCGAGCGCCTGATGCGGACGGCCGCTGCACGCGGCGTCGTGGGCGTGCTGCACTGTTTCACCGGTTCGCCGGCGCTGGCACAGGCCGCAATCGATATCGGCTGGTACATCTCCATCAGCGGCATCGCGACGTTCAAGACGTGGGAACGTGACGATGTCGTGACGGCCGTGCCTGACGCGCAGTTTCTCGTGGAAACCGATGCGCCGTATCTCGCACCAGTCCCGCATCGCGGCAAGCGCAACGAATCGGCATTCCTGCTGAACACCGTCGAGCGACTTGCGATCGTGCGCGGTACGACGACGCGGGCACTCGCCGAACTCACCGCCGCCAACGCGATCCGGTGCTTCCGGCTCGACCTCCCTTCATCGTCGAACTGATCGATGCCGACCGATCTCGAAATTGCGCAGTCCATCACGCTTCGGCCGATTCGTGACGTCGCTGCTGAACTCGGCCTGAATGAGGACGAGATCGATCTGTACGGCCGATACAAAGCGAAACTTCCGCTCGAGGTTGCACAGCGACCTGTAAAGGGAAAGCTGGTCCTCGTCACGGCGATTCATCCCACGGCCGCTGGCGAAGGGAAAACGACAACATCGGTGGGTCTCGCGCAGGCCTTGCGCCGCATGGGCACGAATGTCGTACTCTGTTTGCGCGAACCAAGTCTCGGCCCCGTCTTCGGGGTGAAGGGCGGGGCGGCCGGCGGCGGGTATGCGCAGGTGCTGCCGATGGAAGACATCAACCTGCACTTCACGGGCGACTTTCACGCCATCGCGAGTGCACACGCGCTGCTCTCGGCGCTGCTCGACAATCATCTGCAGCAGGGCAACGCGCTCAACATCGATCCGCGTCGGATCACCTGGCCGCGCACGATCGACATGAACGACCGTGCGCTGCGGAAGTGCCTGATCGGTCTCGGTGGTGCCACGAACGGTGTGCCGCGCGAGGAGCGTTTCATCATTGTGCCGGCCAGCGAAGTGATGGCGATCATGGCCCTCGCCAGCGATCTCGATGATCTGCTGGTGCGTCTCTCGCGCATCGTGATCGGCAGCACGCACGATGGGCGCTTCGTCACGGCAGGCGAGCTGGATGCGGCGGGCGCGATGGCACTCCTGCTGCGTGATGCGCTGCGTCCCAACCTGGTGCAGACGGCCGAAGGCGGGCCGGCGCTCGTGCACTGCGGGCCCTTCGCCAACATCGCGCACGGCTGCAACTCGCTGATGGCGACACGGTCGGCGCTCGCACTCGGCGATGTCGTCGTGACCGAGGCCGGCTTCGGTTCCGATCTGGGCGCCGAAAAATTCTTCGATATCAAGGCCCGCATTGGCGGGCTTTCGCCGGCGGTCGCTGTGATCGTCGCGACTGTACGCGCGCTCAAGCTCCACGGCGGTGCGTCGAAGACCTCGCTGGCGACACCTGATGTCGATGCGGTACAGCGTGGACTCGCCAATCTCGAGCGGCATATCGCCAACGTGCGGCAGTTCGGCGTCCCTGTCGTTGTGTCGCTGAATCGTTTCACGAGCGACAGTGACGAGGAGTTGGCCTGCGTGCTGGACGCCGTGAAGCGGAGCGGTGCGCGTGGTGCGCTGTGCGAGGTCTGGGCACGCGGCGGCGCGGGCGGCGAAGCACTGGCGAGCGAGGTGCTGGCTGTGATTGCCGAGGGGCACGCGCAGTTTGCGCCGATGTACGACGTCGCGCTCGGCATTCGCGAAAAGATCGGCACGCTCGTTGCTCGTGTATACGGCGGCGACGGCGTCGACTTCTCCCCGCGCGCGGAGCGGGCGATTCGTGATCTCGAGCGGCAGGGGCTCGGGCGGACACCGGTGTGTATCGCCAAGACGCAGTATTCATTCAGTGACGATCCGGGGCGGCTCGGTGCGCCGCACGGGTTCCGCGTACACATTTCCGAAGTCTACCCGGCGGCCGGTGCCGGGTTTGTGGTGGCTCAGGCCGGTGATATCATGACCATGCCGGGGCTTCCCGTCGTGCCCGCCGCGGCACGCATCGGTGTGGATGGCGCAGGCCGCGCCATCGGATTGTTCTAGCGCTCCATTTTCCGAGGATTCGTCGTGTCCAAGCGTGTGATCAGTACTCCCCATGCTCCTGCCGCCATCGGCCCGTATTCGCAGGCCGTTGCCGTCGACAACCTGCTCTTCACCGCGGGGCAGATTGCACTCGATCCTGCGACGATGACGATCGTGCCCGGCGACGTCGCGGCACAGGCAGAACAGGTCATGAAGAATCTCGCGGCTGTCTGCGAAGCGGCGGGCGCGACGCTGCAGGATGTCGTCAAGACGACGGTGTTCCTGCAGGAGATGAGCGACTTCCAGGCGATGAATGAAGTGTATGCGCGGCACTTCGGTGAAAACCGGCCGGCGCGCAGCACGGTCGCCGTGCGTGGGCTGCCGCGCGATGTTCGCGTCGAAATCGAAGCCATCGTTCGCCTGCCGAACGCCTGAGTGACGGTGCGCGTCACGCCGTTGCGGTCACTCGTCACGCGCCTGTTCTCGGTGGTCGTGCTCGTCAGCGGTGTGGTGCCGGTCGTCGGTGCGCAGCAACGCACGCCGGTCATCACGCCACGCGACTCCGTCGTGCGGGATACCACCAGGCGTGCGCCGCGTCGCGTGCCGAACAGCATTCCCGATTCGCTGCTGCGGCCGCCCATCACACCGAAGGCGGCCTTCCTGCACTCGCTCGCCCTGCCGGGCTGGGGCCAAAGTGCGCTGCGTCGTTCGACGGCTGCGACGATTTTTTCCTCGGCGGAAGTGGGCGCGATCTACATGGTCATGAAATCACGCGCAGATCTGCAGCGCGCGAGAGCACTGAGCCAACTCGACTCGATCACGATCGGTGATCCGAGTCTCGGGGAAACCGTCACGCGCGTGCCGGCCGTGACGCAGGGACTGATCAACGCGCGCCGCCTGCATCTCGAGGACTGGATCGCGGCACTGCTGTTCAACCATCTGCTCGCCGGTGCCGACGCCTACGTCGCGGCGAATCTCTGGGATCTGCCGGCGCGCGTCTCGATCCGGCATACGCCCGCTGGTACTGGCATCGCAGCGCAGTTCCGCTGGTGAACGATGCACCGATCGGTGTCTTCGATTCCGGTATCGGCGGGCTCACCGTTGTCGCGGCAATCATGCACGCGCTGCCGAACGAACGCGTCGTCTATGTCGGTGACACGGCGCGTGTGCCGTATGGTCCGAAGAGCCCTGAAACGGTGGTGCGTTACAGTCGACAGATCGCCTCGTGGCTGCTCGAACAGGACGTCAAGGCCATTGTCATCGCGTGCAATACCGCCACCGCGCATGCACTCGATGTGCTGCAGCGCGAATGTCCGGTGCCAGTGATCGGCGTGGTGCAACCCGGCGCTCGTGCCGCGGTGCGCGCATCACGCAACGCGCACATCGGTGTCATCGGCACATCCGGCACGATCAATTCCGGCGCGTACCATCGCGCGATCGCAGCACTCGTGCCCGATGCCACGGTTCTCGGCGCGGCCTGTCCGCTGTTCGTGCCACTGGTCGAGGAAGGCTGGGTCGATCATCCCGCCACGCGATTGATCGCCGAGACGTATCTGCATCCGATGCGCGACGCGCATGTCGATACACTCGTGCTGGGCTGCACGCACTATCCCTTGCTGGCACCGATCATTGCGGATGTCATCGGGCGCGACGTGACGTTGGTCGACTCCGCCGCGGAAACCGCCAGCGCCCTTCGCGACGCGCTCGACGAACGCGGAATTGCCACGTCAACGATCGATGCCGCGCCCGTGCACCGATTCATCGCGACTGACGCGCCCGACACCTTTCGTCGGGTCGGGCAGCGCTTCATCGGACCGGTGCTCGACCACGTCGAGACAACGGTCTTCGCCTGACGCCGTCAGCTCGATCAGTTGAAGCTGTGTGTCGGTGAGCTTCAGGTAACGCGGCACATCACCCCATCCGCCGGGGTTGGCGTACACACCGCCGTTCGGTGCGCGCGTGATCCCGGCGACATGCGAATGCCCGAACACCACCACATTCGGTCCGCCGGGAGCCATCACGCGCTCGATGGCGATGTCGCGCAGGCCAATGCCGTTGTCTTCCGCGCTGTGCACTCGACTTGCTGTCGACGTGCCCAGCGCGAGCCGCGTGCCGAAGTCGGGATGCACGAGTTTGAAGGCCCACACAGACAGCGGATGCCGCAGGATCGGCTTCACGCGGAGATATCCGCGATCCGCATCGCCGCGCAGTCCGTCGCCATGTTCGACCAGCAGATCCCACGGACCAAGCTGAACGCGCAGCGGTGTGGTCTGATACGTCACGCCGACGATGTCGCGCAAGACATCGCCGCCCCAGCAATCATGATTCCCGGCGATCCATGTGATCGACATTCCCGCCGCTCGCAATTCACGCAGAGCACTGAGCACGGGCAGCGCGAAGGTCGGCATGGAGCGGCGCCACTCGAACCAGAAGTCGAGAATGTCGCCATTGAGTATCAGCGAGCCGGGCTCGCCGCGCAGACGTCGCAGGAATGCCACCAGTACGTCCGCCGTCGCGGCTGGCGCAGCACCGACATGGGCGTCGGAGAGGATAAAACAGGGGAGCGAGAGCACGCGCGGAGATTAGTCCGTCGAGCACGCTTTGACAAAAGGGATCGACAACCGCCAACTTCGCCGCACGCTGCCTCGCTCCCCACCCACATCGCGCCCTGTGTCTCTCGCCGTTCCAGCACTTACCTGCGATCTCGAACTGCGCGTGCGCTATGCGGAGACGGACCAGATGGGCGTCGTCTATCACGCCAACTACCTCGCCTGGTGTGAGGTCGGCCGGACGGAGCTGATCCGTCGCTGCGGGCGATCCTACGCAGAGATCGAGAAACTCGGTGTCGGCCTCGCGGTATCGGATGCCACGCTGCGATATCACGGTCCGGCGCGATACGATGACCTCATTCGCGTCACGACCACACTCACCGACATCCGGTCCCGCTCGATGACCTTCGCCTATTTGATCACGCACGCTGAGCGCGGGACGAAGCTCGTCACGGCCACCACAACACTGGTCGGCCTCGATCGTGAGGGTCGTATTGCGCGATTGCCCGCAGAATTGCGCGCCACGCTCGGACTCGATGATGCGTAAGCTCAGCGTGCTCGATACGCGTCGGCCGCGCTGGCTCCTCGCCCGTGTTGGCCTGACGCTTCTTACTGCCACGCCTGCGTCCACCGCCACAGCCCAGTCCGCGCACTCGCTCGATGCGCCGACCGTCGCGGTATGGGCGGCGCTGCTTCGCACGCACGACATGCGCGTTGCTGACACGATCGCCGTCGATGCCGCGCTCAGGTCACGCGTGACGGCACTGCGGGCCGCCGGTGTTCGCGTCGTCGGCCTCAATCGTATCGCCGCACGATACGCTGTGCTGCGCGGACTGCTCCGGACCGGGCGCGATTCGTCGGTTGCCAGTGATGCCGCGTTCGCACTCGGACTTGCCACGGATTCGCTCAGCTGTGGTGCGCTGCGCGACGCAATGCAGCGACCCGGCGTGGGCAACGCAGCCGCGTGGGCGCTTGGCGAACTCGGTGCGCGATGCGGAGAGTTCGGCGGACTGCTCGAAACTGTTCGTGCGCCGGCTGTGCGTGCCACTCTGCTGCGCGTCGCGATCAAGTGGACGCCATTTCCGGATTCCGCTGTTGCGTCGGCATATGCTCGCGCCACCTCGACCGGCGAACGCTGGGCCGCGCTATATGCGTTCGCTCGCGCACGCCGTAGCACTGGGGCACCCTTTGCCCTGTCTGCGTCGCATGACACGAATGCGGGAATCCGCGATGTCGGCGCGCGACTGCTGGCGACGTCGCTGCAGCCACCCGCTGACTCGGCGCGAAATGTCGCGCGGCTCGACTCGCTGCTGCGTGACCGCAGTCCACATGTGAGAATCTCGGCGGTGCGTTCCCTCGCCAGCTATCACGGTAGTGCCGCCGAGCCGCTCATGCGCGCGTGGCCGCTCGAACACGACGAAAATGTTCGCGTCACGATGGCGCAGTCGATCGGCACCGTGGCGACGGATACGTCCTCGTTGTGGAGCGCGTGGTGGGCTGACTCTACCGCAATGGTGCGTCGCTCGCTGATTGCGAGTGCGAGAGAGGTCGGTGCGATAGAGAGACTGCAGGCACTGGCTCCGGATTCGCTTGCGTGGAAAGCGGATTCGCTTGCGCGCGCACGCGCCGCAGCGCCCGACAGCGTCAAACGTTCGATACCACCTGCCCTCGTGCCGGCGGCGCCTGAGATCTACGAGCGTATCGTGCGCACCGTCATCGCGCCGAGTCTCGAAGGACATCCGCCCGAGCTGCTCATCGCCACGCCATACGGAACGGTCCGGATCGTGCTCGATGGGGTACGAGCGCCCATGACATCCGACCACCTATCACGTCTTGCACGCGCCGACTACTTCCGGAACCTGCGCTTCCATCGCGTTGTGCCGGCGTTCGTGGCGCAGGGTGGTGATCCGCGTGGTGATGGCAGCGGCGGACCCGGCTACGCGATTCGCGATGAGTTGAACCGAAGTGGGTATGTGCGGGGCGCCGTCGGCATGGCACTCGCCGGACCCGACACCGGCGGCTCGCAGTTTTTTCTCACGCTGACGCCGCAACCGCACCTTGATGGGCACTACACTGTCTTCGGCACCGTGGTCGCGGGATTTGCGGCGATGGATGCACTGACACAGGGCGATGCCATCCTGAACATCTCGACCGTACCTCGATGACGTCACGCCAATTCATATTCTCAGCGCTCGGACTGGCTGCCCTCAGCGGCTGCGCCCCGAAGCTCGCGCCACTCGCCAACGCCACGCCTGTCCCGACCGCGGAGCCGTTGCCGGTGATCGAGCTGTCGCGCCGCAATCAGAAAATCGTTTTCAACTGGCGGCTGCAGGAAGCGGAGCTCGAGGTGCGAGGGGAAGGTGCTGCGCGTATCGCATCACCGGATTCCGCGCGCATCGATCTGTTCGTAGCCGGAGGGCTTGGCAGCGGCGCGGCATGGGTCATCGGCGACAACATGCGACTCGATGCCCCTGAAGCGCTCATGCGCGTGCTGCCGCCACCAGCGTTTCTGTGGGCGGCCCTCGGCCGTTTCTCGATTCCGCCTGGCAAGGACACGCTCGTTGCGCGCTCGGACAGTTCGCTGACGGCGGAAATCGGACCCTCGCCGCGCTGGCGCCTTGCGCTCACCGCCGGTCGCATCTCCCGGCTCGAGCGCGCTGAGGGTGCCAAAGTCATCGATCGCCTCGAGCGTCGGGCCGACGGCTCGCTAGTTTACTTCCATGCGCCGACCCGACGGCAGCTCACGCTCACGATCACGCGGGTGGACTCTGTCGCACCGTTCGATGCCTCGATCTGGAAGCCGTAGCATCGCGCTCACCGCAGCGCTGATTGGCTGTGCCCTCAGCCTCGGCGGGTGTGTGTATGGGTTCGCAGGTGGTGGCTTGCCGCCGAGCGTCCGCACAGTCGCGGTCATCCCGTTCGACAACCAGACGCCGTCCGCCGAACTCCAGCAGGAGTTCATGGCCCGGCTCAGACGGGAGCTTCGCGCCCGCCTTGGTGTCCGGGAAGCGGCCGAGGGCAAGGCAAGCGCGGTCGTCCGCGGCATCATCACACGTTACGAACCGGACATCCCGATCGCCTTCTCGTCAGACCGCACCCAGTCTGTCGCCGCGCGACGCAAACTTCAGCTCACCGTGGACATCGAAATCTACGATCAGGTCGCCGGACGGGTGCTCTGGTCGCGGAAAGGCATGTCAGCCGAGGGCGAGTACGCCGAGCGCGACGAAAGCAACGGACGGCGACTCGCGATCGAGAAGCTCGTCAATGACGTCATCGAGGGAGCCCAATCACAATGGTGATGCGCCGCGGCAGTGGATCTGGCGGATGTCTGATGGGAATCGCACTGATCGCGGCCGCCGTGGTTTTCGGATGGCCCGCCGCCAAGGTCTACCTTCGTGCGTACGAGTACGAGGATGCGATGCGACAGACGTTGCTCCACGCCAAGGCGGATACAGACGAGGGGCTTCAGACACGCATGCGCGCATCCGCCGATTCGATCGGTGAGCTGCCTGATGCAGCATATGACATCGCGGTCGATCGACGCGACGGTATGATCCGTTTGATGGCCACCTACACCGACACCATCAAGTTTCCCGTCTCACCGCGGCCGGTCACACATCGCTTCAGCGTGGAGCGCACGGAGTGACTGCAGTGTCACCGCTCGAGCACATCCGTTCATGGTCGGACGCGCGCGCGTGGCGTGCAACTCAATCCGGACGTGTCGTCTTCACCAATGGTGTATTCGACCTGCTGCATCCCGGCCATATCGACGTCCTGCTTGGTGCGCGAGCCTGCGGTGACGTCCTGATCGTTGGTGTCAACAGCGATGCGTCGGTGCAGCGTCTCAAGGGCCCCGAGCGACCCGTCAGAAATGCTGCAGACCGGGCCTATGTGCTGGCTGCGCTCGCGATGGTTGATTGTGTGGCGGTCTTCGAGCAGGACACGCCGCTCGACCTGATCGAACTCCTGCAGCCCGATGTGATCGTGAAAGGTGGTGACTACGATCCGTCCACCGTGGTTGGCGCGCAGGAGACGCGCGCGCGCGGTGGTGAGGTCGTGATCATTCCGCTCACGCCGGGCCATTCCACGACGGCCACGATCGCCAAACTTCGCTCCGGACCACCCGATGTCTGACCTCGTCCGTTCGTACAATCGCGCGCTGAACCAGATGCGTCCCGTGACCATCGAGCGCGCGGTCACACCATACGCCGAAGGCTCGTGCCTGATCAGCTTCGGCGAAACCAAGGTGTTGTGCACCGCTACCGTCGAAGAAGGCGTGCCGGGATGGCGCAAGGGCAGCAAACAGGGCTGGTTGACCGCGGAATACGCCATGCTGCCGCGCGCCACGCGCACCCGCACGTCGCGGGAGCGCGGACAGGTGGGCGGACGCACGCAGGAGATTCAACGACTGATCGGGCGCAGCGTGCGCGCGATGCTGAGCGGCTTCGATTTTGGCGAACGCACGATCAAGGTGGATTGTGACGTACTGCTCGCCGACGGCGGTACACGAACGGCGGCGATCACCGGCGCATGTGTTGCGGTCAGTGACGCGTTCTCGTGGCTGATGGCGCAAGGCAGTCTGACCGTTTCTCCGGTGGTGCATCGCGTCGCTGCCGTCAGCGTCGGTCTCGTCGATGGCTTTCCCGTGCTCGACCTCGACTATCCCGAGGATGTGCGGGCCGGCGTCGACATGAACGTGGTGATGGTGGATACCGGAAAATTCGTCGAAGTGCAGGGCACCGGTGAACACACGACGTTCGACCGCGCAGAACTCGACGCACTGCTCGCGTTGGCCACCGCCGGCATCGCGGCGCTCGATGCCGCGCAGGTGCGCGCGCTTTCGACTCCACGCGAGTAGCACGCGTGCCGTGGCTGATCGCGACGCGCAATCATGGGAAACTGACAGAGCTCGCACCGATGCTTGCCGCGCGTGGCATCGGTGCGATTGGTCTCGAGGATGCCGGGATCGCATACCATCCGGCGGAAGACAGCATCGAGTGCTTCGACTCGTTCGAGGAGAATGCATTGGCGAAAGCGCGCTTTTTCGCTGCGCGAACCGGCATGCCATGTCTCGCGGACGACTCGGGGCTCTGCATCGACGCATTGAACGGCCGACCGGGTGTGCGCAGCCGCCGATTCGCCGTTGACGAAGGTCATCCGCGTCGCCCCGGCGCGTCCGAAGACGATGCGAACAACGACGCGATGCTCGACGCGTGTTGGAACAGTGGATGGGCGCCACCATGGGCAGCGCACTACGCATGCGTCGCGGCATTCGCAGACGGAGCACGCGAGCACACGGCTGATGGACGAACGGCTGGTGTGATCATGCCGGAGCCGCGCGGCGACGGAGGTTTCGGGTACGATCCGTACTTCGTGAGTACGCAGCTCGGTGTCTCGTTCGCGATCGCGTCGCGCGAGGCGAAAGCGCAGGTCAGTCACAGGGCTCGCGCGGTCAATGGCCTGCTTGCGCACGTCTTCTCGGAGCATTCCGGTGCTTCAGCCCGTTGACGAGACTCGACGATCCCGTTACTCTCGGGGTTCGTGCGGGGCGTAGCGTAGTCCGGTAGCGCGCCTGCTTTGGGAGCAGGAGGTCGCCGGTTCGAATCCGGCCGCCCCGATCTGTGTGGCTCCGCACGAGCACTCGACGTGCGGCAGTAGCGAAGCGCCAGTAGCTCAGTTGGATAGAGCGGCAGCCTTCTAAGCTGCGGGTCGGGGGTTCGATTCCCTCCTGGCGCGTTTGCAGTACATCAGCTCCGATAGCTCAATGGTAGAGCAGCTGACTCTTAATCAGTAGGTTGTAGGTTCGAGTCCTACTCGGAGCATGCACGGCGGCGATCATCAATGATGATCGCCGCCGTTTTTTTTGGGGGCTTCGATGTTTTGCCGTGCCACGATTCGCGTGCGATGTGACAGCGCTTTGCGCACACCATGTCCGAGTGCTAGCCTGCCGCGAATGAATGCCCGTCAGCGAATCGTGCCGATGCTGGTACTGCTGCTCTTCGCGCTCGGCGTGCCGTCCGGCGCCGACGCGCAGGAGCATGACGGGAAGGCACACGCGCGCGTGGCGCGCGACTCGGCGTCGGCGATGGCGACGGCGCTGGTCACGCGTGTCGCGCCAGCCGTACACAATCGTTCGCGGACCGGCGCGTTGGTGACGCAGCCGATGATCGCGCTGCGCAGCGCCCGCTTCGAGTCGCGGCTGCAGCTTGCCGCGATGCTCAACCTCGAACGCTGGTCGATGCCGGACGGCGAACCGGTGGCCGGCATCTGGGGAGAGGGATTCATCGATCGGCGACATCCCCACACGCTCCTGCATGAAGTGATGCTGGCGGGCATCGTGCGGCGCAGCAACGCAGGGGCATCGCTGGCGGCCGGACGCGGTTTTGTGCCGTTCGGCACGGACGATCCAATGGTGCGGCCATTCACGAAATTTCCGGCCAATCATCACCTCGCACAGGTGATGGAGCGCGTGCAAGTGATCTCCGCAGTGCGCGTCGCACGACACATCGCGCTCGAAGCCGCGCTGTTCAATGGCGACGAACCGGCGTCGCCCACCGCGGGGCCGCAGTGGAAGCGATTCGCCGACTCGCATGCGGAGCGGCTCACCTTCTGGCCGTCGGCGCAACTCGAAGTGCAGGGCAGTCTGGCGCGGGTGCGGTCACCGGAGTTCATCCGGCCCGATGGTCTCGATCACCGGAAGCGCAGCGTCAGTGCGCGCTGGACACCGCCGCATCGGCTGATGCAGTACGCGCTCGTCGAATGGGCGCGCACGGAAGAGGCGTACAAAGGCCGTTCAATCATCGCGTATGCGTCGACGCTCGCCGAAGCGTCCTGGCGCCGGGCGCACTGGTCGTTCGCAGCGCGCGGCGAACAAACAACGCGACCCGAAGATGAACGCCTCCTCGATCCATTCCGGATCTCGCGGCCGCCGAATCATCTGCTGATTCAGGGCGTCACACGATGGAGGATCGCGACGCTGAACGGTGCGCGGGATCTGGCGATTCTGCCGCACGCGGGTGTCATGCTCTTCGGTGAAGTCTCGCGTGCACAATCGAGCCCTCGCCTTCGCCCGGTCCTGCTCGACCCACGCAACATCAGTGGTTCCGATGTTGCGTGGTACCTGACCGTGGGACTTCGTCTGTCACTCGGCGCGATGTCCGCCCGCACCGGACGATATGGCGCGGCGGTCGGCGGCTCGGCCACCGATCCCATGCTGGGCATGGCGCATTCCACTTCCGAACACGACCCATGATGCGACACCGAATCGGCTCGGCCACACTCAGCCTCGTGGCGCTGTGCGTTGCGTGCGGTGGCAATGACTCACCTGTCACGCCGGTTGTGCCGGTCACGCGAACGGTGGCGGATCTGACCGTGCTGGGACACGGTATCGTTTCGGCACGATATACCGCCGAGATCAGCGTCGGACCGCGCTACGCCTATTCATCGACATGGGGCACACGCAACAGTGCGCGCGGTGACATGATCTACGTCTGGGATCTGGCCGCAGCGGAACCGACGCTGACCGACAGCGTACAGGTGGCAGATGCCGGCACGACCGGGGATGTGCAGGTCGTCGCCGATGCCAACCTGCTGGTGGTCGCGATCGAACCATCACCGCATGGCGCGATTGCCATCTACGATGTGACGAACGCCGCACATCCGCAGTTCATCGCGCGATATGAAACACCGAATACCATCAACGGCGTGCATACGGCGCAGGTCTCTCGTGTCGACGGCAGGCTGTACGCGTTCCTGTGCATCGATCCACGCAACGGTGAGCGCGCGAAACTCGTCATTGTCGACATCACCGATCCACGGGCGCCTGTCGAGAAATGGGTGCAGGCGCTCGGTGCGCCGTTCGTGCACGACGTCCACGTGCGCGACGGAATCCTGATCACCGCCGAGTGGAATGACGGCGTGGCAGCGTACGACATCGGCGGTGGCGGTAAAGGTGGAACGCCGTCGGCACCGGTCCTGCTCGGTCGCGTGATGACGCAGGGTGGCAGCGTGCACAACGTGTTCTGGCCGCGCGATGCGGTGAGTGGTGCGAAGTACCTGTTCGTTGGCGAAGAAGGCCCTGGCGCGGTCGGCAGTTCGTCGGTGGGTGATGTTCACGTGGTGGATGTCACATCATGGAGTGCGATGCGCGAGGTCGCTTTTTTTCATGTCGCGGGAGCAGGCACGCACAACTTCTACGTCGATGAGGCGTCGGGCATGCTGTATGCCGCGTACTACAACGCTGGTGTGTGGGCCGTGGATGTCCGTGGTGAGCTGTCGTCCTGTGCGGCGACGGCCAGGGATGCCCTCGCTCGGTGCGATCTGACGCTCTCGGGGCGCGCGTTGGCGCGTGGTCTCGCGACGGACGCCTACGTGTGGGGTGTGGACGGGTCAGCTGGCAGTGTCATCGCCTCGGACATGCTGCGTGGCGTGTGGCGATTGGCGCGCGTGGGCCGGTGATGTTGGGTGAGCCGAGGGTTGCATCTGCGCTCGATTTCGCCTACTTTCGCATCCCCTCGCTGTACGGGCGGCACGAACTCGCGAAAGCGGGCAAGCCAAACGTCGCGAGGGACTTGACGGGCCCTGCTTCAGCGGGTATCCTTCGAGACTCCCGCCGAAACGGCGGGGCTGCTGATTGAAAATTGAATCGAGAGAAGCAAATGTGCGAGGCGATCTCGTTTGAGCGACGGCCTGCAGAGGGCCGCGCGAGAGATTGAACTCTGATTTGATAATGATTCCGGACCGTCTCATGATGGTCCAGTAATGGGTGTTGTGAGCGGTTCGCGAGAGCTGGTTGAATTCTTCTTGGAGAGTTTGATCCTGGCTCAGGACGAACGCTGGCGGCGTGCTTAACACATGCAAGTCGAGGGGGCGGAGCAATCCGTCACCGGCGAACGGGTGCGTAACACGTGAGCAACCTGCCTTCGAGTGGGGGATAGCCGGCCCAACGGCCGGGTAATACCGCATACGCTCCAGTGGTGGCATCACGATTGGAGGAAACGTTTACGGCTCGGAGAGGGGCTCGCGGCCTATCAGCTAGTTGGTG
>JANLPZ010000023.1:0-36884 GCA_031367535.1 Gemmatimonadaceae bacterium
ACCGTCACGACGGTGCCACCACCGACGCCGCCTTCCGGGCCCATGTCGATCACCCAGTCGGCCAGCTTGATCACGTCGAGATTGTGTTCGATCACGATCAGCGTGTGCCCCTGATCCACCAGTCGCTGCAACACGCGCGACAACTTGCGGATGTCCTCGAGATGCAGGCCGGTCGTCGGTTCGTCCATGATGTACAACTTCCGCCCGGCGGTCTTGGCCGACGTCGCAAGCTCGCGCGCAATCTTGATGCGCTGCGCTTCGCCGCCGCTCAGCGTTGTCGCCGGCTGGCCAAGGTGCAGATAGCCAAGTCCCACTTGCTGCAGCTGCCACAGTGCCGCCGCCAGACGATCCTCGCCGGGGAACAGTCGCGTCGCCGCATCGATGGTCATCTCGAGCACATCGGCGATGTTCTTTCCCCACACTTTCACTTCCAACACATCGGGCTTGAAGCGTTTACCGTTGCACGTCTCGCATGGCACCAGCACGTCGGCCATGAAGACCATCTCGACTTCCACGTAGCCCGCACCTTCACAGGTTTCGCATCGGCCGCCAGCCATGTTGAAGCTGAATGTCGCCGGCGCGTACCCGCGTTGACGCGAGAGCGGTGTCTGCGAGAAGATGCGACGGATCTCATCCCACGCCTTCACGTACGTGACAGGATTCGAGCGCGGCGAGCGCCCGATGGGCTCCTGATCGATCAGCACGACATCGTCGAAATGTTCGGCGCCGAGCAGTGACTTGACGTTGCCGACAAGTTCGCCGAGATGCTGCTTGGCGGAATGTTCACCGGTGAGACGCGTCTCGAGCGCGCGATACAACACGTCGTGTACGAGTGTGCTCTTGCCGCTGCCGGACACGCCCGTCACACACACGAAGCATCCGACCGGGATCTTCATCGTCACGTCTTTCAGCGTGTGCGCGTTCACACCAGTCAGCGTGAGCCAGCGCGGCCCCGCAGCGCGACGTTTCTCCGGCAGCGGAATCGTTACGGCGCCGGTCAGATATTGGCCCGTGAGCGGACTCTTCGACGCTTCGCTGAGTGGTCCGCTGAAGACCACTTCGCCACCCTTGTCGCCACTGCCTGGACCGATCTCCACCATCCAATCGGCCATGCGCACGGCTTCCAGATCGTGTTCGACGACGATCACCGTGTTGCCGGCATCACGCAGACGACGGAGCAGGCCGAGCAACCGGTCCATGTCACGCGGATGCAGGCCGATGCTTGGTTCATCGAGCACGTAGAGTGTGTCGACGAGCATCGAGCCGAGTGAATTTGCGAGCGCGATGCGTTGCGCTTCACCACCGGACAGAGTGCGCGCGGCGCGATCCATCGACAGGTAGCCCAGCCCCACGTCGCGCAGGAATCGCACGCGCGCGCGCGCTTCACGCAACACGGTGTCCGCGATCTGCGTCTCGAAGGGCGAGAGCGTCAGCGAGTCGATCCACTGATCGAGCGCATCGACACTCATTGCGCTCACGTCGGCGATGTTCAGCCCGTTGATGCGTACGTTCAACGCATCGCGAGTGAGTCGACTACCGCCGCACTCTTCGCAGGTCTGCGCCGACTGATACTGCCGCAGGAACACACGGATGTACTGCTTGTAGCGCTTCTCTTCGAGCGCTTTGAGGAACGGGAAGATGCCGGTGAACCCCTTCGTCTTGCCGCGCAGCAGGAACTTGCGATGCTCGGCCGACAGTGACTTCCACGGCGCCGTCCACGAGATGCCGTCGCGCTTGGCGATCTCGTAGAGTTTCTTGCGCGGCTCTTCGTAGCGCGGCATCGTCCACGGATGAATCGCACCGTCGCGCAGCGAGCGGTCGGGATACGGCACGATCAGCGATTCATCGTACTCGAGCGTCGCGCCAAAGCCATTGCAGGTTGCACAGGCGCCGCGCGGATTGTTGAAGCTGAACAACTGCGGCGATGGTGTCGGAGCCTGAGTGCCATCGTCGGGACAGGCGAATCGTTCGGTGTAGGCGACGCGTGTGCGCGGCTCGTGTCCGGCCGGTAACGACACCGCGTCGGGGAAGAGCAGTGCACAATCACCGTCGCCTTCAGCGAACGCCGTGCTGACGGCGTCCGCGACACGTCCGCCGACCTCGGCATTCACCGTCAATCGATCGGCGACGACATCGATGCGTGTCACTTTCGTGATGTCGCGCTTCGACGCAACGAGGTCGTCGACGTGCACGATCTCACCATCGAGTGCCACGCGCACAAACCCTTTCACGCGCAGCGCTTCCGCGAGTGCCTCGGCGCCAAGCGATGCGGCGTGTGTGAGTGGAAAGACGACCGAGAATCGTGTGCCTTCCGGCAGTGTGCGCACCGCATCGGCGATGCTCTGCGGTGTGTCGGGCTTGAGCTCGCGTCCACAGACGCCGCAAAACGTGTGACCGACCCGAGCCCAGAGCAGGCGCAGGTAATCGTAGATCTCGGTGGCGGTGCCGACGGTGGAGCGGGATGATCGCGTCGGATTCTTCTGCTCGATGGCAACCGCGGGCGAGAGCCCTTCGATGCGATCGACGCGCGGCTTCTCCATGCGCTCCAGAAACTGGCGCGCGTAGGCGGAGAGGCTCTCGACATATCGGCGCTGTCCTTCGGCGTAGATCGTGTCGAAGGCGAGAGACGACTTGCCGGAACCACTCGGTCCCGTGATGACGGTGATGGCGCGCCTGGGCAAGTCAAGGTCGATGCCCTTGAGGTTGTGTTGCCGCGCGCCGCGGATGGTAATGCGGTCGATCACACGTCAAAGATAGTCAGAGTCGGGCCTCACGACACCGACTCGAAGTGCGTAGCGTTATGGCAGACAGATGACTGCTCCCGTGATCCCGCCGGATGACGACGAGGTACGGCCGGTGCTCGACCGCCGTCTCGTTCGCCGCCTCTTCGCTTACGTGCGCCCGTACACCGCCATCGTGCTCGGCGCGGTGCTGCTGCTGGCACTCGAAGGGACGACCGCTGTCGTGGGTCCGTACCTCACGCAGCGCGTCATCGATCAGGCCATTCCCGCGCGCGACTACGGCTTCATGCGGCTGGCGACCATCGCGCTCGCGGCATCACTCGCCGTGCAATTCTTCTGCAGCTACGGCGAGACGATGCTGACCGGCCTGCTGGGTCAACGCGTCATGCGTGACCTGCGGACGGAACTGTTTGCGAAGCTGCAGACGTTGAGTATCAGCTTCTTCGATCGAAATCCGGCGGGTCGCCTCATCACACGTGTCACCAGTGACGTCGAGGCACTGAACGAACTCTTCACCGCCGGCGTCGTGGCAGGTCTGGGCGATCTGTTCGCGCTCGCGGCGATGGCGGTGATGATGCTGACCACCGATTGGCACCTCGCGCTCTCGGCATTCGCAACTGTGCCGTTCGTATGGCTGGTGAGTCGCATCTTTCAGAAGAAGGTGCGCGTTGCGTATCGTGACATTCGCGGCAAGCTCGCACGCATCAACGCGTTTGCGCAGGAACGCATCACGGGTGTGAAGGTAGTGCAGCTGTTCAGTCGCGAAGCGAGTGAGGCACAACGATTCGATGCGCTCAATCGCGACCATCTCGACGTGAACCTGACGTCGATCCGGTATTACGCGGCGTATTTCCCGGCGATCGAAATCCTCACGACGGTGGCGCTGGCGAGTCTGATCGTGGCGGCGACACACCGTGTGAATGCGGGACTGCTCACGGTTGGTACGGTGGCCGCATTCCTCCAGCTCGTGCGCCGCTTCTTCCAGCCGCTGCAGGATCTGAGCGACAAGTTCAACACGCTGCAGCAGGCGATGGCCGCGTCGGAGCGCATCTTCACGTTGCTGGACACAACGGCGACCGTGCCGGACACCGGCGCGCTACCGGCCAACACTGCGCCGCGCGTCCACCGTGGTGTCACGGTGACCTTCGAGGATGTCTGGTTCGCGTACGATACCGGCGATGGCGTCGCGACCGATGACGCCTCCACGCACTGGGTGCTCCGCGGCGTGTCTTTCACGGTGCGTCCGGGCGAAACGCTCGCGCTGGTCGGACATACTGGGGCTGGCAAGACGACCATCGTCAGCCTGCTGCTCCGGTTCTATGATCCGCAGCGCGGACGCATCCTGTTCGATGGCCGCGACGTGCGCGAGATGTCGCTCGACGAGCTGCGCTCACGCATCGGCTACGTGCAGCAGGACATTTTCCTGTTCGCCGGTGACGTGGCGTCGAACATCCGCCTTTCGAGTCCGATCGACGATGCGGCCGTGCGTGACGCGGCCGCGCGCGTCGGCGCCGATCAGGTGATTGCGCGACTGCCGCTGGGGTATGCGCAGAAGCTGGGCGAGCGTGGCGCGACGCTCTCGGTTGGCGAGCGACAGCTGCTCAGCTTCTCGCGCGCGCTGGCGAGTGACCCCGATCTGCTGCTGCTGGACGAAGCCACGAGTGCCGTGGACAGCGAGCGCGAGGCCGATATTCAGGCCGCGCTGGGTACGCTGATGCAAGGCCGCACGACGATTGCGGTGGCGCACAGACTGAGCACGATCGTCGAAGCAGACGAGATTCTCGTGATGCACCACGGCATGGTCGCCGAGCGTGGAGCACATGCGTTTCTGCTGGCGCGGAAGGCGTTGTACGAACGTCTGTGGCGTCTGCAGGTCGGTGAGACGGCGACGACAACGGATGACGCAAAGGCGGGCCCGGCCGTAGCGCTTGCCGGGCCCATCGACCGGGCCTAGCTTCACCCGACCGATGACCCTTTCAACCCTCTTCGTTCTCCCTGCAGGCGCCGCTCGACGCGCCACGGGGCAAACACCGGATTCGATGCTCCCTGCCGCGGTGTCATGCAGCTGATTCACGCCGCGAACACGCACGTGGGGATGGTCCGGACCGGGAACGAAGACGCCTATCTCGCCGAAGCAACCCCCGACCGCGGCATCTACGTCGTCGCTGACGGCATGGGTGGGCATGCGGCCGGCGAAGTCGCGAGTGCGATGGCGGTGGACATCATGAGTGAGGCGTTGCGCGCGTCTCACCTGCCCGTCACGGAACTGAAGGCCGTCGCGGCGGATGCGGTGCTGGATGCGAATCGCCGCATCTTCAATCGCACCATCGAGGAGCCGGACAAACACGGCATGGGCACCACGCTCACCACCATGGTTGTGGGTGATGGCCGCTACATGATTGCCCACGTCGGCGACAGTCGCGTGTACCGGCTGCGCGGTGGTGAGCTGGAGCAGATCACGGTCGATCATTCCTACGTGCAGGAGCAGGTCGACGCGGGCTACCTGACGCCGGAACAGGCCCGCTACCATCCGTTCAGCAACGTGATCACGCGCTGTGTGGGCGTCGCGACCGATGTCGAACCGACTGTCTACGAAGGCGAGCTGGCCGATGGTGATCTGTATCTGCTGGCCACCGATGGCCTGACGGGCATGGTCGAGGACAAGGGATTGCTCAAGATCCTCACCGCGCGAAAGTCGCCAGGACCGATGGTCGATGCGCTGCTCTGGGACGCGAATCGCGCCGGCGGCGTCGACAACATCACTGCCGTCGTCGTCCAGATCGCGACCGCGCGCTGAGCCCGATGTCGCCGCAGGACGAAGATTCAGAGGACCAGCCGCACGACGAGCCGCAACGCGTCGGTGAGATCGCGGAACTGTTCCTCGGCAACATTCTCTTCGCGCTCGAACGCACTGCGATGTCGCTGGATGCGGAATCGAAGACAGAAGACGCCGCGTTTTATCGCGGGATCGGGCGAACGCTGGCAGAAGCGCACGGCCGTTCGCGCAACGCGCGATAGTTCACTGCGCTACGTGCAACGACCGCCGTCAGCGGCGTGACGAGTCGCGTGGGAGGGAGTCGGCGCGAGTGTCGGTGATCATTCCGGCCCGACGAATCGAATCGCGCTGCGCTGGATTTTTCGACAGCGTGTCGTTCGCGCGTCGCGGTTCAGCATTCCCGGCAAACATCGCCTGATCCTCATTCTGTTCGCGTCCGACAAAGACTCCGTCGGTGAAGCGATAGCCCTGATCCCACGGGTACGTCGCGCCGCGAATGATGTATTCGCCACTCCAGTTGCGATACCAGCTCGTCAGCACGAATCGCCCGCGCACCGGCTCGATCTCGGCGGGACAGGGCGTCGAGTCCATGATCATCGCACGCTCGGCGGCCACGAGTGAATCGCGCCATGCCGGAACGCCATCCATGAATCGCGTCACCGAGCAGCCGTCGATCGGCAGTGTGTCGCGCGACACAGTGCGCGCGCGGACCAGCTCGCGCAGATACCCGACGCGTTCCGCCGGTGTGACGGCGAAGACACGATCACATCCCGCGACACAGAAGGCGGTGCCGGCAATCAGTGCGAAACGGGCAGCAACGTGGATCATGTCATCGAGTGAGTAGCGGTCGACCATCGGCCAGCGCCGCGCGGAGGGTGGCTGCATCGGAAGTCACGAGCGACCAGAGTGACGAAACATCCACAGGCAGACGCCGTGCCGCAAACACGCGAAGCCAGCGAGCCGAGTGATACAGCTGCTCGCTGAGCGCCGGCAGGTTGAGTGCACCCACCAGCCCGCTACTGGTCAGATGTTCGACGTCGCCGCTCCGCCGCAGCACGGGGAGATCGACGCCCAGCATCTGCGTTTTGACGGGATAGTCGAGCAGCACTTCGCCGGGTGCGAGGCCGAGCTCTTGTGCGAGGCGATCCTCGACAGCGACGGCGAGGGTGCGGTCGGATGCGATCCATTCGCCGGCTTCGTCACCGAGTTCTGCCGCAGACCATTGTGCGACGCGTTTGTAGAGACGGCGTTCGCGAAGCGCCATCAGCAACGGTGGTGCGGCGGGGAGCAGCGCGTGCAGCAGGCCTTCGTCGGTCCAGTCGGCGAGGCCGTCCTGCGGCAATGCACCCGACTGCAGCGCATCGTCCACCAGCCGCTTGTACATCGCCGTCGCACTGCGCACTGCGTGATGCCAGTAGATGTTGCGATACATCTGATACTTCGCGAAGAGCAGCGACTCGAGTGCGCTCAGCCCTTTCTCCATGATGCCGACACCGGGCTGACCGGTGGCGGGATCGGTGACGATCACCACGCTGTCGAGCAGCCGATCGACGTCGATTTCTCCGTACGGCACGCCGCACATCATCGCGTCGCGCTTGAGATAATCGATCTTGTCGAGGTCAATGGATCCGGAGACAAGGCCTTGCAGCGGGCTCGTGTCGGTACCGTGCATGAGTGCCAGAACCCGCGCCGGCGCCGTGGCACCGAATGCTGACGTGAGTGCATCGGCGACTGCGCCCGTCGTGATGCGTGGCGCGGCTGCGCTCTCGTGATTCAGCGCGCCGATTTCCTCGAGCGCATGACTGAACGGATAGTGTCCCACGTCGTGCAGCAGCATCGCAGCGGCGGCAAGATCGCATTCCATCGGATCGACGTGCGACAGTTCGCCGCGTTCCTTGAGCAGCGTGATGGTGCGCCGCGCCATGTGATGTGCGCCGAGTGCGTGCTCGAAGCGTGAGTGTGTGGCGCCCGGGTAGACCAGGAATGCGTAGCCCAGCTGTCGCACATAGCGGAGCCGCTGCATGGCCGGCGTATCGACGAGCGTCAGCGCCAGCGGGTCGAGCCGGATGTTGTTCCAGAGCGGATCGCGAATGACTTTCACGTGCGCGGCTCTTTGCATGTGGTGAAAACGAGACGAGGGCGCCGCAGGGACGCCCTCGTCAAAGGTACCGATACAGACGCGAGCAATGGTCAGCCCTTCGGACCGGCACCGGCGATGGCAGACGATACCTCGGCACCGAATTTCGCGAAATTCTCGCGGAACATCTGAGCGAGTTTTTTTGCCTGTGTGTCGTACGCGGCAGCGTCGGGCCAGGTGCCGCGCGCGTCGAGCACTGCGGCCGGCACATCAGGCACGGATTTCGGCACGGCCAGACCGAAGATCGCATCGGTCGTCGTCGGCGCGTCATCGAGCGTACCGGCGAGTGCCGCGCGCACCATCGAACGCGTGTGCGCAAGCTTCATGCGCTTGCCGGTGCCGTACGCACCGCCACTCCATCCGGTGTTCACCAGCCAGACTTTCGCGTCATGCTGCTTCAGCAGATCGCCCAGCATTTCCGCGTACTTGGTCGGGTGCCAGACCATGAACACGGCGCCGAAGCAGGCGCTGAATGTGGCCTGCGGTTCGTTCACACCTGTCTCGGTGCCCGCGACCTTGGCCGTGTAACCTGACAGGAAGTAGTACATCGCCTGTTCGGGCGTGAGCTTCGCGATCGGCGGCAGCACACCGAAGGCATCCGCAGTCAGGAACACGACGTGTTTTGGATGTCCGCCGCGTCCACTTGGCACGTGGTTCTTGATGTAGTGCAGCGGATACGAGGCGCGTGTGTTCTCGGTGATGCTCTGATCGGCGAACATCACTTTGCGCTGATCGTCGAGCACGACGTTTTCGAGCACCGTACCGAACATCTGTGTGGTCGCGAAGATGTCGGGTTCCTGTTCGGCGCTGAGGTTGATCGCCTTCGCGTAACAACCACCTTCGAAATTGAACACACCGTCGGCGGCCCAACCATGTTCGTCGTCACCGATCAGCGCGCGATCTGGATCGGCGGAGAGCGTCGTCTTGCCGGTGCCGGAGAGACCGAAGAACAGTGCAGTGCCGTCGACGTCGCCGATGTTTGCGGAGCAGTGCATCGGGAGCACGTGCTGCGTCGGCATCAGGTAGTTCATGATCGAGAACATCGACTTCTTCAGTTCACCGGCGTAGCGCGTGCCGCCGATCAGGATCATGCGACGCGCGATGTGCACGATGATGAAGGTGCCGCAACGTGTGCCGTGTTTGGCCGGGATGGCTTCGAAATCCGGCGCGTGCAGCACGCTGAAGTTCGGCGCGAACTGTGCCAGCTCGTGCAGCTCGGGGCGGATGAACATGTTTCGCACGAACAGCCCATGCCAGGCATTCGGCGTGACGTAGCGTACGCTGAGCCGGTGCGCGGGATGTGCTCCGCAATAGAGATCTTGGACGAACAGCTCAGGCAGGGCGTTCAGGTATTCCCGGACGTCAGCCAACAGTGCGTCGAAGTGCGCTTCGTCGATGGGGTTGTTGACCGAGCCCCAGTCGACATTCGCTTCCGAACTCGGTTCGCGGACGATGAACTTGTCCTTCGGGGACCGGCCAGTGTGCGGCGTCGTGATGCCGACGAACGGCCCCATGTCGGCGAGTTGTCCTTCGTCGCGGCGCACGGCGGCCTGTACGAGTTCGGGTGCGACGAGATTCCAATGCAAGGAGCCGCTGGGTGCAAGACCCTGCTCAGCCAGCCCGTGGGCGCTCGAGCGGGTCAGCGGCTCGGTCTGCGTAGCCATATGGCAGAAATGGTGTTGAGGAAACGCAGGGGATGCCGTGCAGCTCAATTGGCCACCAGGCACGCTCCGCGGATCAGTGAAAAACTAACGAAAACACGCCAGACAGGGGCCTGCTGGCGCGAGGAGTCTGCGCGGTATCGAGTATCGGCGGCGGCGGGCGAGGGGTGACGGCTTACTGAGAATAGACGATCATATTGAATATTGGACGCCGGTGCCGTGGCGCGGCAGCCGTGCGCCTGATCGGCCGTCCTTTCGACGGTCGGCATGCGCAATCGCAACGGCAGGTTCCGGGGCCTCGTTTCAAGTGCTCTGACCCCTTGAACGCGTTCAAGGGGTCAGAGCACTTGAAACGCCTGACCCCAGAAACGACAGCAGCCGGTTGAGCATCGTCCGGTCGGTGCGCGTCGCGTCTTCGAGCTTGGGGGTTTCCAGAATCTTGACGGTATGCGCGAAACGAGTGTCGGTCATGATGCGGCGGAACGGCGCCTCGCCGAGGCTACCTTCGCCGATCAGTTCGTGGCGGTCGCGGTGGCTGTTGTAGGGAGTCTTGGAGTCGTTCAGGTGCCAGACCTTGAGACGCTCCAGGCCGAGCGCGCGATGGAACAGCGCCATCACGCCATCGAAATCGTTGACGATGTCGTACCCGGCCGAATACACGTGACATGTATCCACGCACACGCCGACGCGACTGCGCAGCTCGGCGGGCAGTGCGTCGATGATCGCGGCAAGCTCCTCGAACGTCGCACCGAGTGCCGTGCCGGTGCCGGCGGTGGTCTCGAGGCAGAGAATGGTGTCGCCCACTTCCTGCTGGAGCGCGGTGGTGATGGCGGCGGCGTTGCGCGCGATGCCGGCGTCGCGATCATCCATGAAGTTGCCGGGATGTGACACGAGATACTGCACACCGAGCGCATGGCAGCGGCGCAATTCCGTCGCGAAACTCTCGAGCGACCGTGCACGCATCGCATCATATGGTGACGCGAGATTGATCAGATAACTGTCGTGTGACACACACACCGGCGAGCCGGCCGCGTCCACCGCTGCCCGGAATGCCGCCACTTCATCCGCATCGATCTCGCGTTCCTTCCACTGGTTCGGCGTCTTGGTGAAGAGCTGAAGCGCAGTCGCACCAATCTCCGTCGCACGTGGCGGTGCCGCGAACGACCCACCCTGCGAACTGACATGCGTACCGAGCAACACACCTGGCGGAATCACCGGCAGCGGTGGCAACGCGGCGTCGTCTTCAGCGTGGCGCTTCGGGACGAGCGGATTCGCGGGACGGGCCTTCGGTTTCGAGGCGAGCGTTGCGGTGGCCTTCGGCGTCTTCTTCGATGCTTTCGAGGTGGGAGCCTTGACGGACACGATGGGCTTCTTCGGGGCATGCGTTTCGGCGGCCTTCTTCGCTGGTGCCTTCTTTGCGGCAGCCTTTTTCGCGGGCGACTTCGGTGCGGATTTTTTCTTGGCGCTCATCTCAGGTCCGTGTCGGCTGGCGATGTGTGTGCTGCAGCATTCTGGCGAGTCGAAAGTTATCGAACTGCGCCGGGGGGATAGGGCGGGGAGATCGGGGAGTGCGTCGCTTGCAGGCTTCCGCGAATGGCGATGCATCTCTGACTTTTTTGATGAAGAGCACACCGAGGACACTGAGTGCGCCGGTTGCAGCGGTCGGTATGGCGCGAGCAATCGCGGAATTTTTTTGGAACTGCTGTTCCCAAAAAATCATCGGTGCGCGAATCGTGACGCACCGAGTCGCGCACACTCGGTGTTCTCCGAGCCCTCTCCACCCATTGCCGTTGAGATGCAGCGTTGCGCAACGCTGCTGACCCCGCGAACCCTCCGTCCGCTCTTGTTCCAAAAAAGTCAGCGGTGTCGAGCACAACAGAAATCATGGCAAGACAAGCACTCCCCGATCTCCCCGCCCTACCCTCACAACGCAGTGCGTATGCGAGCGAAACTCTATTTGCCTCGCAGCCAATCAAGCGGATCGACCGCTGCGCCTTTGGAGCGCCGGATCTCGAAGTGCAGATGGGGAGGCATGTCGGGGTCGGCGGTGCCGACGGTGCCGATCGTCTGGCCTTTCTGCACGCGACCACCTTTGGCGACGCTCGCTGACGCGAGGGAGCCGTACACGGAATAGTCGCCGGCACCGTGTTGCACGATGACAGTGAGGCCGTACGTGCCGATGTTTTCCGAGACGACGACTTCACCGCCGGAGATGGACTTCACCGGTGTACCGCGCGCGGTCTGAATGCCGATACCGTTCCAGCGCAGTGTGGTGTTGTCCGGTGTCACGGTGCGGCCGAAGCGATAGAGAATCGTGCCATCCACCGGCCAGTCGAGTCGCCCGAAATCGCTGGTGCGAATGGTGCTCGCTGCCGGCGCCGTGCTGCGCACGGTGGTGCTGGGACGCCCGGCCACTGCCGGTGTCGGCGCACTCGCTGCGGCCGCCGCTGCGGCAGCCTCGGAGCGTCGCCGCACTTCCTCGAGATTCGCGATCACGCCGCGCACGCGCCCTTCGGAACGCTCGATCTCGGCGAGTCGATTGCGCGCAACCTGCGTCTGCTGCTGCGCGACCGAGATGCTGCGACCGCGCTGCGCTTCCAGTGACCGCAGACGATCCTCCTCCTGCGCCTTCTCCTGTTTGCTGCGCTCGATGTCTTCCTGCAGCCGCACCATCTGGCCACGCTGCCGCGCAATCTGGTCGCGCAACCGCTCGACGCTCGACACCAGTGTGCGATCGCGCAGCGTGAGTGCGTGCAGCACTTTGTAGCGCGCCACCAGCCCACCGAAACTTTCGGCCGAGAGCAGTACCTCGAGATTGTAGAGCGGGCCGCGCTTGTACACATCGCGCAACCGGCGCTGCAGCACGGCGCGTTTCGTCGTCAGTTCATCTTCGGCGCTGGCGAGGCTCGACGTCGCGTCGAGAACTTCATCCTGAATGCCTTCCAGCTGTGTGTCGAGGGTGCGCACGGCACGCGCTGTGGCATCCGCCTGCTGCGCCAGGTTGCGCTTCTCTTCCGAGAGGTCGTGCACGGTGCCCTGCAGCTCCTGCATACGGCGCTGCAGTGCGGCGCGCTCATTGCGAATGCGATCGAGTTCCGCCCGCTGCGCCGCGATGCGCTGCGACGATGGGATCTGCTGTGCGCCGGCACTGTGCGGATGCACGGTCAGCACAGCCAAGGCGACTGTCAGCGCGACCGTCGTCGACCGCGCGATGCATCCACACCAGCGTGGCACTGCGCTCACACGCGCTTGAGCTGCCGACCGACGGACAACGCGCTGCCGAGCAGGCCGATGATCGCGCCCACGAGTATGCCGAGCAGCAGCACCGGCGTCGGGAAGAACTGGAAGGCGAACACCGTTGCTGTCAGTGCAGCGCGTGTGACCCACATCAGTGTCACGGCCATCACGCCACCGATCAGGCCCTTCAGCAGGCCATCGATCAGGAACGGCGCGCGAATGAAGCCATCGGTGGCGCCGACGAGGCGCATGATGCCGATCTCGCGCGAGCGTGCGAGCACCGACGTGCGGATCGTCGAGCCAATGATGATCATCGCGGCGAAGGCAAAGGCGATGCCGAGGATGATGCCGGCGGCGGTCGCCGCACGCCGCACACTGTAGAATTTCTGCACCCACTCCTCGCCGTAGCGCACATCATCCACGAACGGATAGCCGTTCAGACGCTTGGCGACGGCACGCACCTGATCCGGTCCACGATTGCCGGCCTTGAGTCGCACCTCGAGCGACGCAGGCAGAAACTCCGGCTCGAACACATCCTTGAATTCCGCCATCTCGACACGCGCCTTCTTCAGCGCATCCTCCGGCGACACATAGATCACGTTCGCGACTTCCGGGAACGCGCGAATGTCGCCGACGGCGGCAGCGACTGCATCGGTCTCAGTGCCTTCAGTGACGTAGGCGCGGATCTCGACACGTTCCTCGAGTCGCTCGAGCGCGAGGCGTGTGTTGTATGCAACGAGTCCGAACAATCCGAACGCGAACAGCGAAAACGCGACGGTGAACACACTCAGCACGCCGAGTCCCGGCGCGCGACGGAACGCTGTCCAGACTTCACGCAGCGCGAGGCTCATCAGTGCTCCTTTTCCGGCAGCGGGGCGTCGGACGAGTCGTAGACGAGTGCACCTTTGTTCAGCTCGAGCGAACGAAATCCGCTGCTGCGCACGAGATCCAGGTCGTGTGTCGCCATCATCACCGCGGTCCCGCTGGTGTTGATGTCCTTCAGCAGCTGAAACACCGCGCGACTGGCGCGATCATCGAGGTTGCCGGTCGGTTCATCGGCCAGCAGCACGAACGGATCGTTCACGAGCGCACGGGCGATCGCCACGCGTTGTTGTTCGCCGCCCGAGAGCTCCGACGGCATGGCCTGCATCTTGGGCCCGAGTCCGACGCGTTCGAGCACCTTCTGCACGCGTGGTGGAATGGCCTTGTGATGGGTGCCTGTCACCTCGAGTGCGAACGCGACATTGGCCCACGCGCTCCGATCCTCGAGCAGCCGGAAATCCTGGAACACGATGCCGAGTTTGCGGCGGAGTCGCGAAATCTCGGTGCGCTTTGCGTTCAGTGAGCTGACGCCGCTGACGCGCACTTCGCCGGCCGACGGCAGTTCATCCATGTAGCAGAGCTTGAGGATGGTGCTCTTGCCGGCGCCACTTGGTCCGGTCAGAAACACGAACTCACCTTTCGCGGCCGCGAAGCTCACCTTCTGGAGACCGCCGCTGCCGCGTGCCCACGACTTGCTGACGCTGGTGAACTTGATGATCGTCTGACTGCCGCTGCTCACGCCAATGCCTGTGCGAAATCGGCGATGATGTCGCGCACATCTTCGACGCCCACGCTCACGCGCAGGAAGCCGTCGGGAATCCCGATCTCGGCGCGCTGCTCGGGTGTCATGTGCGCGTGTGAGCTGAAGCGTGGTTCACAGATCAGCGTATCGACACCACCGAGTGACACGGCGTGCAGCACCAGCGCCAGTTTCTCGACCATGCGATCCGCCGCAGCGGCACCACCGACCAGTTCGAGCGACAACATGCCGCCGAAACCATCCATCGTCGTTGCCGCCAGTGCATGATCGGGATGTGACGGCAGGCCGGGATAGTGCACTTTCGCGAATGCCGGATGGGCCTCGCACCATTGCGCCAGCGCCATCGCATTCTCGTTCGCGCGTTGCACGCGGATGTGCAGCGTCTTCATGCCGCGCTCGAGCAGCCAGCACGCGAACGGATCCGGTGCCTGGCCCCACACCATCATCTTCTGCGTCACTTCGTCGATGTACGCCTGCGAGCCGAACACCGCACCGCCGAGCATGTCGTGATGGCCATTCAGGTACTTCGTCGTCGACGCGATGACGATGTCGGCGCCATGTTCCAGCGGACGCAGATTGACCGGACTTGCGAACGTCGAATCCACCACCAATGCGACGCCCAGTTCACGCGTCAGCGCGCTGATCGGCTTCAGATCGAGCACACGGCAGGTCGGATTGACCGGCGTCTCGACGAAGATCGCGCGCGTGTTGTTCTTCATGCCGAGCCGCCATCCGCGTGATTCGAGCGGATCGACGAACGTGACCTCGATCCCCATCTTCGGCAGCTCTTCCGTGAACAGGCGGTGTGTGCCGCCATAGATCCAGGCGCTGCTGAGCAGATGATCGCCGGGGCGGAGCAGCGCCAGCATAGCGCACGATGTCGCACCCATGCCGCTCGACAGACAGACGGCCGCCTCTGATCCTTCGAGTGATGCGAGTCGCTGCTGCACCAGCACGATCGTGGGCGTGTTGTTGTAGCGACTGTAGCGCGGAACCGATGCGACGCCGCGCGGCTGCTCGAAGTTCACGCCCTGCACCAGCGGCGGCGCCACGGAACTGAGGCCGTCGGAAACGCGACCGGCGTGCACGGCACGCGTCGCGAAGTGCATCGGACGTGAAGAGTCGTCAGTCATTCGATTGCCTTATCCCAGCAGTTCGGTACGCGCCGGCGCCGGCCCACGATCCATATCCGGCTTCACCAGCTTGATCACATCGCTCACCATCACACCGGCGATGTCACGCACGACGACGCCACCACGCGGCACTTCGTCATCGATGATCACCGGCGCCAGTTCCTTGCGACGAGGCCCGTGAATGAAGACGAGCTCCCCGTCCGCGAGTAAACGGAGGGCGGCCTCCTCGCGGTTGAGGCTGATCGCCGGACCCCGCTCCTCGTCGCCGCGCCGCGTGCCGACGAAGCCGACCACCTGCAGCGGTGGATTGTAGAGATCTGTCGGACGTCGCATCGGGACCAGGGTTCAGTGATGCCGTAACGGGTGGAAGCCGGCCGGCGTCTGGATCACAAGCCGCCGGCGGGCGAGTGCCACGAGTTGTTCGTGCAGATCGATACTCCGCACGTCGGCAAACGACGCAATCGCGTCCACATCGCCGCCACCGGAGAGCAGCACCAGCTGCCACACACTGTGTTCTTCGGGTTCCACCATGCCGACGAGCTGCATCGACCCATCCGGCGCCTCGGCCACGAGCGCCAGGCCATGCCGCTCGAGCACCGGTTCGAGCGCTTCGAGATGTGCCTCGGCGAGGCCGCGAAACATGAAGTAGCTGGGCGTTTGTGGCGCGGGTGCGTGCGCCGGGAGGCCCGCGCCGAAGCGCAGCAGCAGCTGGGCGACAATCTCATCGGCGCAACTGAAGTCCAGCACACCGACGTGTGTGAAGTCGAGCACGGCGAGGCGTTGCCCCGGCATGTCACGCAACATCGACTCGAGTTGCCCGCGCACGGCGCGGCCGGTCGCGCGCGTGACGAGGTTCGAATAGAGCTCGCATTCGGCTCGCGCGAGCGCCATGCGCAAGTCGAGTGGCATTGGCGTCAGCATCACGCCGGTACCGCCTGCGGAATGATCATCTGGTACTGCGCTCCTGCGAACGCGGGGAGGTGTTCGACGAGCGGCTGGTCATCGTCCCACTTGGGGATGATACCGATGCGCGCCGTGCCACTGCGCACTGTCAGTTTCGCATCCCACTTACCCATGTATTTGCGGATGCCTGCAAGGCCCTGGCCGCGGCCCGGATCGCGGAACCGACTGGTCGCGCGCAACACTGCGGCCTCGAGCGCGGCCGCATCGTCCCAGCGATCGGATGGCGCACGCGTCTGTCCGAGCGACTGCCGGAATCCAACGCCGCTGTCGCTCACCGCGATCACGACCACACGTCGGCCGAGTCGCTTCTGCCAATCGTACGTCTGCACCGCGACCCAGCCCGCTCCACCGGCATGTTCCACGATGTTCTGACAACTCTCCGACATCACGACGGAAAACCCGAGCGAGCTGCTCGGCGGAAAACCGAGCGTCTCCATGATCGCCTTCGACCGTTCCCGAATGTGCTCGACAACGCTGTGCACATCCTCGGTCTGCGCGATCGGTGTGATCTCGAGAAAGAAATTCGAATCACCGCTGCGCGACTTCGGCACCGGCCGTGTGAGTTCGAACAACTTCTCCGCATGACGGAAGAATCCGGCGCGTGCCCAGTAGCTGGCGGTGTTCGGATCTTCCGGCGGATAGAACTGCGGGCGATTTCCTCGCGCCTGGGCCAATGTCAGCAGGCCGATCAATCCGTAGGGACTCGACCATCGCGTGTGCCGCGCATCGAGCAACACCTTCGCATCGGGCTCCAGCTCGGCCAGCGGCTGCAGCAACGACTCGAACGTGCCGTCATCGAGCGACGGTGGCACAGTGAGGATGGTGGTCACGACGGGGCAAGCTCTCCGCGGAGGTAATGCGCCAGCCCGGTCGCACCGCGGTGCCGGACGTTGCGCGCGGCGGCGCGGTGGGCCAGCCGCATGGCATCCGTGAAGGTAGTGCCTGCAAGCAAATGCGAGAACTGTGTTGCTCCCCAGACATCACCGCAGCCGGTCGGGTCGCCGGGATCATCATCGAGCAAGTTCAGATCGATCGGCACGAGGGCGGTGCTGACGGCGCTGAATGCATTCTGCGAGACCGGTGTCGCGACATCCGAGAGTTGCGTGAAGCCCGGTGCCGCGAAATACACCGCGCCCTTCTTGCCCAATGTGACGCAGAGCAGATGCACGCCACTGGCGAGCGCCGTGGCGGCCAGCGCCATCGGGTCGGCGGCCATCAGGTTCATCTCATCTTCATTCACCTGCAGCACATCACAGCAGCGGCACCACGCGGCAGCGTCGGCCATCGCTTCGGGAATGCGCAACCCGCTCGGATCGACGCCGAGCAGCTTCGAATGCAGGTCGCAGTAGATCGGCCCGTGAAAATGTTGCCGAAGCAACTGCATCGTCTCGAGATCGAGCTCCCAGCCGGCGATGAAATTCACATACAACGCATCGAGATCCGCGAGCAGCGGTCGCAGGCCGAGCCAGCTCCACGGCGGCACTCCGCCGGTAAGTACTTCCGTGCGCCGTTCATCACTCACGTAGCGTAATTCGACGCGATTGTTGGGCTGCGGCACTTCGATCAACGCCCCGTCAGGGGCGGCATGGCGCAGCGACGCGATGAATTCCGTTGCCTGACGATGCAGATCGGCACCGACCTTGATCAACGGCACGATCTCCCAGTCGTCACTCAGTGCGGCATCGAGTGCGGAGAGCGCATAGGTGATGCCGCCCCACTCCTGCACTGGCGCGTTGCGGATGTCGCGCCCGTGAATGACGTCCCAGACGAACGTGCCGATGACGCCAAGGCGTTTGCGCCTCGGCGTCACGACGTCGCGAATGTGCCGGTCTGCGCCTTGAACGCTGCGACTGCACCAACCACGCCGGCGCTGCCGCCCAGCATACCGGGCACAATGCGACACGCGTCAACTGCCGGCGCAAATGCGCGACGCCGGATCTCGACCTTGAGCGGTGCGAACAACGCTTCGCCAGCGTTCACCACACCGCCAGCCAGCACGACGACTTCGGGATTGAGCACGTTGAGCAATGCGCCGATACCGGCGCCGAGGAAACGCGCCGTCTCGCGCACGACGTCGATGGCAATGAGGTCTCCTTCATTGGCCGCCTTGTAGACCATCTGCGCGGTGACTTTCGGCAACTGTCCTTCGCACATCGTCAACAGCACACCTTCCGTCTCACCGGCCAGTGCTTCACGCGCACGCTCGGCGATCGCAGTGCCGGACGCGTACGCTTCGAGACATCCGTAGTTGCCGCAGCCGCAACGGCGTCCGGTGGAATCGATGGTCATGTGCCCGATCTCGCCGGCCACATCGCTCGAGCCGTGATAAAGTCGACCGTCGATGATGATGCCGCCACCGATGCCGGTGCCGATGGTCACGCCGATCACGTTCTTCGCACCTTTCGCGGCGCCGGTCCACGCTTCACCCATCGTGGCGCAGTTCGCATCGTTGTCGAGCGTGGTCTTCAAGCCCGTCGCGTCCTGAATCCGATCGCGCAGCGGAAACATCTTCCAGCCAAGGTTCGGGGCTGTGATGATGATGCCGAGTTCGCGATCGAGTGGCCCCGGAGCGCCGACGCCAACGCCGATGAAGTTCTCGCGCGGCGCGCCCGTCTCGGCCATCGTCACCGCGATCACATCCTCGATCATCTGGATCATGCGCTCGACGACCGAGTCTTCGCCTTCAGAGGCGCGCGTCGGTGAGGAGCGGAACGCGATCTCGCGGGACCCGTCCTCGGGCATGGCGCCGACGACGATGTTGGTGCCACCGAGATCGACGCCGATGATGTAGTTGGAGCGCTTGGGGCTCATATGCGGAGAGGGCAGAGAAGGGTCAGTCCACCAGCAGCAGTCTCAGCGAGGCTGCGACCGAGGCTGCGGTAATCTCGCGCATGCACTTGAAATGACCACGGGGGCAGCGCTGCGGGCCGTGCGCCGAGCAGGGGCGGCAGTCGAGCCCGGGGGCATGTTCGACGATCGCGTGGCGTGATGCGAGCGGGCCGAAGCCGAACGCCGGCAGCGTCGGACCATAGATAGTCACGGTCGGCGTGCCCATCGCGCTGGCGAGGTGCTGCGGCAGCGAATCATTCGTGACGATGCCCGCCGCGCGACCGATCATTTCCGCCGAGGCGAGCAGCGACAACCGTCCGGTGGCGTCGAGCACCCGACCGGGCGCGGCGGCCACGATTGCCTGCGCGAGCTCCCGATCCTCGGCCCCGCCCACGATCACAATGCCGAACTGCGGCTTGAGCTCGGCGATCAGTGCCGCGAAGTCCGGCCAGCGTTTGGTGGCCCAGACGCTTCCTGGCGCAATACATATGTATAGGGTGCTGGCGGCGTCGAACGGTGCCGACGCGAGCAGCGTGCTGACGGCCGTGCGATCGGCGTCACGTGGAAACAGCGACGGTGCCGGCGGCGCAACCTGGCTGTCGTCAGCGGCCAGCCGATACAACCGTTCCGCGTGATGCCAGTCGCTGCGGTAGATCACCTGCTCGGTGTAGAGCAGCGCACCGCCCGACGTGTTGAAGCCGATGCGTTGCGGGATACGAGCGAGCCAGGCGAGCGCCGCGCTGCGCCACGATCCTTGTGCGAGATACGCCGCGCGGTACGACTCAGCACGAAGCGTGGCGGCGAGCGTGCGCAGTCCGCCGAGTCCCTGTTGCGCGCCGCGTTTGTCGTAACGGATTACGCGACGTACGGCCGGATGGCCGTCGAGCAGCGCACCACCGGCCGGCGTGGTCACGACATCGACCGGCCCGCGCTCAGCGAGATGTGTGAGGAGCGGCGTGGTGAGCACGACGTCGCCCAGAAACGACGTCTGGATGACGAGCGACGGCGAGGCAACGCGTGCGGCGCTGCCCAACCGTCAGTCCACCTGCAGCACGGCGAGGAAGGCTTCCTGCGGGATTTCCACCGCGCCCACCTGCTTCATGCGCTTCTTGCCTTCCTTCTGCTTCTCGAGAAGTTTGCGCTTCCGGCTGATGTCGCCGCCATAACACTTCGCGAGCACGTCTTTTCGTAGCGCCTTCACGGTCGTGCGCGCGACGATCTTCATGCCGATCGCCGCCTGAATCGCGACTTCGAACAACTGGCGCGGAATCAGGTCCTTCAGCTTCTCGGCGATCTTGCGACCCTGTTCTTCCGACTTGTCGCGATGGATGATCACGCTGAACGCGTCGATCGGATCGCCGTTGATCAGCATGTCGAGCTTCACCAGCTCGCTGGTGCGGTAGTCGAGCATCTCGTAGTCGAGGCTCGCATAACCGCGGCTGACGGTCTTGAGCTTGTCGAAGAAATCGAGGATGATTTCGCCGAGCGGGAATTCCCAGTCGAACTCGACGCGCTTGGTGTCGAGGTACGACATGTTCTTGTAGATACCGCGGCGATCCGTCCCGAGCGTCATGATCGGGCCGATGTATTCCACGGGCGCCATGATTCGGGCCTTCACGAACGGTTCCTCGACGCGATTGACCGTGCTGCCGTGCGGCATGCGTGACGGGTTCGCGATCAGCTCCATCGACCCGTCTTCCAGGTAGACGTGATACTCCACGCTCGGCACCGTCGTGACGAGATCGAGGTTGTACTCACGCTCGAGTCGCTCCTGCACGATCTCCATGTGCAGCAGGCCGAGGAAGCCGCAGCGGAACCCGAAGCCGAGTGCCGTCGACGTTTCCGGCGCGTACTGCAGCGAGGCATCGTTGAGCTTCATCTTCTCGAGCGCGTCGCGCAGCTGTTCGTACAACTGCGTGTCGGTGGGGAAGATGCCGGCGAACACGAAACTCTTCACTTCCTGGTATCCGGGCAGCCCTTCCGGTGCGCGATTGACGACATCGAAGATCGTGTCGCCGGCGCGCGTCTCGCTCACGCTGCGCACGCTCGCGACCACGTAGCCTACCTCGCCGGCCTGCAGCCTGTCGGTCTGCACCTGACGCAGCTGCAGCGAACCGACTTCCGCCACTTCGTACTGATTGTCGCTGGCGCCGAAGGTGATCTTCATGCCCTTCCGGATCTCGCCGTCGACGACGCGGATCGAAGGAATGGCGCCGCGATATTTGTCGTAGTAGCTGTCGAAGATCAGCGCGCGGAGCGGGCCGGTCGGGTTACCCTTGGGCGGCGGCACGCGCTTCACGATCTCTTCCAGCAGTTCCGGCACGCCGGTGCCTTCCTTGCCGCTCACGCTGAGCACGTCTTCCGGCAGACAGCCGATCAGGTCGACCACTTCCTGGCGGCGACGATCGGGTTCCGCACCCGGCAGATCGATCTTGTTGAGCACCGGAATGATCTCGAGGCCGGCATCCATCGCGAGGAACAGGTTCGACAGCGTTTGCGCCTGGATGCCCTGGCTTGCGTCGACCACGAGGATCGCGCCTTCACAGGCCGCCAGCGAGCGTGACACTTCATAGGTGAAGTCGACGTGGCCGGGCGTGTCGATCAGGTTCAGCTCGAACTCTACGCCGGCGCGCGTGGTGTAGGCCATGCGGACCGCGTTCAACTTGATCGTGATGCCGCGCTCGCGCTCGAGGTCGAGCGTATCCAGCACCTGGCTCTTCATTTCCCGCTTCTGCAGCGTGCCGGTCATTTCGATCAGCCGGTCGGCCAGCGTCGACTTGCCATGATCGATGTGCGCGACGATACAGAAATTGCGGATACGGTCGAGCGACGACATTAGGCAGGGGCTGGAGCGAGGGGCGGCGGCGGCGCCGCGACATGAGTGAATCTAGCACATTCGACCCGTTGGCCGTTCTTCTGACGGCTGGTCAGGGTAACTTGGGCATAACGCCTCGTCTCTGAGATCGGCTCCGACGCCCATCATGTCCCTCGCGAACCAGACCCGCCCCGACCTCATCGACCCCGCCGTGCTCACCGCACTCGGCGGTCTTGAAGTGCGTGCCCGCTGGTTGGTGGACGGCTTCCTGACCGGCCTGCATCGCTCGCCGCGCAAGGGCTTCAGCGTCGAATTCGCCGAGCATCGTCCGTATCAGCCAGGCGACGATCTGCGCTACATCGACTGGAAAATCGCCGCTCGCACGGAACGCTGGGTGGTGAAACAGTTCGAGGAAGAGACGAATCTGCGTGCGGTTTTGCTGCTCGACGTGAGTCGCTCGATGCAGTGGAAGAGTCCGACCGCGACGGTCACGAAACAGGTGTATGCGGAGCAGCTGGCCGCAGCGCTTGCGCTGCTGTTGCTGAAGCAGCGCGATGCGGTGGGCCTCGTGCGCTTCGACGATGCGGTGCGCACGGTGGTGCCACCACGCGCGCGTCCGGCGCATTTCCAACGCCTCGTCGCGGCGATGATGGAGCAGGGAACGGGTCGTGATTCGCGACTCGATCTCGCACTGCAGACGGCGTCACAACTGATTCGCCGGCCGGGCATCGTGATCGTGATTTCCGATCTGCTGGTGGATGCGGAGAGCGTCGCACCAGGGCTACGGGCCCTCCGCGCGGCCGGGCACGACGTGCTCTGTATGCATGTCATGGATCCGGGCGAGCGGATTCTCGATGTCTCGACCGATGCGCGTTTCGTGGATTCTGAAACGGGCACCGAGGTGGCAGCCAGCGCGCGTGAAATCCGCGCCGCCTACAACGCCGCCGTGGAAGCGGCGATCGCGTCGTGGCGCACCATGTTTGTGGAACAGGGCGGACGCTACGCGCTTTGTGATACGAGCGAGCCGTTCGGGCTGCCGCTGCATCGCGCCTTCGCGGCGCGCGACTTCGTCCGGGGCTGACGCGGACTCGTGGCTTTTCTCGCTCCACTCTGGCTGTCGCTCGCTGCTCTTGCCGCCGTCCCGGTGCTCCTGCACCTGTTGCGACGCAACATCGGCGCTCGCGTGGAATTTCCCGCCGTCCGGTATCTGCAGAGCGCCGAGCGTGACGCGAGCAAGGACGTGCGCGCGAAAAATCTGCTGCTGCTGTTGCTGCGCATCCTGATCGTGGTGCTGCTGGCCCTGGCCGCGGCGAAACCGATCTGGACGCGCGGCGAAGGCACGCCGCGTGAACTCGCGATCGTGCTCGACAACTCACTGAGTTCCACGGCCATCGTCGGCGGGGCGCCGGTACTCGATCGTCTCACGGCGGCCGCGCGTGAACTGCGAAAGGCATCCGGGTCGGCCGAACGCCTCTGGCTCATCACGGCCGACGGCACCGTGTACACTGGCCCCGACGCGATCGACGCCGCGCTGTCACGCGTGATCGCGGTACCCGGCGCCGGCCAGCTCGATGCCGCGGTGCGTACTGCGATCTCATTCACACAAGGCGCCGGCAGTGAGGGCGGCGCCATCGCGATTCTGACCGATGGTCAGCGCACCGCGTGGACCAGCGACATCCCTGCGTCCACGTCGCGCATTCGTGTGTTCGTTCCAGCGCTCGCCGCACCGCCGAACGGCGCGATTCTCTCCGCCGTCGCCGTCCCGCAGTGGTGGACGCCGCGCGGCACGATCGAACTCACCATCCAGGCCGTGCGTGATTCGACCGTGTATCGCATCGCCATCGGTGACAACACGCTCACGCGCGGTGTGATCGTGCGGAACGCGGGCGACTCGCTCGCGACAGCGCGCATTCCGCTCGTCGGCGCCGGCAAGGGGTGGCAACCGCTCGACGTGACCATTGAACCGTCCGGCGTCGGTGGCGATGATCACGCCATCATCCCGATCGTCATCGGCGGCGCGCCGGCCGTGCGCGAAGCGGCCGGTGAATTCACCGGGGCGGCGGTCTCCGCACTGCGCGAAAGTGGTCGTGTACGCGCCAGTGGTGACGTCACCGTGAGCATCGCACCAGCGTCACTCGTCAGCGCATTGCCTGCGCTCATACTGCCGCCAGCTGATGCGGGTGGTGTGGTGGCCGCCAACGCGGCACTGACGAAGCTGGGGATTCCCTGGCGGTTCGGCGCCGAGCAGCGTGGTGCGCAGGTGGTGCGCAGCGTGCACGGTGATCTGCGCGGCGATACTGCGATTCGTGTCACGCAGTGGTTCCCGTTGATCGCGCAACCGAATGCCATCGGCGATACCATCGCGCAGGTTGGCAATGCGGTCTGGATGGTGCGCGGGCCGCGCTGGATCGTGCTCGGCTCGTCACTCAATCCCGCCAGCACGACACTGCCGGTGCGCGCGACGTTCGTACCGTGGCTGGCAGATGCCATCAGCAACCTGGCGTCAGGCACCACGGCGGCGACGATCACCGCGCCGGGTGCGCAGATCACGGCACCCAGTGGCGCCACGGAACTGCGCAGTGCCGACGGCAAGGTCCGTCGCGCGGTGAGCGCCGCGATGCTCACCGCACCCGTGATCCCGGGCCTGTACTTCTGGATGAATGGCAGCGATGTGATCGGCGCGGTTGGTGTGCAGCTTGGCCGTGATGAACCACAGCTTGGCCGTGCCTCGCCTGCGGAACTGCTGCAGCGCTTCGGTGGCAGCGATCGTGCCATCCTGAATGCCGATGTCAGCGCGTTTCTGAGCAGCGTTCGCCAGTCGGGCGCCTCACAACCGATGGCGCCGCCACTCCTTTTGCTGGCGCTGATCGCGGTGCTCGCGGAAGCGTGGCTCTCCGGACGATATCGCACGCGCGGTTCGAGCGTCGCGGACTCGCAGCCACGCGCCGCCTGATGGGAACCGCCTGATGGGCCTTCCGACACTGCTCGACGCGATCGAACGGCTGCCGCAGTTCACGCGAGTGTTCAACTCGCTGCCGGCGCCGAATCGCGTACTGACGGTCACCGGCTTGCACGGCTCCAGCGACGCGGTGACCGTGGCCGCGCTGGCGCGACGGCTGACCGGACGCGTCATCGTCGTCGTGACGGACACGTTGCCCGATGCGGAGCGCTGGTTGGCCGATCTATCCGCGTTGGCCGACACGGACGGCATTGCGCTCTATCCGCCGCGAGAAGGCTTCGGCGAGGCTGAGCCGCACGCGGAAGTTGCCGGTGAACGCGTCGAGACGCTCGAGAAATTGTCGCGCGGTGCGGTGCGTCTGTTGCTCACCACCTCGCGCGCACTGATGGAGCGCACGCAGCTCGCGCGCGCTGTTGCTCGGGCGCGTCTCGAGTTGCGGAAAGGCGATGCGTGGCGATTGGAAGCGCTCTCCGATCACCTCGATGCACACGGCTTCGACCGTGTGCCGATGGTGGACGATGTCGGACAGTACAGCGTGCGTGGCGGCATTTTCGACATCTACAGCTTCGGCATGGCCGAGCCGGTGCGGCTCGAGTTCTGGGGCGACGAGATCGTCGAGCTGCGGCACTTCGATCTGCTCACGCAGCGCAGCACGCGTGATGCGAGTGTCGCGCTGGTCTTGCCGGTCGACATTCCGGCGACCGATGACGGCGATGCCGCGTATGAACGGATCACACTCGGCGCGCTGCTGCCGCCGGACACGCTCATCGTCCAGCCACTCGGCACCAGCATCGAGCCGGAGCTGAAACGAACCTGGGACGAAGCGCACCACCACATCGAGCTGTCACGCCGCCGCGGCGAGGACGCACCGCCGCGCGACCGGCTGTTCGCGCAGCCGGACGAGACGCGCAAGCAGCTGCGTACCTTCGGCACGATGCGTATCGTCGATCCGTCGTCCGATGCGATCGATGTCGGATTTCCGTTGCGCGCGCCGGAGAGTGTCGGGCGCGATATGGCGGCGCTGCGCAAGCTGATCGCGGCCGGTGTGCACACGCTGATCCTGTGCGACAACAGCGGTCAGCTGGAACGCCTCGAAGAGCTGCTGGAGGAGCGCGGCCGCCGCACGATGGCGACACTGGCGCTGGGTGTGCTTGGCGCCGGGTTCATGCTGCCGCCGCAGGACGGTCGCGATGGACTGCGCGTGCTCACCGATCACGAGATTTTCCGCCGCGAACGTCGCATCCGCCGCTCGCGGAAGTACGGCGGCGGTGCGGCACTCGATGTCGTCACGGCACTCAAGAGCGGCGACTACGTCGTGCATCTCGAGCACGGCATCGGCATCTACCGCGGCATGAGCACCACCTTCGTCGGCGAAAGCACGATCGAAGTGGCGGTGATCGAGTACGAAGGCGGCGATCGGCTGAACGTGCCGCTGTATCGCATCGATCAGGTGGAGCGCTATCGCGCGGCCGGTGATGTGAGCGCCGATTCGCCGCCGCCGCGCCTGCACAAACTCGGCGGTCGCAAGTGGAGCGCGCAGCGTGACAAGACGCGCGCAGCGATCCTCGAGATGACGCATGAGCTGCTCGACCTGTACGCCCGCCGTCGCATCGCATCGCGCCCCGCGCATGTGCCGGATACGACCTGGCAGATGCAGCTCGAGAGCGGGTTCCTGTTCGAGGACACTCCCGACCAGCGCCGCGCGACGACCGACGTGAAGAAAGACATGGAAAGCGGTCGACCGATGGATCGATTGCTGGTCGGCGACGTGGGATACGGCAAGACAGAAATCGCGGTGCGCGCCGCGTTCAAGGCGGTGCAAAGCGGACGTCAGGTGGCCGTGCTCGTGCCGACCACGATTCTCGCTGACCAGCACGTACGAACGTTCGGCGATCGGCTCGCCGATTTTCCGGTCGTGATCGAGGAACTCAGTCGTTTCCGCACGGGCAAGGAGCAGACGGATACACTCGCGCGCCTGAAAAAGAAGGAAGTCGACATCGTCATCGGCACCCATCGCCTGCTCGGCGAGGATGTGATCTTCGGTGACCTTGGCCTGATCATCGTCGACGAGGAACACCGCTTCGGTGTGAAGCACAAGGAACGTCTCAAGCAGCTGAAGATGGAGACGGACGTGCTGACGTTGACCGCGACGCCGATTCCGCGCACGCTGCATCAGTCATTGGCTGGCCTGCGCGACATGACGCTGATGCAGACGCCGCCGCGTGACCGCAGCCCGGTGCTGACCTACGTCGAGCCGAACGACGATTCGCTGATCGAGGAAGCGATCAACCGCGAGCTCGATCGTGGCGGCCAGTGTTTCTTCGTGCACAACCGCATCGAGACGATTCTTGCGGTCGCGGATCACCTCAAGCGCCTCGCGCCACGCGCACGCATCGTCGTCGGCCACGGCCAGATGAAGGAACGCGAGCTGGAAGAAGTGATGCGCCAGTTCGTGCGCGGCGAGGCGGACCTCCTCGTCAGCACGATGATCGTCGAAAGCGGACTCGATGTCTCGAACGCGAACACGATGTTCGTGGACCGCGCCGACCACTTCGGTCTCGCACAGCTCTATCAGTTGCGTGGCCGCGTCGGCCGGTCGCATCGCCGCGCCTACTGCTACCTGCTCGTGCCCGACATTGTCGACGAGGATGCGGAGCGCCGTCTGCGGGTGCTCGAGCACCACACGGAACTGGGCAGCGGCTATCGGGTCGCGCTCAAGGACATGGAACTGCGCGGCGCCGGCAATCTGCTCGGCCCCGAGCAGAGCGGCTTTGTGCATGCCGTCGGTTTCGATCTCTATCTTCGCCTCCTCGAGGAGACGGTGCTGCGCATCCAGCGCGGCGACTCGGCCCCGCCGCCGCAGCCTGCCGACGTGTCGCTGGACGTACCGGCCTACCTGCCCGACGACTACGTCCCGATGCAGGACCTCAAACTCGACGTCTACCGGCGACTCACGAAAGCGCCGGACGCCGCGGCCATCGAGGCTCTCGCCACCGAGGTCCGGGACCGGTTTGGCCCGCTGCCGGCAGCGGCCACGGCCTATTTCGACCTCGCCAAACTCCGCCTGCTGGGGGGTAACCTCGGAATCGAAGCCGTGCTGGTGCGGGGTGACGAGGGCCGTATTACGTTTCGCGCCGACGCCGTACCCCGGATGAAGGGGCTCAGCGCCGCCTTCCACGAAGTGCAGTTCCAGGCCGAGGTGCGCCGCGCGCAACCATTGACGCTCAAGCTCACGCGACTCGGCGGAGCAGCGGTGCTCGAAGGCCTCGTTCGTTCCCTGCGCAGTCTGAGCCGCTGATTACCTGGTCTGTCGGCTGCTCGTTTCTGTCAGACTCGTGCAGCTTCACCCGTATCCTTGAATTTCGCCGAATGAAGAGACTTGCCCTCGCCGCGATCGCCGTTGGCGCCATTTCCCAGCTTGTTGGCTGCAACAGCGGTGCGCTCAGTGCGCACGCGGACACCGTTGCGAAGGCTGGTTCTGAAGAACTGACCGTCAAGAAACTTTCCGAGCTTCTTGGCGCGTCGAAAGTGCCGCTCCGGAAGGATGTCGTGCGTGTCGTCGCCGACCTGTGGGTCAATTACCAGCTGCTGGCCAAGGCCGGCGCGACGGGTGACTCGCTCAATGATTCGAAGCAGCTCGATTCTGCACTCTGGGCGCCGATCGCGAATGCCCGCGCTCGCAAGTTCTTCGAAGTCGTGTCAAAGGGGTGGAGCGTCGCACCGGCGAACGATGCCGAGACGCGCTACAACAATGGTGAAGTGCTCGCCGCCAGCCACATCCTGTTCCGCGTGCCGGAGAAGGGTGCCTCGCCAGCGGACATCGCGCAGCTGAAGAGCCGCGCTGATTCGCTGCGAAAGGTCGTGACGCCGGCCAATTTCGCGCAGCTTGCCGGCAAGTTCAGCCAGGATCCGGGTTCGGCGCAGCAGGGTGGTTCGCTCGGCGCCTTCCCGAAGGGCATGATGGTCGCTGAATTCGAGACGGCGCTGAAGGCTGTCAAGCCGGGCGAAGTCTCGCCGGTCGTGCAGACACGTTTCGGTTTCCACATCATGTTCCGTCCGGTGTACTCGGCCGTGACGGCGCAGGTCGCACAGCTGATGCAGCAGCGCGGCGCTGCCGCTGCCGAATCGACGTATTGGGCACGCCTCGAGAACGCGAACGCCGTGGCCGTCAAGTCAGACGCCCCGAAGCTCGCGCGCGAAGTGGTCGGTGATCTGGATGCGAGTCGCAGCAGCAGCGTGGTGCTCGGCACGTCCAAGCGTGGTAATTTCACCGCGAAGCAGCTGGTGCGGTGGATCGACGCATATCCGCCTGAGCAGGGCCTCATTCCACAGATCCAGAATGCGCCGGACACCATCATTCCGACGCTGATCAAGAACTTCATGCGCAATGAGCTGTTCCTTGCCCAGGCCGACAGCGCGAAGGTCGACCTCACCGATCAGGAGAAGAGTCAGATCCGGGCAGAGTTCCGTACGCTCGTGATCAACGCGTGGACGCAGCTCGGCGTGGCGCCGAACCAGCTCAGCGACAGCGGGAAGACGCCGGACGCCCGTGAGAAGATCGCCTCCACCCGCGTCAACAAGTTCCTCGAGAACATGCTCGTCAGTGACGGCGCCTTCGTGCCGATCGCGCGCTCGATGGACCTGATGCTTCGGATGCGGTTCCCGGGCGCCAAGATCGTTGACGCTGGTGTCGATCGTGCGCTCGAAGCGGCACAGAAGCTTCGTGGTTCTGCCGATTCGACCCGTGCCGCGAACCGTCCGGCGTCGGCCGTTCCGATGCCGGGTGCGCCGCAGGCTCCCGTCGGTCCGGCGCCGCAGCCGGTCGCGCCGGCGACGAAGAAGCCGTAAGCGCAGGACTTTCGCACTCGTTGGTCGGGCGGGGGAGCGCAAACACCGCGCTCCCCCGTTCTACATTTGCTCTGCGACGTTCGCCGTCACCGCCCTGGTGATGAACCGACGCCGTGCCTGCCGGGTACCCGACGCATGACTCGACCGATCGCCTTTCTCGCCGCTTCGCTGACGTGCGCCATTGCGCTGCACGCCCAGACGCCCGCCAATCGCCCCGCCGGCACACCGGCCGGACCGGCGGTGGTGGCCGTCGATCGCGTGATTGCCATCGCCGGCGATCATCCGATTCTCTGGAGCGAAGTGCTGGAGGAGTACAACACGCGGCGCGCGCAGGGCTCACTGGTCATCCCGACCGACTCGGTGCTGCACCGCAAGCTCGTCGAATCGATCATCGACGAATTGATCGATGCCGAGCTGCTGATTCAGAAGGCGGTGGTCGAAAAGGTGGAAGTGGCGGATGGTGACGTATTACCCGACGTCGAAACGCAGCTGAAGAAGATCCGCGATCAGTTCAAGAGCGAGCAGGAATTCCGCACCGCGCTGGCCGGTGCCGGATTCGGCGCGCCGGAGGAATACAAGAAGACGCTCGTCGAGGCGGCGAAGCGGTCGCAGATCCAGCGCAAACTGATCGAGAAGATGAAGGGCGACGGCAAGTTGGTGCGTGCGGTGGTGTCGGAAGCGGATGTGATGTCGACGTATGATCGCACGCGCAACACGCTGCCGAAGCGTCCGGCGCAGGTCACGTTCCGACAGATCGTGGTCAGTCCGACGGCCAGCCCGGCCGCGAAGGCAATCGCGCGCGCGAAGATCGATTCACTGCTGGTCGAGGTGCAGCGCGGTGGCGGCAGCAACTTCGAACTCGTCGCCAAGCGCGAGAGCATGGATCCGTCCAACAAGGAGACGGGCGGTGACCTCGGTTGGAATCGCCGCGGCAACATGGTGCCCGAGTTCGATCGGATGATGTTCGCACTGCCGCCGGGCGTGATCAGTCCGGTCGTCGAGACGAGCTTCGGCTTCCACATCATCCGTGTCGACAAGGTGCAGCCGGCGGAAGTGAAGGCGCGGCACATCCTGATCATCCCGAAGCTCGATTCGCTCGACGAGCAGCGCGCGCGCCGCCTGGCTGACAGCATCGCCACGGTCTGGCGCGCTGGCGCCCGCTACGACTCGCTGAGCGCAAAGTTCCACGATGCCGACGAAGTGAAGGCGTTCAACGATCCGTTCCCGACGCAGCAGCTGCCGCCGGCCTATCTGGAAGCGCTGAAGGGGCTCAAGGTCGGCGAGATCAGCGCGCCATTCGCGATCGACAACCAGCGTCGCGCCACGAAGAAGTTCGTCGTGTTTCAGCTGATCACGTCGCAGGACGAAGGCCTGTATTCGGTCGGTGAAGTGCGCGAGCGCATCCGCGCGCAGCTGGTCGAGGAGCGTTCGATGCGCCGTTTCATCGATGGACTTCGTGCGAGCACATTCGTGCTGCGCAATCCGATTCCGGAGCTTCCGGCGGCGGCGCCTGCGCCGACCGAGCCGGCGAAGTGACGACGGGTCCGATTCGGTGACCGGACGTCGTCCGCGACTCGCCGTCACCATCGGCGACCCGCGCGGCATCGGGCCTGAGTTGGTGCAGGCCATGCTCGACGACGACGAGATCGGCGATCACTGCGATCTGCTCGTCGTCGGGCCTCGCGGCACCGAAGTCGACGTGCAGGAAACCATCGGAACATGGGTGCCGGGCGGCAGCGAGGCGTTGGCGGGCAAACTCGCCGGCGATGCGGTGGTGCGCGCGGTGGAACTCGCACAATCCGGCGCCGTGCGCGGCATCGTCACCGCGCCGCTCGACAAACACGCACTCTTGCTCGGCGGATACGACGCCCCCGGCCACACGGAGCTGCTGGCAGATCTGACCGGCCGCAAAACGGCCATGATGCTCGCCAGCGACACCCTGCGGGTCGTGCTCGCGACGACCCATCTGTCGCTGCGTGATGTGCCGGCCGCACTGACGGCTGATGCGCTCCGCGATGCGATTACACTGACACGCGAGGGGCTCCGTCACTGGTTTCACATCGCCGAGCCAAGGATCGCGCTCTGCGCCTTGAATCCGCACGCGGGTGATGGCGGGCGTTTCGGCAGCGAGGATACCGAACTGCTGGCGCCGATCGCACGCGAACTGGGTGCGCTCGGACCGTTTCCGGCCGACACGGTATTCGTGCGCGCGATTCGTGGCGAGTTCGACGCGGTGATTGCACCGTACCACGATGTGGGCATGACGGCGATCAAGGTCGCGAGCTTCGGCAGCGGTGTGAATGTCACGCTCGGATTGCCGTTTCCGCGCACCTCGCCCGATCACGGCACCGCGATCGACATCGCCGGCCAGGGCATCGCTGATGTGTCGTCGTTCCGTCACGCCGTTCTCCTCTGCGCGCGCCTGGCCCTTCACTCCGCTGCATAGTTCTGCGTCGCTCGCTGCGAACAGTTTTCGCGCGGGGTCCGCGGTGGGAGCGGGGAAGAGCAACTGCTTCAAAGGCCTCAACGCAGAGTCGCCGAGTCATCAACCGCTTTGACGCCGAGCCGCGAAGACGCCAAGCGTTCCGAGCGCACGACAGCGATCTACCGCGGCGCCGATCATCCACGAGACTGCTTTTGAAACTGCCATCGCGAGCGTAGTTCCAACAGCATTTTCGATCGTGACTTCGGTGTGAAATGCCCATTTGTGCGCAGAACGCTTTGCGTCTTCGCGGCTTTGCGTCAAAGCAGTTGCGATGTTTTCGTTGACGTAGTTGCACTTCCCCGTGTCCCCCGCGAGCCCCGCGTGAAAACTTTTCCAATCTGTCGAACGCGAAAAAGCAGGATTTGAGCGAGATAAAACAGATGGATCGGTGTGCACAGTGAGGAGTGACCGGAGCGACGGCGGCGCGTCCTAGGGGCAGAGCGATCGACCCTCCGCCCACCCCGGATCGGCAGCCGACCCACCCCGGTTGATTGCCTGTCCTTTGCTGCTGCAGATTGCCCATGGCATCTCTCGACAAGTTCCTGATGGCGCTCGGGACCGCGCCGCCGACGACGCTCGTGTTGTACGAAGGGGCGGTGGCGGAATTGCGGTTCGACGGCGGAACCCGGCCGATCACAAAGCAGCCGCTGACCGCCGAGCAGATCGTCGGGTTGTTGCGCGAGATCGCACCCGCAGCGTTGCAGGCCGCCGTGATGCAGGGAGGACCGGCGCGCTTCTCCTACGACTACAACAGCATTCCGGTCGATTGTGCGATTCAGCGCGATCAGGATGGACGTATCGTCGCGCAGGTCATGCCCGCCAGTTCCGCCGACACTGCGTTGCGCGAGGAAGCGGCAATCACCAAGGCCACCCCGGTGCTCGACAGCGGTCCACGCCACTCACTCGACGCACTGCTGCGCGCGCTCTCGGCGCAGAAAGGCAGCGACCTGCATCTCCGCGTCGGTGAGCCACCGATCATCCGTCGCGACGGTGAACTGGTGCGCGTGGCCGGGGCCGCGCCGCTCGGCGGTGAGCAGCTCGAACAGATGCTGCTGGCGTCGATGCCGGAAATGAATCGCGAGGAGTTCCGTGAACGGAACGACACCGACTTCGCGATCGACATTCCCGGCGTCGCGCGCTTTCGCGGCAACGCGCTGCGTGATCGCTGCGGTGCCGCGGCGGTCTTCCGGCTGATTCCGTCGACGATCATCACGGCCGAGCAGCTCGGGTTGTCGGAGTTCGAAAAAGCGCTGTGCAATCTCTCGAAGGGGCTGGTGCTGGTCACCGGCCCGACCGGCAGCGGCAAGAGCACTACGCTGTGCGGCATGATCGACCTCGTGAATCGGACGCGCAGCGATCATATCATCACGATCGAGGATCCGATCGAGTTCGTGCACGCCAGCAAGAAGTGCATCATCACGCAGCGCCAGGTTGGTGTACACACCGGCAGCTTCAAGGCCGCTCTCCGCGCGGCGCTGCGTGAAGATCCCGACGTCATTCTGGTCGGTGAGTTGCGCGACCTCGAGACGATCGAGTGTGCGATTGAAACCGCGGAAACCGGCCACCTCGTCTTCGGCACGCTGCACACGACCACGGCGCCGAGTACCGTCGACCGCCTGATCGATCAGTTCCCGGCGGACCGGCAGGCGCAGATCCGCACGATGCTGAGCGAGTCGCTGAAGGGCGTGATCTCGCAGACGCTGGTGAAGAAGAAGGGCGGCGGGCGTGCCGCGGCCCGCGAAGTGCTCCTCGCCAATACCGCCGTCTCGAACCTCATCCGCGAAGGCAAGACCTTCCAGATCCCGACCGTCATGCAGACGTCCAAGAAACTCGGCATGGTGACCATGAACGACGCCTTGCTGGATCTGGTCGAGAAGGACATCATCGACGCCAACGACGCCTGGATCAAGGCCGTCGACAAGGGTGGCTTCCAGCAGGCGCTGCAGTCGCGCGGCATCACCCTCGATCGCGTCGCGGCCTAGCCCCGCGTCACGGAATGGAGTGGGAGGTCACCGAGGCCGCCGAGTGTGTCGCTGGCGGCTATCGGTTTTTGATGATGGCGGGATGATGGACGATCGGGCTGCTTGGCGAGCGCCCACGAAACGTGCGATTTCCGGGGGGCACTTGGCCCCCGCGCTAGGTTTCGCGCATGTCTATTCGTAACATTGCCATCATTGCGCACGTCGACCACGGTAAGACGACTCTCGTGGATCAGATGCTCCGCCAGGCCGGAGCGTTCCGCGAGAATCAGGTTGTCGCCGAGCGTGTCATGGACTCCAATCCGCTCGAGAAAGAACGCGGGATCACGATTCTCGCGAAGAACACGTCGATCCGCTGGAAAGGCAATAAAATCAACGTCATCGACACGCCCGGCCACGCGGATTTCGGTGGCGAAGTCGAGCGCATCATGCGGATGGTGGACGGTGTGCTGCTCGTCGTCGACGCCTTCGACGGACCGATGCCGCAGACGCGTTTCGTGCTGCGCAAGGCGTTCGAACTGGGCCGCGTGCCGATCGTCGTCATCAACAAGATCGACCGGCCCGGTGCCGATCCGATGCGCGTGCATGATGAGGTGCTGAGCCTCTTCATCGAACTCGATGCGACCGAAGCGCAGCTCGACGCGCCGGTGGTGTACGCGAGTGCGCGTCAGGGCATCGCGACGATGGACCTCGATGTCGACGGGACGAACATGGATCCCCTGTTCGATGCGATTCTGCAGTATGTGCCGATCCCGCCGAACGATGCGACCGGCCCGTTCCAGATGCTCGTGTCGACGATCGACTATTCGAGTTACCTCGGCCGCATGGGTATCGGACGCGTCGAGATGGGAGTGGTGCGTGTCGGCGACGTCGTGTCGCTGCTGCAGATGGATCCGAAGCAGCCGATCCAGAACAGTCGCGTCACGAAACTGTTCTGCTTCGAAGGTCTCGAGCGCGTCGAAGTGCAGGAGGCGGCGGCCGGTGAAATCGTGTCGGTGGCAGGCCTCGACAACGTCGAGATCGGCCTGACGATCACCGATCCGAGCTTTCAGGAGCGCCTCGAAGGCATCGCCGTCGAAGAGCCGACGATCAGCGTCGACTTTCAGGTCAATACGTCGGCGTTCGCCGGGAAGGAAGGAAAGTTCGTCACGTCGCGCCAGGTGCGTGATCGCCTGATGAAGGAACTGGAGCGCAACGTGGCGCTGCGTGTCGAGGAGACGGACAACACCGACACGTGGAAGGTCAGTGGTCGCGGTGAGTTGCATCTGTCGATCCTGATGGAAACCATGCGCCGTGAAGGGTATGAGTTTCAGGTGTCGCGCCCGAAAGTCATCACGCGCATCGGCGACAACGGCGAGAAGCTCGAGCCGTACGAGGAGCTGCTGATCGATGTGCCGGACGACTATGTCGGTGCCGTGATCGAGAAGCTCGGGCCCCGCAAGGCGGAAATGACCGAGATGAAGAATCCCGGACAGGGCATGGTGCGCCTGACGTACCGCATTCCGGCGCGTGGCCTGTTTGGGTATCGCTCCGAGTTCCTGACCGATACGCGTGGTACCGGCATCATGCACCATCGCTTCCTCGAATACGGGGCATGGTCGGGTGCACTGGATGGCCGCACGCGCGGCGTGCTGGTGAGCATGGAGAACGGGACGATCATCGCCTTCGCGCTCGGGAACCTCGGCGAGCGGTCGACGTTGTTCGTGGAACCGGGTCAGTCGGTGTATGAGGGCATGGTGGTCGGTGAGAATTCGCGTCCTGGCGACATGGATGTGAATCCGACGAAAGAGAAGAAGTTGTCCAACATGCGCAGCAAGTCGGCCGACGATGCGATCGTGCTCGAGCCGCCGCGCATTCACACGTTGGAGAGCGCGCTCGAGTACATCGAGGAAGACGAGTTGATCGAAGTCACGCCGCAGTCGATTCGCTTGCGCAAGAAGGTGTTGAACACCATCGACCGGAAGCGCGCGACGCGGGATCTGAAGAAAGAGCGCGATCGCGACTGAGCAGTGGCGATTGCCTGGCCGGTGTCGTCGCCGTGTGCTGCGGGCATGCGGCGTGCGACATGACATCACGCCCTACGAACGCACGGGGAGAACGCAGGCATGTCGGAGCACGAAGTGGCACTCGGCGCATCGATGGCATCGGATGACGACGCGGTGGATGACGCGGATCTCGACGACGATCTGGATGAGGATGATCTGGACGACGACGACGATGAAGACGATGACGATGATGATCTGGACGAGTTCGAGGACGACGAGTTGGATGATGACGAGGACGATGATGATGAGGCCGACGAGATCGACTTTACGGAAGATCGGTACGGTCGCATTCCGGGCGAGGAAGACACCGACGGTTGATCCTCGGATGATGATCGGTCGATGATGAAAAACCCCTCGAACAGGGGTTGACTCGACCTCGGTTCCTGCTATCATTGGGGACTTCCCCGGATACGGGGCAGGACACGGTTCTGCGACGCGTGACGGATGCGCTCCGGGCCGGACAACGCTGATTGACAATCGAGAGAGAAAGCGTGTGGTGGTATCGCATTTGAGCGAACGGGTTCGTGCCTGTTCGCGAGCGATTTCAAACACGAATTTTGATGATTCCGGACCGTCTCATGATGGTCCAGTAATGGGTGTTGTGAGCGGTTCGCGAGAGCTGGTTGAATTCTTCTTGGAGAGTTTGATCCTGGCTCAGGACGAACGCTGGCGGCGTGCTTAACACATGCAAGTC
>JANLPZ010000149.1:0-24410 GCA_031367535.1 Gemmatimonadaceae bacterium
TTCGATGCGCGCGTTTCGCCTCTTGTCCGCCGGATTCGTCGCTGTGCAGCTATGCCTCGTGATGGCCATGCCGACGCGTGTGCACGCGCAGGATTCCACCAAAGCCGCCGCGCCGAAGCCAAAGCCGAAGGGTCGCGCGAATCTCATCACCGAGGAAGAGATCGCGGCACTCGGCGGCACGGTGCCGACGGCATATGGCATCGTGCAACGCCTGCGTCCTGCGATGTTCCGCGTGCGCTCCGGTGGCGCGTCGAACAGCTCGGATGGCACGCAGGATGTGTCGGCGAACGAGATCCAGGTCTATCTCGACAACCAGAAAATGGGCGGCGTCCGCGCGCTCGAGGACATCACGCTCGCGCAGATCAAGGAGATCCGCTACCTCACCGCGAGCGACGCCACGACTCTCTTCGGCACCAACAACGCGGCGGGCGCGATTCAAGTCGTCGGCAAACGCTAACTCTGCGCGCATCGTAGGAGGTCACCAGTTTTTACGCGAGGCCCGCGGAGGGCGCGGGGAAAATTCAACGCTGTTGGAACTGCGCTCGCGAGACGCTGTTTCAACAGCCTTTGTTGTTGCACTTCCCCGCGTCCCCCGCGGCCCCCGCGTGAAGACTGGTGACAGCTCGATATGAGCGCAGACCGAACTAGTCGGCGACGAGCAGCAATGAACTGACTGGCGTGCGGGTGAAGCGGTGGGCGAGGAGGAAGGCGACGGTGAGCGTGAGCAATGACAGAACTGCTCCGGTCTGCGCGACGACGACACCGTCGAAGATCGGCGCGCCTGGCACGACGCGCGGCAGCACGTCCCACGCGATCTGACCGAGCCACGCGCCGAAGAGCGAGCCACCGACTGCAACCAGTGTCGCACGACTGAGCACGAGCACATGTACGTCACGTCGGCGTGCGCCAACGGCGCGGCGCACACCGAGTTCGCGCTTCTGCGACTCGAGCCAGAGGCCGAGCATCACCAGCAATCCGCCGACGGCGATGATGGCGGTGACGATGCCCATGCCGAGCAGCAGGTTCGTGAACCAGGCGAGCACGCGGGTGTCGGCGGCGAGCAAAGTGGCGATCGACCGCGCGCTTCCACGCGTCTGGCCGATACCGCGCAACGCATCAGGTGGAATGCTGCGCTGCGCGGTACCGACTTCGAACAGTGACACCGGCTGCTGCAGGATGCTCACGTACACACCGAGTGTTGGCTGCATCACACCGCCAAGACCGCGAGCCGGTGTGTCCTCCACAACCCCGACGACCTCGAACCACTGATTGCTGAGCGCCGTGAGCTGAATGCGCTTGCCGACGGCGTCGCCGCGCGCGAACATCGCGTTGGCGAGCGATGCATTCACGACGGCGACCAGTGGACTGTCCCACCGATCGGTGTCACGCACGACACGTCCGCTGAGCAGATGCGGGCCACCGAGTGCGAACGTATCGCCGCTGACTGCGTGATGCGCGACATCTTCGGTGGAACCACGCACCACCGTGCCGATCACGCAGCGTTTGCCACAATCACTGGTCGCCTGCGCCACGGCACCGAGTCCGCGATGCACGCCGCTCGATCCGAGACTGACCAGCGCTGACGGATTGGCGGCGTGCTGCTCAGACAAAAATTGTGCGAAGTGTTGCGCACGCAGCAGACGGTTGGCATCGCTCGCACGCACCTCCTGCACGACGGTCGTCGATCCTGCCACCGCCGACATCTCGCGCGCGTGCAAGCCCATCACCCCGCGCAATGTCGCGCCACCCGCCAGCACCACCAGCGCGGCACCGAGTTGCAGTGCGGGAATGATCAGCGTGAGCGGGCGCCGATCATCATCGACGAGGCGTGTCGTGGTGAGCGCACGCACGAGCATCAGCGGTGCGACCATCATCAATGCGGTGACGCCAAGCGTGCCGGCACTGCTCAGAGCAAGGTCCGCCGCACCGACATGACCGGGCCACGCGGCGCGAATCGCCACCACGGCCGCGAGTGCGAGCAGCATGCCACTGAACAGCGCGACACCGGCAAGTGCGCTCGCCTCCAGCACCATCGCACCGAAGACGTCCTTGCGTGATGCGCCGACCGATCGCGCGACCACCACTTCACCACTGCGTGCTGCGGTGCGTGCCAGATGGAGTGCGAGCAGCGTCGCCGCGCCGACGGCGAGGGTGAGCAGCGTTGCGCCACGCACGATGGACAGCAGCTGCAGCACGGCCAGCTGTTGCACCTGCGGCCAGACGATGGCTCTCGCCCCCCAGTCGGCCAGAAGCTGTGGCGTGTCACCGAGTGCCAGCGTGAGTGATGGACTCATCGCGGTGCCGCCGAGCAGTGTCAGTGCGGGCAGTGCGCCCGCCAGCGTGAGTGCGGCGGTCAGTGCGACGAGTGCGCCGGTGCCGGCGTGCCACTTGAGGGCAAGCGCAGCCGCGCTGCGTCGAGCGATTCGGGAGCGCATCTGCGTCTACTCCGCCGGTCGTGCCGCGATGTTCTGCAACCGCACGCGTCCCTGACTCACGAGTCGATCGCGATCGTCATGGATCCACGCTTCCCACACCTGATTCGTGCGGCCGCGCGAGACGGGCTTGGCGACCGCGCGCAACGTGCCGCCGGTCACCGCACGAATGAACGAGGTCGTGTTCTCGAGACCGACGGCCTGCTGACCAAGTGGTGCGACGAACATCGTCGCACCCATCGATGTCGCCTGTTCGATGATGCCGCAGTACACGCCGCCGTGCACCAGCCCGAACGGCTGCAGGTGCTGCTCACCGACTTCCACTTCGCAGCGCACTTCATCGGCACTGGCGGCCGTGAACACGAGGTGCATCGCGGAGCCCCAGCCCTTGGCCGCGTTCCAGAAATCGAGAGTGAGCTGATCCATCGAATGCGAGGTCACGTGATCATGGGGGAAAGGCGTGGCGTCTTCCGCGCGCACCATTATGGCTGCGCGCGGAACCAGATCGAATACAACGGCGCCTTGCTGTCATGGGGCACGTCGCTCAGCTGCGCGTTGACGGCCTCCATGCTGCGCGGCAACTCGAACGGCAGGCGACCGGTGGGGCGCACTTTGCCGGTCAGCACATCGAACAGCGCCCCGTCGCTGACACCAAATTCGCCGATCAGGGTTTTCGCGAACGGCTGCAACGCCGTCAGGATCGCCGGACGATCGAGATACACGACGACAATCGTCGGTACCTTCGCGGCCGTCGATTTCACGAAGGCGAATGTGGTATCGCTGTCCTTGAAATCGAGATCTCCTTCGTGCTGGAAGCTGCCGAAGAAGAATGTCGGGTGCAGCACCTGATACGGTGCGCTGATGCGAATCACCGCGACATCGGCCTGCTCCGGGCTGCTCACGACCGTGAATCCGCGTTCGGTTGCCCCGGCAGCTGCGACACCACGCAGAAACAGCTTGCCACCCGCAGGGACCATGCGTGCCCCGCGTGAATTCTGCAGCACCACGACCGCCTTCGACTGCGCGGCGAGTGCTTCGCGCGTGAACGCCGGTGAGCCGACGATGGTCCCCGCTTTCGCCACATCAACATATGGATTCTCGAACAGGCCGAGGTCGAACTTCACCACCATGATGCGCGACACCGCTTCGTTCAGGCGCGCTTCCGTGATCGTGCCCGCCTTCACCGCATCGACAAACGGCTGACCATCATCCACACCGCCGAATTGATCGATACCGGCGTTCATGCCTTTCGCGAAACGCTGCGCCTTGGTCAGCGACTCGACGCCCCACGGCATCGCAATCTGGAATGGCGCCTGACGCGGCTGCCCGGTCATGCACGCGTCCGCGCAGTCCTGCGTGATGGCCCAATCGGATAGCACCAGGCCACGGAACTTGTACTTGCCGCGCAACTGTTCGGCGAGCAGCTGCTTGTTGAATCCGGCGCCGACCGGTTCCACCGGTGTGCCGTCGATCTTGAGTCCATCGAGGATGTCGTACGTCGGCATCACGCCCACCACGCCGGCGGCGAATGCACCGAGAAACGGCTTCACATGATCGTCGAAGCGTCCGCCGGGGAAACGTGCGTAGCGGCCGTAGTAGTTGTGGCCATCGAAACCATTCACTGAGGCGCCGTAGCCCACCCAGTGTTTCACGATCGTCGCGACGCCATCACGCGTCAGTCCGGTATTGCTGCCCTGCATGCCCTGCGTATACGCGGTCACGAGTGCGCCGACATGCACGGGATCTTCACCGAACGTGTCGGTGATGCGCGCCCAGCGTGGTTCGGTGCTGATGTCGGCCTGCGGTGAGAGCGCCATCTGGATGCCGACGGCGCGATATTCCTGCCGGATGATCGTCGCGAAGCGCTTCACCAGCGCCGGATCATCGAGTGCACCGAGACCGAGTGTCTCCGGCCACTGCGAAAACCCGGACGCCGATACGCTCGCGCCGGCCGTCGCCTGAAAGTGATTGCGCGGATCTGTGCTGATGGTGAGCGGAATACCGAGTCGTGCACGCTCTGCAATGACTTGCAGTGTGTTGTTCTGTTCGGCGAACGCGGTCGGTGTGGTCGACAGTCGCGTGATCATGCTGTTGACGTGGCGATCGATGAGTGCCTTCGCCGCCGCCGCCGTGTCATACGTGCCGCCGCCCATCATGTTGCCGCCGGCGCCGAACAGCGAGCCATGCACCGCGGCGCCGGCCTTTTCCTCGAGTGTCATGCGACCGACGAGATCCTTCGCGCGTGCGGCAGACGTCAGACGCCAGTCTTCATACGGCTCGAGCGTGCCGTTGCGATTCAGGTCGCGAAACTGTTTGCCGGCGACCGTGAGAATCGGTGACTTTATCGATTGGACGACTGGCTGTGACGCGGATTGTGCGGCCAGCGGGAGCGCCGCGACAAGGAACGGCAGCGCGCGGGCGAATGGGCGGAACACGGACATGCGGGGCTCCAACAGGAATGGGTTGCGCACGTCCGCGGCGTCGTGCCGGCGGGGCGGGAGCACTGGAAAACTAGAGGCTGTGTCGTGGTGTACGCCTGAGGCACGCGCCCGGTTGGTAACCGCGCCGGCGGTCAGCCGGATGCAAGCAGTGCTTGCAGCTTCGTCATCGTCGCCCAGTTGCGGGCAGTGACGCCGTCCTTGAGCTGCTTGCCCACCACCTCGAACAGCTTACCGGCCAGCAACCCGTCTGGGCTCCAGACATACGCGGCCCGCGAGCCGATGGCCATCACTTCCGGCGCCCAGTCGGTGGTGTGCATCGCGGACAATTTCGCGAGACGTGCGGTGTCCGCTGGCACGTACACCACCAGTCGCGTCGGGTCGTTCGCGATGTCGACCAGCGTGTTCTCGCGCATGATCGTCTCCACTTCCGCGGCCGTCAGCACGATCGTGCGCGAATCGACGCCGGTCTCAGCGAGGATCGCTTTCCGTAGGCCGTCGCCAGTGATCGTGCGGCGCGTCGTGAACGCGACATTGCCGCTGTTGAGCAGTGTCTTCACATCAGTGCATCCGACACTCTCCACCACCCGCTTCAAGTCCGCCATGGCGATGCGTTTCGCCTTGCCGACATTGATGCCTCGCAGCAGGGCGACGTGAGTTCTGCTCATGGGTTCAAGCTATACGGCTGATCGTCAACTGCCGGGGAGCAGAGGGCGCGGAGCACACGGAGTGCGTCGCTTGCAACGCTCCGTTCACTGCGTTTCGTCGCTGACTCTGGGGGGGATAGGGCGGGGAGCCCGGAGAGTGCGACGGTTGCAGCGATCTTCGTGACGCGAGACATCGCTGACTCTTTGTTGGAACTGCTGTTCACAATAATCATCGGTGCGCGTTGGTAGGAGCTACGTGTCGCGCACCCTCCGTGCGCTCGGTGTGCTCCACACCCAAAGCAGTTGCCGATGGTGCGCAATGTGAGGAGCAGCGCGAAGGTCGCACTCTCCGCCCTCCCCGCCCTATCCCCACAATGCAGTTTACGATGGCAATTGATCAAGCCGTCGCTGCAGAAATCGACGTTCGGGTTCTTGCCTGGCGAGCGACAATGCGAGCGAGTAGGAACCCCTGGCCTCACCGAAGCGCTCGAGTCTCCGACAGAGATCGGCGCGTGCGGCGTGCGCGAGATGGTAGTCGAGCAACTCGCCGCTTCCGAACAGCGCATCGATCACGGCCAGTCCCGCCGCGGGCCCGTCGCGCATGGCGAGGGCTGCGGCGCGGTTGAGTGCGATGACCGGGGAATCGTCGGCGCGCAACAACACATCGTACAAGCCGACGATCTGCCGCCAGTCTGTCGATTCCGCCGTTTGCGCCTCCGCATGTACTGCTGCGATCGCGGCCTGCAGTGTGTAGGGACCGAAGCGTCGGGACTGCAACGCACGCTGGACCAATGCAGATCCTTCCGCGATCATCGCACTGTTCCACAGAGCGCGATCCTGTTGATCGAGCAACACCAGCTCGCCACTGTTCGACGTGCGCGCGAGCCGCCGTGATTCCTGCAACAGCATCAGCGCCAGCAGCCCATCGACTTCGGGCTCGGGCAGCAACTCCTGCAGCAGTCGTCCGAGACGAATTGCTTCGGCGGAGAGGTCGCAGCGCGTGAGCGTGTCACCTGTGCTCGCGAGGTATCCCTCGTTGAACACGAGATAGATGACGTGCAGCACGGCATCCAGTCGCTGCGGCAGGTCGTGGCGCTCGGGAATCTGGTAGGGAATGCGGGCGTGTCGAATCTTCGCCTTCGCTCGCACGATGCGCTGTGCCAGTGCCGGCGGCGCGGTCAGAAACGCGCGCGCGATTTCTTCGGTCGTCAGGCCGCAGACCTCACGCAATGTGAGCGCGATCTGCGACTCGTGCGCGAGTGCGGGATGACAGCAGGTGAAGATCAGGCGCAGTCGATCGTCCACGACATCCTCATCATCCGCCGCAGCGTCGTTCACCGGATGCAGCTGCGCCGCTACGTCGTTTGCGGATGCATCGAGTCGTGCCAGCCGTCGTGTGGCATCGATCGCACGAAAGCGCGCCGTGGAAATGAGCCAGGCGCGGGGATTGGCCGGCACATCGCCCGTTGCCCATCGCTCCACCGCAACACTGAACGCGTCGTGCATCGCCTCCTCGGCGCGATCGAAATCGCCGAGGAGGCGGATCAGCGTGGCGAGCACACGGCGCGACTCCGTCCGATACAGCGCGTCGATGCGCGATCGGATCTCGTCGGCCGCGGGATCGTTCACGTTCGACACGGCAGCATCTCGATCAGAACACCACGATCGGTCGAATTTCGATGCTGCCGATCTTCGCGGACGGAATGCGTGACGCGATCTGTATCGCCTCGTTGAGGTCCGAGGCCTCGACCAGATAAAATCCGCCGAGCTGCTCCTTGGTTTCGGCGAACGGCCCGTCAGTCGTCGTCATTTTTCCATTGCGCATGCGCACCGTGGTAGCGGTGTGCACCGGCTGCAGCGCTTCGCCCGCGACGTAGTTGCCGGACGCCTTGATGGCATTCGTGAAACCGAAGTATTCTCCCATCAACGCATCGCTCTCGCTCTTCGGCATCGCGGCCCACGTGCTCTCTTCGTCGTAGATCAGGCACAGGTACTTCATGGTGACGTCCTCTCAGGCTGGGTGAAACGACAGGGGTGACGCACACTTGTCGATCGGGCCGTGGTGAAATCGACATCGGGCGGCACGCCGCCGCTACAGCCGCCACAGTCCCCGCGCCGCGACACCGGCTCGGCCATTCCCGGAGCGCCGGGCGGCGTTAGCCTTCGGCGTCCCGCCCATTCACCACCGGAGATCGCATGCGCCCGTTGCACGTGTTGTGGTCAGTCGCTCTCGCCGCCCCGCAGCTGTTTGCGCAGGCCCCAACGGTCACCGCCATCCGCGCAGCACGCCTGATCATCGGCGACGGCACACAGATTGAGTCACCGGTGGTTGTGATCACCGGCGAACGGATCACGGCGGTCGGTCCCGCAGCGGAGGTGCGGGTGCCATCAGGGGCGAAGGTGATCGACCTCGCTGGCTACACGCTGATGCCTGGCTTCTTCGACATGCACACGCACATCACGTCCATCGACAACGATGGCGGTGATCTGTCTGTACTCAAGGAGACGGCAGCGCACGGCGCGATCTACGCGACGATCAATGCGAAGAAGACACTCGAAGCCGGCTTCACCACGATTCGTGAAGCGGGGTCCACCGACTATGTGGACGTAGTCGTGCGGGATGCGGTCAATCGTGGCCTCATTCCCGGGCCGCGCATTCATGCGTCGGGGCCGTCGCTGGGGAGCACGGGCGGGCATGCGGACGTGAACGGCTGGAGCCCGAACATCATGATTCCGGGAACCGGCGCCATCGTTGATGGTCCCGATGCGATCCGGCATCAGGTGCGCAAGAACGTCAAGTACGGTGCGGATCAGATCAAGTTCGTGGCCACTGGCGGCATTCTGTCGGTCGGCGACGCGGTCAACGCGCCGCAGTATGGCGACGACGAGATGAAAGCGCTGGTGGACGAAGCGACGCGACTTGGCCGCAAGGTGATGGCGCATGCACACGGTGGCGCCGGTTTGCTGGCAGCGGTGAATGCGGGTGTCGCGTCGATCGAACATGGCAGTCTGGTGGACGATGCGGCGATCACCGCCATGAAGGCGCACGGCACTTATCTCGTGCCGACGCTCATCATTCTCGAGGAGATCGTGACCGACGGTGTACGGAAGGGTGTGCCGGCGAATTCGATCGCGAAGGCGACGGCGATTGCAGCCGAGCGTCGCGTGCGATTGCGGCATGCGTACCAGTCGGGCGTCAAGTTCGCGCTTGGCACCGATGCCACCAGCGACATCCACGGGCGCAACGGTGAGGAGTTCAAGTACATGGTGGATATTCTCGGTGCGACACCGATGGATGCGATCACGATCGGTACCATGAACGCGGCCACGTTGCTGGGGGTGGAGAAGGAGTTCGGCAGTGTCACCACCGGCAAGGTTGCCGACCTCGTCGCGGTGCAAGGGAATCCGTTGCAGAACATTTCGCTGCTGGCCCATGTACAGTTCGTGATGAAGGGCGGCGTGGTGGTGAAGTCGAAGTAGGCTGTTCTGTCGGCACGACGCGCGCCACACACGATTCAATCCCGTTCCGTCATGAGTTCGTCCGACATCGACCATGTCCGCGTCTGTCTTGGTGCGAAGTACGCGATCGAGCGCGAGCTCGGTCGCGGCGGCATGGGAGCGGTGTACCTGGCGCGTGATCTGCGACTCGATCGCCCCGTGGCACTCAAGGTGCTGCCATCGACGTACGCGATGGATGCGGCGCTGCGCGAACGGTTCCTGCGTGAAACGCGCACCGCCGCATCGTTCTCGCATCCGAACATCGTGCCGGTGCACGCGATCGAGGAGAGTGACGACATCGTCGCGTTTGCGATGGGATACGTGGAAGGCGAAGTGCTCACGGAACGCGTGCGACGCGGTGGGCCGCTCGGCACGCGTGAACTTGTGCGACTGCTGCAGGACATCGGCTACGCGCTGGCCTATGCACATGGTCGTGGCGTCGTGCACCGCGACATCAAGCCGGACAACGTGATGATCGAGCGTGCGACCGGCCGCGCGCTGCTGATGGATTTCGGGATTTCACGCACCATCACGAAAGCGCCGACCGGTGTCGCCGGCCTCACGCGCGTTGGAGAAGTGGTCGGCACGCCATCGTATATGAGCCCCGAGCAGGCCTCGGCTGATGCACTCGATGGTCGCAGCGATATCTATTCGCTCGGGCTGGTGGCGTACTTTGCAGCGACAGGACGCACGGTCATGTCGGGTTCCACGCCGCAGCGCATCCTGATTCGCCAGCTGACCGAGGCCGTACCGCCGCTGGCGGAGGAGCGCAGTGAGCTGCCGAAGGCGCTGACCGATGCCATCGATCGCTGCGTCGCGAAGGAGCCGGCCGCGCGATTCCCGTCGGCAGAAGCACTGGTCGAGGCCATCGATGAAGCACAGCTCGCGGCCCCTGAGATCCCGATTCCGATCCGCGCCTTCGCGCAGGAACTGAGCACGTTGATGCTGGTCATCGCGTCACTCGCTGTGTTCACATGGATCACGATGCGGAACGCGCCCGCGGACCTGAACACACTCGATCGGATGCTGCCGGTGGTGTTCTTCTTCGGTATCGGACTGACCCGCACGCTGCAGTCGTTGAGTGTGGTGCGGCGGCTCGTCGAAGCCGGATTCAGCACCAGCGACATCAATCGCTCGTTGCGCGCGACGGTCGACGAGCAGGAGTCCGTGCGCGCGCTGATCAAGCGCAGCGCGGAGTCGCACAAGCGGCGACGGCGCACGATCGTGGTCGGCCTGTTGCAGATCCCCGGCGCTGTCGCGCTGTTCTATTTTGCCGGAAAGATGCGCGGTCCGGCACTCAATGATCCCGTGCCACCGGGACAGAAGGCGATTTTCGCGGCCCCGACGTTCGCCGGTACGGCGGCCCTCTATGGCGGCCTGTTGTTGATTGCGGGCAGTCTCGTGCTGCTGTCGCGATCTCCATTCTCGATGTCACCCGGTGAGCGGGTGTTCCGATGGATCTGGCTGGGACCGATCGGTCGTGCGTTCGTGGCGGTTGGCGCGCGCACTGCCGGTGCCGCGCCACGTAACGGTGACACACCGCGCACCGGTATCGTGTCGCCGGAAGAGTCGCGCGCGATCGTTGCCCCGGCCGCCCTCGTGGCTGTTGCCATCCCACCGATTGCGGTCGCACCGGTTGCCGCCGCGCCGGTTGACGGGTTGCGGGCTGACGCTCCGAGCATCGCTTCGCTCGATGAACGCGTCAAAGCGCTCGAGCAGTGGCGTGACGAACGGGCGTAGGGTCGCGCGTCAGCAGCACTTCCATCTGCGCGCGCATCGCCGGCGTCGGCACTGGCGAAATCATCAGCGTGCGATGTGCGGCGTCGAGCGCCATCGGCGTCAATCGGGAATCACGGCGGTGACTTCGATCTCCACCAGCGCGGCATCTTCCATCAGTGCGCTCACCTCGACGGCTGACATCGCGGCGTTGTAACTGCCGATGATCTCGCGGAACGCCGCGCCCAGTTCAGCGGCTGCGGCGATATACGCGCGTTTGTCCAGCACGTACCATGTCATACGCACGATGTGGTCCGGCGTCGCGCCGGCCTCGTGCAATACCGCGACGATGTTCAGCAGCGCCTGACGCGCCTGGCCGGCCAGCGTGTCGCTCACAAAGCGACCGTCGCTGTCCCAGCCGACCATGCCGGCCACGAACACCATCTCGCCACGCACCGCCACACCGTTGGAATATCCACGCGGTCGCGGCCAGCCGGAGGGAAGCAACACACGCATCAGGCAACTCCCGCCACCGCGGCGTGAAAAAGAAATGAGTTCACAATGGCTCCCGCAGGCGGAAGCGCTGCAACTTGCCTGTTTCCGTGCGCGGCAGCTGCGCGCGGAAATCGATCGCACGCGGATACTTGTACGGCGCGATCGTCTGCTTCACAAAATCCTGCAGGTCACGCGTCAGCGACTCACCCGCAGCGAATCCGTCGCGCAACACCACGAACGCCTTCACGATCTGCCCGCGATCGGCATCGTCCACGCCGATCACGCCGCACTCGGCCACCGCGGCGTGACGCAACAGCGCATCCTCCACTTCCGGTGCCGCGATGTTGTAGCCCGACGAGATGATCATGTCGTCGGTGCGTGACTGATAGTGGAAATAGCCGTCGGCGTCCATCGCATACGCGTCACCGGTGAGATTCCAGCCGTTCAGCACATAGCCGCGCTGCCGTTCGTCCGACAGATAGCGACACCCGGTCGGTCCTTTCACCGCGAGGCGACCGACGGTGCCAACTGGCACCGGATTGCCGTCATCATCGAGCACCGTCGCGATGTAGCCTGGCACCGGCATTCCCGTCGCCCCGCCTCGCGCATGCGTTTCGTCCGCTGAAATGAAGATGTGCAGCATCTCCGTCGCGCCGATGCCATCGATCATCTCGATGCCGGTCGCGTCGCGCCAGAGCGTACGCGTCGATGCCGGCAACACTTCACCCGCCGACACAGACTGCCTCAGTGACGACGCGCGCAACGTCGCGCCGTGTACAGCCAGCGCCCGATACGTGGTTGGTGCAGTGAACAGCGTGGTCGCACCGAACGTCACGATCGCATCGAGCAGGTTCTGCGGCGACGGTTTCTCCAGCAGCACTGCGCTCGCGCCCACCTGCATCGGAAACAGCACCAGTCCGCCGAGCCCGAACGTGAACGCGAGCGGGGGGCTGCCGATGAACACGTCATCCGCTGTCGGACGCAGGATGTGCGGCGGCCAACAGGCGCAGATCGCCATCACGTCGCGATGAAAATGCATCGTGCCTTTCGGCTGACCCGTCGTACCCGACGTGAAGGCGATGATGCACGTATCGTCGGCCGCGGTATCCACGTTCGTGAACTGCGCGGACGCGCGCGCCATCCGTGTTTCGAGCGCGTCAGCAGCGGTGCTGTTGAAACACGCCAGTGTCACACGCGCCGCCGATTGTGCAATCGCGGTGTCGAGCTCGGGCGCCAGCGCTGCATCACAGAGTGCAATCGTGACCTGCGCCTTCTCGATCACCTTCCGCAGTTCCGCGGCACGCAGCAACGGCATGGTGGCGACCGCGATGCCGCCCGCCTTGATCACGCCGAACCACGCCGCCACCATCATCGGATTGTTCGGTGCGCGCAACAGCACTCGGTTGCCCGGCACGAGGCCCAGTTCCGACACCAGCACATTCGCGACGCGATTTGATTGCGCCAGCAACTCCGCGTACGTCCACGTGAGAGTGGCCGAGCGCAGACAGACCCGACCTCCGCGACCCTCAGCGACCTGACGGTCGAGCAGCGCGGTGGCGCAGTTCAGCTGAGCGGGAAATTGCAGCGCCGGTAACGTGAACAGAAACTCCGGCAGCAACTCGGCCGATGGCAGGTTGTCGCGCGCAAAGGTGTCGACGTGAGCGCTTGGCATCGTGCCTACCGTGACTCGGCGTGCGCACGTAGCAACTCGCGCGCGATGATCAGCTGCTGCACCTCGGTGGCCCCTTCGTAGATGCGCAGCGCACGAATTTCGCGATAGAGGGTCTCGACCGGATGCCCGCGCTTCACGCCCAGACCGCCGCAGAGCTGCACGGCCGCGTCGATCACCTGCTGCGCACCTTCGGTCGCGACCAGTTTGGCCATCGCCGCTTCGCGCGTCACGGTCTCGCCGCGGTCACGCAGCCACGCCGCGCGATACACGAGCAGTGCGGCGCTGTCGATGGTGGTGGCCATGTCAGCCAGCTTCGCTTGGGTGAGTTGCAAATCGCTCAACACACCGCCGAACATCTGCCGCGTAGTCGTGCGCGTCAGCGATTCGTCGAGCGCTCGTCGCGCGAAACCGAGCGCCGCGGCGGCGACCGATGTGCGGAACACGTCGAGCGTGCGCATGGCGATCTTGAAGCCCTCACCGGCGCCGCCAATCCGTGCCGAGAGCGGCACGCGACAGCCAGTGAAGCGCAGTCGTGCGAGCGGGTGTGGCGCGATCACGTCAATGCGTTCCGCGATCTCGAGGCCCGGAGCATCGGCATCGACGATGAAAGCGGAGATACCGCGGGATCCTGCGGCGTCGCCTGTGCGAGCGAAGACCACGTAGAAGTCGGCGATGCCACCGTTGCTGATCCACGTCTTCTCGCCGTCGAGAATCACGCTGTCGCCCACGACGCGTGCCGCGCACTGCAACGCCGCGACGTCGGACCCTGCGTCGGGCTCTGACAGCGCAAACGCGGCAATCGCGTCGCCTCGTGCCACACGTGGCAGGTAGTGCGCGCGCTGCGCTTCCGTACCTGCCAGGCTGATGGCACCCGAACCGAGTCCCTGCATCGCGAAGACGAAATCAGCGAGTCCATCGTATCGTGCGAGCGTCTCGCGGATCAGGCAGATCGTGCGCGTGTCGATCTGGTCGGATGCCCCACCGTACGAGGCGCCTCCGACCGCGTGCTGCAGCCATCCCGCTCCACCGAGCAGGTGCACGAGCTGGCGGCACGACGCGTCGATGTCGGTGTGTGATGGCGAGGTGAGAAACGTGGCCGACCACCTGTCGAGCGCCGCCGCCAGGTCGCGATGCTGCGGCTCGAAGAACGGCCAGTCGAGATACCGTGTGTCGCTCACGTCACGCTCCGCACTGTCTGGCGCATCGTCAGTTCCCCTCGAAGACAGGAGTTTGCTTGGCCACGAATGCATGGTATGCGCGTCCGAAGTCTTCCGTCATCATGCACACTGCCTGGGCCTGCGCTTCTGCTTCGATGGCGGTGTCCACGCTCATCGCCCATTCGTTGTGCAGCATCGACTTCGTGAGACCGTGTGCGAACGTCGGCCCATGCGCGATCTCGTGTGCGAGGGCCAGGGCGTCGGTCAGCACTGACTCCGGCCTGCACAGTCGGTTGAAGAAGCCCCACTGGCAGGCTTCCTCGCCACGCAGCGTGCGACCGGTGTAGAGCAGTTCACTCGCGCGACCCTGTCCAATGATGCGCGGCAGCATGGCACAGGCACCCATGTCGCAGCCCGCCAGCCCCACGCGATTGAACAGGAACGCCGTCTTGCTCTCGGCCGTCCCGAGTCGCAGGTCGGACGCCATCGCGAGAATCGCACCGGCGCCAGCGCACACCCCGTCGATGGCAGCAACGATTGGCTGCGGGCAGCGACGCATCGCGAGCACCAGCGCGCCCGTCATGCGTGTGAATGCCAGCAGGTCAGGTGCACGCAATCCGATCAGTGGGCCGATGATTTCATGCACATCACCACCTGAGCTGAAATTGCCGCCAGCACCGAGCAGTACGATCGCCTTCACATCATCGGCATGCCGCAGTCGCTCGAACAGGTCGCGCAACTCGGCGTACGACGCAAACGTCAACGGGTTCCTGCGCTCGGGCCGATTGAGCGTGATGACGCCGACACGATCGCGCAGCTCCCAGCCGAAATGTTCGGCCGCGTAGTTGTGCAATGGTCGCGACGTACCCGCGCGCAGTGACGCATCCATGGGTGTATTCGCCGGCGTATTCATGTCAGTGCTCCCGACCGGCGCCGACGGCGCGCCGTAGTTGGTGGAGTCTCCGGCACCGAGACGGTGCGCGCTTCCGTATCAACAACCTGGACGCGCAAGCGGCCCAGCAACTCGTACAACTGGCGCATGTCCGTTGTGCTCATGCCGCCGAACATCGCCACGATCCATGACTCGTGCGTGGCGGCGAGTTTGTCGAACAAGCGGCGGCCCTTCCGTGTCAGCGACACGCGTGATGAGCGTCCATCGTTCGGGTCTGCGGTGCGTTCGACGAGGCCTTCTTTCTCGAGTTCATCAGCAAGGCCCGTCACATTGCCACCGGTGACCATCAGGTAGCGCGACAGGACACTCATCGCGAGTCCATCGGGATGCCGATGCAACTGCGCCATGAAGTCGAAGCGCGCCAGTGTGATCCCCGCTTCCTGCCGCAGTCGTTTGCGGATCGTGGTCTCGACCTGCGTGCTGCACGACAACAGTCGCAGCCACACCTTGAGCGACTGATGGTCGTCCGACACCACGCGCCCTTCGAGCCCGATCGATTCGTGATCGAGCAGCGGCGACCGTGTGTTGCGTCGTGCCGCGCTCACATGACCTCCCCGCCGGACACGGAAATACACTGGCCCGTGATCGATCGCGCCGCATCCGAACACAACCAGCGTACGGCGCCCGCCACTTCCTCTGTCTGCACGAGGCGGCCCTGCGGATTGGTCTTCGTCAGTTCCGCGCGCGCCGCTGCTTCGGTGCGCCCGGTCTTGACCACGATCGTGGCGATGCTCTCCGCCAGCATCTCCGTCTCTGTGAAGCCGGGGCAGATCGCGTTCACCGTGATACCGGTCGGTGCCAACTCCAGCGCCAAGGAACGTGTGAGTCCAATGACACCATGCTTCGCGGCGCTGTATGCCGTCACATAGGCATATCCGCGTTGACCCGCCGTGCTCGCGATGTTGATGATTCGCCCCGCTCGCGCCTGCAACAGGTCTGGCAGTGCATGCTGCGTGCACAGGAACGTGCCTGTCAGATTCACCGACAACATCTGCTGCCAGAGTTCGAGAGTTGTACGGCGAAACGGCGCACTCTCGGCCTGCCCGGCATTGTTCACGAGGATCGTGACGGCGCCGCGCTGCACGCGTGCGGCTGCAAACGCCATCGCCACCGCGTCGTCATCCGTCACATCGGCGGTCACCACCGACGTGCTCACGCCCAGTGTCGCGGCGAGAGCAGTGAGTGGTTCGCGACGCCGGCCGAGCAGTGTCAGCGAAGCACCGTCGGCGGCGAGCATGCGCGCGATCGCGGCCCCGATGCCTTGACCCGCGCCGGTGACCAGCGCGTGGTGTCCTTCCAGCGGTCGACGGGGCGCAGTCACGCTGGCTCCTTGGGCTTGGCTACGGAGATGGTGGCAGCCTGCGCTGCCTTCTCTCGTGCGAAGAGTGATTCCATCTGCGCCTTTCCGGACCGATACTGCTTTGGCCACACGATCGGTGTGTAGCCGATTTTCGCCGCTTCCGTCAGCGTCCACGCGGGATTTGCGAGATGCGGCCGCGCCACCGCGCACAGATCGGCACGACCGGCCGCGATGATGCTGTTCACATGATCCGCTTCGGAAATCGCACCGACGGCAATCGTCGCGATGCCTGCTTCGTTGCGAATGCGATCTGCGAATGGCGTCTGGTACATGCGTCCGTACAGCGGCGTCTCTTGCTTGCTCACCTGGCCCGACGAACAGTCGATCAGGTCTGCACCGGCCGACTTGAACGCGCGCGCGATCTCGACCGCATCATCCGGTGTGATGCCGCCCGGCACCCAGTCATGCGCCGAGATACGCACCGACATCGGGAGGTGAGCAGGAAACGCGGCACGCACCGCCGCAAATACCTCAAGCGGATAGCGCAAACGGTTTTCCAGTGAGCCGCCGTAGTCGTCATCGCGCTGATTCGTGAGCGGCGAGATGAATGACGAGAGCAGATAGCCGTGCGCACAATGCAGTTCGAGCCAATCCACACCTGCGTCAGCTGCCCGGCGCGCGCTCTGCACGAATTGCGCAGTGAGGGCGTCCATGTCGTCGCGCGTCATTGCGTGCGACAGCTGGCTCACACCGGCGAGATACTGCTGCGGCGACGCGGACTTCAGCGGCCAGTTGCCATAAGGCAGCGGCTTGTCGATGCCGTCCCACATCGCACGCGTTGAACCCTTGGCACCGGAGTGCCCGAGCTGGATGCCGAACTTCGCGTCGCTGTTGGTATGGATCCAGTTCGCGATGCGGGCCCACGCGTCGCGCTGTCCATCGGTGTACAGCCCCGGACACCACGGCGTGATGCGCCCTTCTGCGCTGACGCAGGTCATCTCCGCCATCACCAGCGCCGCACCACCCATCGCACGTGCACCGAGATGCACGAGATGGTAGTCGCCCGGCACGCCATCCACCGCCGAGTACTGCGCCATCGGTGAGACGATCACCCGATTCTTGAGTGTGATGCCGCGCACCGTGTACGGCGTGAACATCGGTGGTGGAGGGGCATCGCCATTCGCGGATGGCAAACCAGAACGCTCCGCAAACCACCGCTCGAATCCCTCCAGCCAGTGCGCATCCCGCAACCTCAGGTTCTCGTGACTGATCCGCTGCGATCGCGTCAGCAGCGAATACATGAACTGCTCCGCCGGCAGCGAATCGGCGTATCGCTCCCCCACATTCTCGAACCACTCCATCGCATTCCAAGCCGCATTCTGGAGCCTCAGCACTTCAACCGCCCGCACCGCCTGATACGCACCCAGCACACCCCCAATAGTCTCTGCCCTAATCCCCTCTGTGCCTCCGTGCCTCTGTGCGAGACCAGCAGTTCTGCTGTCCGCACCATCCAATAGTCCTACTGTTCCAGATGCCCGAGACTCTGTTGCTCCGCTGCGCTGCGTGAGACCCGCAGTTCGAAACTGGGAAGCCAGCTCGATCGCATCCTCGATCGCGAGCTTTGTCCCTGAGCCGATCGCGAAATGCGCCGTATGCACCGCATCACCCATCAGCACGACATGACTGCGACCATTGAAGTGATGCCACTGCGCGCAGCGGATGCGCTGGAAGTTGAGCCACGCCGACCCGCGCAGGTGCCGAGCGTTGGTCATCAGCGTGTGGCCCTCGAGGGTGCGTGCGAAGAGCTGCTCGCAGAACGCCACTGACTCGTCCGCCGTTGCCGTGTCGAGGCCATGCGCCTTCCAGACATGCTCCGGCGTCTCGACGATGAACGTGCTGGTGTGGTCGTCGAACTTGTAGATGTGCGCCTGGAACCAGCCGTGCGCCGTCTTCTCGAACGTGAAGTTGAATGCGTCCCACAGTCGCTTCGTCCCGAGCCAGATGAAGCGATTCGGGCGCGTCACGATGTCAGGTTGGAACACCGACGCATACTTTGTGCGGATCTTCGAGTTGATGCCATCGGACGCGACGATCAGATCGGTGTCCGGAAAATCCGCGTCCGAGTCCACGTCGCGCTCGAACGCCAGCACTACGCCGAGCTGCTCACAGCGCGCTTGCAGGATGTTGAGCAAGTGCTTGCGACCGATGCCGATGAAGCCGTGGCCTCCGCTCCGTATCGTGCGACCCTTGAACTCCAGCTCGATGTCATCCCAGTGGACGAACGAGCGCTCGATCGATTCCGCGGTCGCTGCGTCACAGCGCCGCATGTTTTCGAGCGTCAGGTCGGAGAACACCACGCCCCAACCGAACGTGTCGTACGGCTTGTTCCGCTCCACGACCGTGATGTCATGCGTCGGGTCCTGCTGTTTCATCAGCAGCGCGAAATACAAGCCCGCCGGCCCACCGCCGACGCACACGATCTTCATGGCTCTCCCGGGAAGTGCATGGGAGAGTGGTCAGCGATCCTTTACTTGTCAAGCTTCGTGGTGTTCGAGGCATTTCAAACTGCCTTGGGTGCATAGGGCGGGGAGGCTGGAGAGTGCGTCGCTCTCACGCTTTCCCTCGTCGCGCGCCATCGAAAACTGCGTTGGGTGGGGAGCGCACCGAGCTCACGGAGGGTGCGCGCGGCAACGGTCTGCCCACCGCGCGCCGAAGGTTTTTTTGGAACAGCCGTTCCAACAAAAGGTCAGCGGTGTCTCGCGCTACGTCGGACGTTGCAACCGACGCACTCCGTGCGCTCCGTGTGCTCCACATCCAAAAAAAGTCAGCAGTGTTTCGCGCGACGAGGATCGTTGCAACCGACGCACTCTCCGATCTCCTCGTGCTATCCCCCCAAAGCAGTTAGCAACGGAAATGGATCAGGACTTCGCAAACGCCAGCATTTCCGCGGTGAGCTGTGGCCCGTGCGTCACGGTCATGCCGTGCGGGGCGCCTTCGAAGATCACGAGTTTGGCGCCTGGGATCATCGCGGCAGTGAGTTTGCCGGAGATATCGATCGGCACGATGTTGTCCGCCGAACCGTGCACGACGAGCGTCGGGATCGTGATCTTCTTCAGGTCGGACCGGAAATCGGTCGTACCGAAGGCGCGAATGCACTCCGCCGTGCCGACGGCCGACGCGTTGTACGCAATCCACTTTGCAAACGGGATCGCATCGACCGGGAACGTCGTGTCCGCCGGATCGTAGTTGAAGAAACCCTGCAGGAACGTCGCCAGGAACGCGGCGCGATCGGCCTTCACCCCGGCAATCATGCCCTCGAACACTTCCATCGGCGCGCCACTCGGATTGTCGGCGGTCTTGAGCAGGAACGGCGGCACCGCACCGAGGAACATCGCCTTCGCGATGCGTTCACTGCCATAGGTGCCGAGGTAGCGTGCGACTTCGCCGCCACCCATCGAGAACCCGGCGAGGATCACGTTCTTCAGGTCGAGCGTTGTGATCAATGCCTGCAGATCCGCCGCGAATGTGTCGTAGTCGTAACCTGTCGCCGGACGATCCGAGTCGCCGAATCCGCGACGATCGTACGCAATCACGCGAAACCCTGCCGCGACGAACGCGTGAATCTGTCCTTCCCACATACGATGGCTGAGCGGCCATCCGTGAATCAGGACGATCGGCTGACCACTGCCATGATCTTCGTAGTGCAGCTCGATTGTTGGAGCTACTGTCGTGCTGACGCGCGGCATTGCTGACCTCGGCGAGAGTCGTTACGAGTGACATTCAGACCAGAGCATAACACGCTGTCGCGTATGCATGTTTCAGCAATCGCACCGTTCAACGCCTCAGTCTGATTGATGACTCTTCGAAGGGCGGTGGGCCGTCACATGCACGTCACGATCCGCTCGAACAATTCGGTGTGGCAGGCCGAGCCGCAAAACGATCGGCGATCCAGCTCACCATCTCGGCCTTCGTGTCCTGCGCGATACGAATGTGAATGATGCCCGGATACTCACGATAATCCACCGCATCGCCGAGAGTGCAGAGTCGCGCTGCGAACGCTTTCTGCACCGGCGGCGCGATCACAACGTCTGCGAGCCCCTGCGTGATCAACATCGGTACCGGTGTGCGCACACCGCCCGGCGTATTCTCGGCCACGATCGTTTTCCAGGGCTCGATGGTCCATGGTGGTGTCGTGACGAACTTCACTTTCGTGAGAATCGCGGCCGCGGGCACTGACGCCTTGATCTGATCCGCATTCTGAATGCAGTTGTTCGCGATCGATGTCGCGAGTGGCCGCGCCGTGGGTGACAACACCTGCTCGAGTGTCGCGTCGTGAAAGACCTTTGCCCACGATGTGATCGCCATCGAGATGAGAATGTTGCCGACCGGATCGGGATCCGCCGTCTGCGCCTTGAACAGTTCGATCAGATCGGATGCGGGCGCACTCGCGATCACACCAGCCAGCGTCAGCTCCGGTGCGTAGGTCGCCGCGAGTTGTCCGGCGAACAGCGCGGCGTGGCCGCCCTGTGATTCGCCCCAAATCAGAAAGTCCGCGCCGGCATGTGCTTCCGGCATCAAACGCGCCGCACGCACCGCGTCGAGCACATTCGCACCTTCCGCCCGGCCGATCAGGAATGGATGCGGACCGTTGGTGCCGAGACCCTGATAGTCGGTCGCCGTGACGACGTAGCCCGCTGCGATCAGTGCGTCGAGACCTGGAATCGCCGGCGCGTATCGCACACCGGGAATCAGCGACGGCGCACAACGCGGTGCGACACCGATGGCACCATGCGCCCACGTCACCACCTTGCGTGAAGAAACCGAGGTTGGCGCGTTCGGTACGAACACGAGTGCGCTGACCGGTACTGCGGCACCGTCGACGCCGGTTGATTGATAGAGCACACGCGAGACTGTCGCTCCAGCGACGTAGTCCGGAAGAATCTCGCGCCGGATGATGGTGCCCGGCGTCGCGGTCAACGGCTCGCGAGCGACGTAGAATGAATCCGGTGCCGCAGGTTGTGCACGCAGGCCGCTGCGATAGAACCGCACGCCCGCTCCGACCACGAAGAGCAGGGCGGCCATGATCACGGCCAGGACTATCGTGCCCTGTGCCCAACGCTCTTTCGAACGGTCCTGTTGGGTCATCGCATGTCCTGTGAGGAAGATGCGAAAAATCGCACACTCATTGCCGCGAGCTGTAAACGAAGGTCGCAGGTCGACTCGAATTCGATCTGCTCCGACCTACACCGCTCGTACGACTTCGCGCACCGTGCCGGCCAGCCACGACGGGCCAGCATCACTGATCACCAGATCGATCTCTCGCAGATCGGCAACGGCGTACGGTGCGACCATGTCATGTTTCGTCGCGTCGGCGAGTACGGCACAGTTGGCCGCCGACTCGATCATGGCGCGCTTCACATGTGCATCACCGGCAATCGACGTCGTCAATCCGGCCCGCTGATGCAATGCGCAGGCGCCAAGGAACGCCCAGTCGGCGCGATGCGCACGAATCGTCGCCTGCGCCTGATCACCATAGAACTCGCGGGTCTCATGCGACCACGTGCCGCCGGCGAGCACCAGCTGCACCGTGGGATCATTCGCGAAGAGTGCAGCGACGTCGAATGCAGCAGTGATGATCGTCAGCGGTCGCGCTGCATCAGGCGACGCAAGAATCTGTGCCAGGGCGAGCGTCGTGCTGCCACCGTCGATGAACAACGCCTGATGTGCATGCACGCGTTCGGCGGCAGCACGTGCAATGGCGCGTTTCGATGTGGCGCGCACATCCACGCGTTGCGCCATCGGCAGCGCGGTAGTGTACAGCGCGACGGCACCGCCGTGCGTCTTCTGTACCAATCCGCGTGAGGCCAGCAGGCGCAGATCGCGCCGGATTGTATCCTCAGAGAGCCCATACTCCGCGGCGAGTGCCGATACCTCCACTCGGCCCTGTTCACGGAGGGTGGCCGCGATCCGGGCCTGACGCTCCTGCGCAAAACGAGGACTGTCGTCGGAAACCGGCGAACCTGGGGTCTTGGGATGAGCCATACATGAAAGTTACACGATTTTGGCTCCGTACACTTACACGAATGTGCAGATTCGTGCATATTCGTGCAGCACCCTTCCCAGTCACTCCTGCCGCGAGGCGATGATGCCCCCCGACACGACCATAGTTTCGACGATGACCCCACGTGCAGCCCTCTCCCGGGCGCGCTGGGCGACGCGAGCGCAGTTCCTCAATCTCGGCTTTGTCGCCGGCGTCTGGGGTGTCCACGTTCCATCGCTCAAGGCGCAGTACGGCCTCGACGAACGCACCCTGGCCGGCGCCCTGCTGGCGACGAGCATCGGCTCGCTGCTGACGCTGACCATTGCCGGTCGGACCGTCGGCAAGCTCGGCGCTCGCAATACATCCGTCCTCGCCGGCTGGGGCTTCTGCCTTGCGCTCGGCCTGTCACTGGTGCTGCCAGGATTCTGGGCGCTGGTGCCTGCGATGATGCTGCTCGGGGCCAGCGAGAGCGTGTTCGACGTGGCGATCAATGCCGAGGGCACGACGCTCGAGACGCTGAGTGGCCGCGCCGTGATGAGTGGCTTTCATGGCATGTTCAGCCTTGGCGCAATGATCGGTGCGGCGTCGGCGGCACTGATGCTGCGCGAAGGTATCGCGCCATGGACACAACTCGGGGCCGTTGGCGCTACTGTCGCGGTGTCGATCGTCGTCTCCTCGCGCGGCATGCTCGCATCGCACCCGCAGACAGAAAGCGCCCAGGCGCATTTCACCTGGCCGAAAGGCACGCTGCTGCTGGTCGGCATGCTGATCTGCTTCGGTATGCTGGCCGAAGGTGTGATGTACAACTGGAGTGTGTTGTACGTGAATCAGGAATTGCACGCGCCGCAGGAACGCGCGGCGCTGGCGTATGTCGCGTTCGCGGGCGCCACCGCGATCATGCGTTTCGTCGGTGACTCGGTGCGCGCTCGCGTCTCCGAACGTACGATGCTCGTCGCGGGTCCAGCGTTGAGCGCCGTCGCCATGTTGCTGGTGCTGCTCGTCGCGCGCCCGTGGTTTGCGATGTTCGGTTTCGCGCTCGTCGGCGTTGGTCTCGCGACCGTGGTGCCGATTCTCTACAACGCTGCGACACGCGTTCCCGGCGTCAGCCGCGCCGCCGCCATCGCATCCGTCTCATCGATCGGCTACGTCGGTTTCATGATCGGACCACCGATCATCGGCGGCATCGCACATGCGACCACACTCACGTTCGCGATGGGCACACTGATTGTCGCAGCCCTGATCCTGATCGTCGGCGCGCGTCGGATCCCGAGTGCCACGCCAACCCCGTCTCGCGTCGTCAAGACGCACGGCACCCTCGCACCACATCACGCAGGGAACTGAACTGCCTTGGGAGAGGAGCGCACGGAGTGCACGGAGTGCGTCTGTTGCAGCGTTCCGTGTTGCGCGAGGCCCCGCTGATTTTTTGGGGTGGATCGCACGGGAAGGCCAGAGAGTGCGAGGCTTGCAGCGATCTGTGTAGCGCGCATCATCGCTGACTTTTTTGTGGAACTGCTGTTCCCAAAAATTCTTCGGCGCGCAATGGGCAGAGCGTTGCCACGCGAACCCTCCGTGCACTCCGCGCTCTCCACACCCAATGCAGTTCGCGGTGGTGCGTGATGAGAGAAGCGTCGAGAGTGACGCACTCTCCGGCCTCTCCGCCCTATCGCCCCAACGCAGTTCAGCGATGCCGCGCCAAGCGAGAATGCCCGCAGCCGGCGCCGCACGCGTATTCATCTAAAATTCAGGAAAGGCAAGTAGAACGCTGACGCCGCCCCGTTGCGACCGCTCGTGCGACCACCAAGTTCTGCAGCAGCCAGCACGGCTGGTGCGTTCTTCTCTCGTCTTCACACTGGATCGGTCTACGTGCGTCAGTTCCTGTTCCGTCGCGTGCTGCTGGCAGTCGCTTGTGCCGCAGCATTGCCATCGTTCGTGTCGGCGCAGTTGCCGGATATCACGTCGGGCATGCATTGGCGACACATTGGGCCGGTGCGCGGTGGTCGCGCGCGGGCGCTCGCGGGGGTTCCGAGTCAGCCGAATGTGTTCTACGCGGGCTTCGACAACGG
>JANLPZ010000093.1:0-5986 GCA_031367535.1 Gemmatimonadaceae bacterium
GAATGGCGCGCGAATAGGTAACGGCGGCGTCTGTCTCCGAACCCCGATCAGAACACGGTCATGGTCGTCCAAGTCCGTGTCGGACCGGGACTTGTCACACGCGCCACCGCGCGACGAATCGCACACGCGTCGTACCGCACCCGATCACCTGCCCCGAGTCCGGACGGCCCGCCATTCACGTCGCCGCTCACCACTGCGCCAGTCACGTCCAGCCGACCGCCAGCGGGATGCACCGACCCTCGAACGACTAGCACGCCTGTCACACGAAGGTCGGCCGCGACCACAACTTCTGTATCGACCACGAGCATACCCGTGATTCGCAACGCGCGTGTGATCCGCCCACCGGTCAGACGGAACGCGCCGACCAGCGAATCACGCACTGTATCCGGATCGATCAGCGGCAGGCGCAGCGAATCCACCGCCATCGGAAACGGATGACGCGCGGCGGCGATCACAGCGCCTGACGGACGACAGATCGCTTCAGCGCCAACTGCGAGCGGCAGGTTGATCGTCGCCGCCGCATCGATGCTCCACGCCAGCGCGCCGATCAGTGGTGATTCCGGCATCGGGAACGGCGCGTTGAGCGGCACGACACTACGGCGCTCCGCGTGCGACATCACGCCGCGCGCACCGCTGTGCATATCGGCCACGCCGCGCAACGCCAGCGTGCCCCACCCCACACGCCCGACATCGGCTCGCCAGCGTGAACCGGCGCGAGTGTCGGATCCCGCCACCATCATCTGCCCTGGCAGTTCGAGACTACGCCACGCTCCGCTCGCCGTCGACTCAGCCGCCCGCACGAGTGCCGAATCGGCCAAGGACTCCGCACGCGAAATCGACGATTCGAGCGTGGCCGCGCGCGCCGCACCCATCGATCCGCGCCAGAGTGCCAGCACACACACGCCCACCACCGCGCAGATCACGACGGCGATCAGCAGCGCAATGCCGCGTCGACGACCGCGCTCAGTGCTGGCCGACATTGATCCGCACCGAGTCAGCGACGTTTCCATATATCTGATGGCGCGGCGCGCGCAGCACCGCGAACAACGACCGTGTGCGAACCAGCGCGCTGTCGATGACCGCAACCCCACGCGAATCGATCGCGCTGATCGCGAATCCGGCGCCCCCGACGGCGGTCGGCGACGCAAGTGGAGCGATCAGCGGCTGCGGCACTTGGAACACGCCGCGTGCGGCGTCCCAGGTCGCCATCGACAGCGCCCACGCACCATCGCCGCCGCGCACCAGCGACCACCGCTCGCGCTGCAGTACACGCAACGGCGCGCCGGAATACACACCGCTCACCGTGTCGCTCAACACCAGCCGCTGAGTCGCCCGACCAGGCAACGTGCGCACACTGTCGCCACACGACCCACTCGCACCCGACACCGCCCGCAGCCCGCGCTGCACCCAGTCGTGCGCCTCATCGCGCCAGACGCGCACCTCGTCATCGGCTGTCACTGCACGCGTCAGCACGGTGGTCCATGGCAACGAATCCGCGTCGCTGGTGATCATCACCGTATCACGGCTCACTCGACACACGCTGGTGATTCCGATCGTATGCACCATGTCGAGCACCGTGTCGCGCGCACGACGGATGTCGCCGCGCGCTGGCTCTGCGTTCGACGCATGGCGCGCGAGCGTGCGCAGCGCATTGCTGATGCCCGACTCACGGGATGCGCGCAACGATGTGCGCGCCTCGATGGCCAGCGTGCGGCGCGCCGCGATCGCGCCGATGGCCACCACCACCAGCAGCAACATCAGCGAGACCAGCAACTCGATCAGCGTGACACCCTCTCGATTCGTGGTGCGCATGTCAGTCGCACCATCCGCGGCGATGCAGCCGGACACTGTCGCCGACCCGGGCGCGCAGCACGACGTCATCGCTGTATGCTTGACCCTCATGCTCGCGCGCGACGCTGATACGCCAGCGCGGCTCCACGATCGTGCGCGCAACGCTGCTGCTGTCGCACGGCAACGCGTCGACATCGGCCAGCGCGCGTTCCGCCCGGTGCAATCCCGCGCGCTGGCGCTGCGTGTCACCCAGCGTACGCTCAGCCGCGGCGGCAGCCTGAAGCCCCCACGCTGCGGTCGCGGAGAGCAGGACCAGCGCGAGCAGGACTTCGCAGAGTGACGTACCAACCCGTTCGTGTTGCATGTGGCGCTCCCGGTAGCGGATGCGCCCAGCGTATCACTCAGTCCTCGTCAACCGTGAGGCAAATTCACGCACGCATCATCACACGCGCGCAGCCTGTCAGGTGGTGGCGATCGGCAGCAGCAGATGCACCGCCGAACCACCCTCGCGCGATCCGTCGATCCAGATCGTGCCCTTGGCCGCCGCAACGGTGCGACGGATCGTGGCCAACGTGATGCCGAACGGGTCGTTGGTGCGCGGCATTGCGAATGCGTCGAACGCACGCTGCTGGGCATCGCTCGTTGGCGCACTGCCGCGATCCGTCACCACGATCGACAACACCTCGGCACCGGGTTGCGCACGCTGCACCCAGCTGCGCAGCACATCGGCCGACGCGCGTGGCACAATGGTCAGTCGCGAATCACCGGTACGACGCACCGGCGTCTCCTCGATGTTCGAGCGAAAGATGCGCGAGACGTGAATCGTCACGATGCTGTCTGCGGCTGACGCATGTCGCGCCAGTTCGAGCAGGTCGCGCAGGTGCTCGCTGATGCGCGCTCGATCGATCACCACCATGCCACGATCGGCGTCGATCGCACTCGTCACGCTGGCCAGATCCGCACGCGGCAACAGCGCCGCCACGACATCGGTCACACACGCCACCAGGTCCACTGCCTGTGTCGCCGTCGGAATCGGTGCCGTCAGCTGTCGTAACGCCGACGCATACGCATCGACGGTGCTCAGTGCAGCGCGAGCGTCAGCGATCTTTGCTGCCTCGGGCGTTGCCGAATCAAGCGTCGCGCGGACGAGTGAGGCCGAGTGCTCTGAAGCTGCCGCTGCGTCGCCGCCGAGTTGTGCCAGCAGGTCATTCGTCTCCCGTTCGGCCGACCGCAGTGCCGCACGCGCACCGGCGTCCGCGAACGCGGACGCAAGTGGAATCAGCGCACTGTCACCCATGGCGCCGGGCAATCCGGAAATGCCAAGTGTCTGGACCTGGCGTTCGGCGTCGCGCGCCAGTGTCGCGGCGTGGCGTGTCATCCACCGCTCGACGAGAAACGCGAGGATTGCCACCAGCGAAATCGTCGCAATGGCAAACACCGCGCCGATCGCGAGTGGGAGAAATGCCTGCGGCACGACGCGTGGCAGGAAGAAGACGACGCCGGCACCGAGCAGCAGCGTGAGGGCGATCGGCCAGGCCAGCGCGTCCTGCAATGCGCGGCGTTCGGGCGGCGTATGTGGCGCGCGGTCAGCGCGCGGGGGCATCGGAGGAGTCACGCGCGGAAACGTGAGCGACACGACGCGTCGCGCAAGGCAGCGGCGCAACGTGGCGCAGATTTCATCGGTGGCGGGCACTCCCGACCGACCGCGCCAGCGAGCGCAGGCGTCGCACCGCGGTCACTGCGATCGCTACCAGCAGGTCGGCGTTCCGTCCGGAACGCTCGTCGGCATACCCACCGGGCGCGGCGCGACACCGACAAATACACCGCAGGCCTGGTTGCCCGGAATGTTGATGACAGCGTTGTACCCGGTTGTGCCGGCAGGTGCTCCGACCAGTGTGATCGCGAGCGCGGTGTTGCCAGGGCTCGGCGTGAACTTGAGTGCAGCGGTGTCGGCAACGTTGCCGTAACGACCGTTCTCGGAGAAGAAACGCTCTTCCTGTGTTGCGAGGTTGTGCACGTCGGCCAGGCCGGCAGTGCGCGCAGCGCGCTGCTTGGTGTTGGCGAACTTCGGGATCGCGAGCGCCGCCAGAATCGCGATCACCACGACCACGATCAGCAGCTCGATCAATGTGAAGCCCCGTCGAGCGCCCATTGTCTCCTCGGTGCGGAAAAACATTCTGGCGGACTACTTCGCTGACTCGCACCTCCCGAAATGCGTCACGGCCCGGCGAATGAGGGCGCCGGGCCGTGAGGTGCTACAGGTACTTCATGCTGACCTGCTGAGCGACTACCAGCAGACGGCGGTACCGCTCGGCGTCGTCGCCGGCATGCCGGTCGGGATCGCCGCGCTGCCATGGTAGACACCGCACTTCTGGCCGGCCGGAATGTTCACCGTAGCGCTCCAGCCCGTCGTCGATGCGACGAGGGTCAGCGCAGTGTTTCCGTTCGATGGCGTGAAGTTCATCTTGCCCGCTGCGCTGCCCGTGTCCGCGATCGCGGCGTACCGGCTGCTGTCAGCGAAAAAGCCTTCCTGCGACGTCGACAGGTTGCGCATGTCGGCGAGGCCGGCGGCGCGGCTCGCGCGCTGCTTCGTGTTCGAAAACTTCGGGATTGCAACAGCGGCGAGAATTCCGATGATCACGACGACGATCAAGAGTTCGATCAGGGTGAAGCCCTTCTTGAGGGAGCGCTGCATGAGAGTCTGCCGGTTTCGGGTCAACATGCGAGTGAGGTCGCGACATGCGGCTTCACGTTGCCTGCGTCGAGCTCTCCAAAAGCAAGGGGCCAGCCAGCACTGACACCAAGCCATAAGTCGCTATACGGCAACGCTTTACGAGACATCACCAGCTCGGCGCCCGGATAAAGGGCATTGCAACTTACGACAGTCTCGGCATTTCGCGGGGCGCAGTGATTTCTTACTGCGCGTCCACAAACGCACCTCGGCCCGACACGCGTGAGCGTACCGGGCCGCGGTGGCGGCCGGCCAAATCCGACCGCGCTATGTGACTACCAGCAGACGGCGGTACCGCTTGGATTGGTCGCCGGCATACCCGTCGGGCGTGTCGCAGTAGCGGAGATGATGCCGCACTTCTGTGCACCGGGGATCGATACCATGCCGCTCCAGCCTGTCGGGGTGCCGACCAGCGTGAGCGCCGTGTTTGCGTTCGACGTCGTGAAGTTCATCTGCACCATACGAATATTTCTGCAAAGCGCCGTATTTCGCGCTGATTCGTCTCGGTGCCCTGACCGCGAAGGTCGAGGGGCAGGCGCGATGCCACGTTCGCGAAAAGTGCGGGAGCAGTCGCCTGGAACGGCAACGACAGTGGCCCGGCGTGCCGAAGCACACCGGGCCATATCGACGCCGAATGCGTCAACGAGCCGTTGCGATTACCAGCAGACCGGGACACCGTCCGGGTTCGTCGCCGGCATACCCGTCGGACGAGCCGCGGTACCGGAGAAGATGCCGCACTTCTGTGCGCCCGGGATCGTCACCATGCCGCTCCAGCCCGTCGCCGTGGCGACCAGCGTGAGGGCCGTGTTTCCGTTCGACGGCGTGAAGTTCATCTTGCCAGTGCCCGTGCCAGTGTCCGCGATCGCGGCATAGCGGCTCGAGTCGGCGAAGAAACCTTCCTGTGCCGTAGCCAGGTTGCGCATGTCGGCGATGCCGGCCGAACGCGAGGCGCGCTGCTTGGTGTTCGAGAACTTCGGAATCGCGACGGCGGCCAGGATGCCGATGATGACGACCACGATCAGAAGTTCGATCAGGGTGAAGCCCTTCTTCATGCTACGTCGCATGGAGCATTCTCCTTCGAGGAAATGGTTTGATCCGGACCGACGGGCGACCTCCCGGCGGACTCGACTTACACGTCCGCAAGAGATTTGCCGATCTCTCGTTCAGCTATAAACCGTTGTTCGGCAATGATTTATGTTGCGCCGAATGTTTACCGGGCTGGACCGTGGCATTGTATCCTGCCACGATCCATGCAATCTGCGGCACGTCGTAAAACGACACGCGGCCCGACCCGCGTGAGCGGGCCGGGCCGAGTAGCGGCCGGCCGAAGCCGACCGCCTTCAATCGATTACCAGCAGACCGGGACACCGTCCGGGTTCGTCGCCGGCATACCCGTCGGACGAGCCGCGGTACCGGAGAAGATGCCGCACTTCTGTGCGCCCGGGATCGTCACCATGCCGCTCC
>JANLPZ010000190.1:0-59965 GCA_031367535.1 Gemmatimonadaceae bacterium
GTGGGCGCTATTTCATTTCCCCGAAGAAGCCACCGGTCTTTCGATGGCGGAGTTGTACCGCGACAGCGGCATGCGGCGTCTCGAGGGAGATTTGCCTGCGCTGCTCGACGCCGAAATCGCCGCGCACTACTCCATCTGGGAAGTGATCGCGACGACACCGGGCGTCGGACTGCAGATGAAGGACCGACTGACGGGCCTCGAACGCTTCGTCAGCGATACCAGTACCTCACATGACGTCGTGCCGCTCGACACCATGCTGGCGCGCATCGTGGATTACGACGGCGTGTCGACGTTCAGCGGCATCTTCCCGTCGCCGCTGCCGCCATTCGCGGCCGCCGCGGTCGTCACGGAGATGAAGCGCGTCTTCCGTGTGCGCACGCGGCCGGTGTCGCTCGAAAAGCTCCGGGACCCGGAGCACCAGCTCGGACTGCTCGATGTGTGGCGCTCGATGTTCGATGACGAAGATACCGAGGCGCTGCCCTCCGTCGTGACCGCCGAGGGCGACGCGCTGACCTTCGTGACGGACCGATACGACTTCGACACGAAGAACAAGGCGCGCATCATCGACGGGCTGATGTCGATTCCGGGCGCCGACGCGCCACCGGGTGAAGAGGTCACATCTATAGTACTCGTCAGGCAAGACGGCGTCGGGCGCACGTCGTCCCGTCCCAGCGTGCTGGCAGTGATCGAATTCGTGAAGAGCCGACTCGAGGTGTCGACGATGTCAATCGAACGCGCCAATGCGTCTCGTACGCTGATCGAATCGGCACTCGGCCCGCTGGTCCGCTACCGCATCCGCGAAGAAGCAACGGCCGCCGCCGCGATGAATCCCGAGATCACGCCACCGCGCCCATCACTGGCGCAGGATAAGGCGCCATCGGTAGACGAACTGGAGATGATGCGCCAATTCCGCGAGCAGTACATGCTCGATTGGCTCGACATGCCGATCCCCGCACTCGGTGATCGCACACCGCGTGAGGCGGCGGCTGACAAGAAGCAACACAAAGCGCTCGACCTGCTGCTGCGCGAGATCGAGAATCGTGAGAATCGCCTGCCGATCGCCGAGCGATCCGACATTCACCAGATCCGCCGCACCCTCGGCATGTAGCGCGTCGCGCGGCGAGCGTGCAGACGCGCTACTCTGTCAGCCCATGCACCGCACCCGCCAGTCCGACCTCCCCTTCGTCGGCTCCTCGCATCATTTCGTCGGAGCCGACCACGGTGACACCGCCGTCTCCGTCTTCCTCCTCTCGGCCGAACCGGGCAATGGCCCGCCGCCGCACGTTCATCCCTACGACGAAATCCAGTTCATCCGTGATGGCCGCGGTATCTGGATCGTCGATGGCGTGGAGTTCGAGGCCGGCGCGGGTGACATCCTCGTCATCAAGGCCGGTGAGGTGCACAGCTTCATGGCCATTGGCGACGGGCCGCTGGTGCAGCTCGATGTGCATCTGAGTCCACGGTTCATTCAGGAAAACCTCAGCTGAACGCTCGCAGGACATCGCAGTCCACTATCCCGGCCGCAGCGCAGTCTGCGACTGCATTCCCCTCGACGTCCCGGCGCCTGCCGTTCATCGACGCCCTGCGTGGCATCGCGGCTCTCTGGGTCGTGATCTTTCATATCGGTGAGGGCCGGCAAGTCGCGTCATTGCAAGCGGCGCTGCCCTCCTGGCTCAACCTCGCGGTCTTCAAGGCCGGGCACCTCGGCGTGCCGATCTTCTTCGTGCTGAGCGGCTTCGTCATCGCGCTCTCGATCGGCACCGATCGCGTGACATTCGGATACACAGGTCGCTTTGCACTCCGCCGCGCCATCCGACTCGACCTGCCATACTGGGCGTCGATCGCGATCACACTGGCCTTCGCGTCCGTCAAGGCACACCTGCGACCCGACACCGGACTGCCCGTCGCCACCTTCCGCCAAGTGCTCGCGCACATGGTCTACTTGCAGGACTTCCTCGGCTACAAAAGCATCAACACGGTCTACTGGACGCTCTGTTACGAGGTGCAGTTCTACCTGATGTTCGGCATGCTGCTGGCTGTCGCGCATGCCTTCCGCCGGGATGCGAATGATCGCCGGCCAACGGCGATCATCTTCACGCTGGCCGCCATCACCTCGATCGTGTGGCCGTTGCTCCCCGCACTCCACCTGCGCGGCCTCGCGCTGTCGAACTGGCACGGCTTCCTGCTCGGCGCGGTTGCGTGCTGGGCATTCCGCGGCGTGATGCAGGTGCGATGGTTCGTACTCTACGCTGTGGCGCTGACGGGTGTGTTCGCGATCACGCGCGACGGCTTCACGATGATGTGCCTCGTCACATCCGTCACGCTGCTGCTCGTCGGGCGAGCCGGCCATCTCACCGACTGGCTCCGCACGCGCTGGCTCCAGTTCCTCGGCAAAGTATCATATAGTTTATATTTATTGCACCTGCCCATCACAGGCGCGGCGTTCTTCGCGCTCGACAAGGTGCGCGTACACACCGCGGTGATCGACGAATTCGCCGGGCTGATCGTGATCGTGCTCAACTGTCTCGCGGCGTGGCTCTTCTGGTGGAGTGTGGAACGGCCGAGTACTGCGCTGGCGAAGCGAGTGCGCAAGGTGTGAGTGGTCCGAGGGCGTGTGGCGCGGTGCGCGCGTTATCATGCCTGTGTGAACTTCACCAAGGCGCAGAAGGCCGCACGGAAACGCCGGCAACAGGCCGGTGCACCACCGCATGCCGTGGCGCATCACCACCGCGGCACCGCACTGCGTTTCACGAAGACGCGCACCGCTGGCGCCAGCGCACTGGTTGCGTTTCTCGCGGTGCTCGGGCCCGGCCTGCTGGCGGGTTTGTCCGACGACGACCCGGCTGGCATCACCACGTACTCCGTCCTCGGTGCCGATTTCGGATACCGACTGCTGTGGATCATTCCGGCGTCCACGATTCTGCTGGTGCAGTTCCATCTGATGGCCGTGCGCATCGGCGCGGCTACGGGCAAGGGCTTCGTCGGCATCATCCGCGAGCGATGGGGCAGGAACGCCGGCTACGCCGCGATCATCGGACTGCTGTTCGCAAACTTCGGGACGATCTGCGCTGAGTACGCCGGTATTTCCGCCGCCGGATCACTGATCGGCGTGCCGTCGTGGATCAGCGCCCCGGCCGCCGGTGTGCTGATTTCACTGATCGTCGTCCTCGGGTCTTTCCATCGCGTCGAGCGTGTGCTGCTCGTCGTGTCGTCGACGCTCGCGCTGTACATCGTGGACGGATTGCTCGCCAAACCTGACTGGTCACTGGTCGTGCGCGACTCGCTGATTCCACACATGCCGGTCACCGCGGCAGGCTGGATCGCACTGGCGGCGGCACTCGGCACCACACTCGCACCGTGGGGCCTGGCGTTCATTCAGTCGTACGCCGTGGACAAGAAGATCACGCTCGCGACGCTGAGGCTCGCGCGCGTCGACGTGATCATCGGCTCTGTGCTGACGGGCGTGATCGGCCTCGCGATTGCGGTGGCATGTGCGGCGACGCTCAACAAGGCCGGCGTTCACATCACCGACGCGGGTGACGCGGCGCTCGCGCTCAAGCCGCTGGCCGGCAAATTCGCCACGATCTTCTTCGGCGCCGGATTGCTCGGCGCATCGCTGCTGGCTGCCGCGATCGTGCCGATTGCGACTGCCTATTCGATCGCCGAAGGTGTCGGTGAGCCGGCGTCGCTCGACCTCGATTCGCATCACTTCCAGTGGTTCTACGCGGCGTTCATCGGCCTGACGGTGGCCGCGGTGAGCGTCGTCTCACTACCCGGGCTTCCGCTGATTCCACTGATCTATGCCAGCCAGGTCGTGAATGCCGTGCTGCTGCCGCTGCATGTGATCGCGCTGCAGCTGCTGGCTGGCAATGCATCGATCATGGGCGAGGCGCGCTCCACGACACCGACACGTGTGGCCGGCTGGGTGAGCGTCGCGCTGATCCTGGCCTGTGTCGGCGCACTGGCGTGGAGCTGGATCGCGGGCTGACGATCACGCATCGTTCTGCACACCTCAGCACGCACTGTCTTCAGGCGACTGGCCTCACCCGTCACGTTTCAGCGACGCACATCGTGTTCGAGATCGTCCTCTTCCAACCTGAAATTCCGCCGAACACGGGCAACATCATTCGCCTCTGTGCAAATACTGGCGCGCGTCTGCACCTGATCGAGCCGCTCGGTTTCAACTTCGAGGACCGACAGCTCGAGCGGGCGGGGCTCGACTACCGTGATCTGGCGGACGTCATGATCCATCCGAACTGGGAGTCGTGCCGCACGCATCTGGGTGCTGATCGACGGATGTTCGCGTTCTCGGCACGCGGCGCGACTCCGCTCGCGCGCGTCGTGTTCAACGATGGCGACGTGTTCGTGTTCGGTCCGGAGTCGACAGGGCTGTCGGACGCGATGCTCGAGACGTTCGATGCGACGCGCCGCATCCGCCTGCCGATGATTCCCGCGCGGCGGAGCCTCAACCTGTCGAATACGGTGGCGATTGTGGTGTATGACGCGTGGCGGCAGATCGGGTATGCAGGAGGCGGGTGAACGTCAGACGTGACCTTCTCCATGTGGATCAGGTACTATCGAGCTCCAATGTGTGTTCGGTCGCTCCTGTCTGACCTCAGCCCGCTCCAGATGACCACTCGGATATTTGCCATGTTTCCGGCACTCTGCTTTGCACTTGCAGTCCGCGCTCAGGCCCCGGATTCGACGGTGCGCCCGCACGGGCCGCCGATACGCAAGACGGTCGTGACATTCAATCCGATCGCAATCGTCGCTGGCTACGTGGGAGGCGATGTCGAAACCGCGGTGGCACCGACGATGACCCTTGGCATCGGCGCCAGCTACGCCGGGTTCGACAACTTCAATGATTATGGCGCGCTCGAAGCGAAGGTCCGCTACTACCCGCAGGAGCGCGCCCTGTACGGTTTTTCCGTCGCGGGCAATCTCGGCATGGCGACCTACCGACAGGACGGGCCGTACTACGCGTACGACGTCGAGGGGAATCCCATCTATGACAGTCGAGTCCCACGCAACCGACGAACGCGCGCCACGGTCGGCACGGAACTCAGCTATCAGTGGCTGCTCGGTCCGAAGCGCCGATTCGTGACGGTGATCGGCGTTGGCGTGAAACGGTTCCTCGGTGCCGAAGATTACGCCGACCCGTTTGATTCGAACATCATTCCGACTGCGCGAATCAACATCGGGTTCGCCTTCTGATTCGTGCACGTACTTCGGCGCAACCGCGTCACGCGCGCGTACACGGCTGCAGCCGCGCGCGTCCGATACCATACGACGCGTTGCTCTGATAGATCTGCAGCACATGCTGCCCGTCGGAGTAGACCGTGTAGTCCGACCGTCCACTGACCTGTGGCAGTGTGTACGGCCCGTCACCATCGATGTACACCGTGGCGCTGGTGGCGTCGAATCGCGCGCGCAGGTTGAGCATCGGCGCGCAGACGTATGAGATCGTCGGATTCGTCTTCGGGAGCGGTGTGCCCACGCCACTCCGCACCGGGCCACACGCACAGAGCATCAGGCCGCAGGCACCTGCGCGGCTCAGCACGGACATACGTTCGGACATATCCACGCTCCGAAGTGGTAGTGCGGGAAGGATACCACGGGTGACGGAAGGACCGCGTCCGGCCGTCACCTGAGTATCCAACCACCAGACGCGGCGCTATCGTGGTGGCACCACCACCTCGCTACCCTGATTCGTGACGCTGCTTCCCCTGCTCGATCACGCGCTGCTCGGTGCCGCCGAGCGGCCCGCCCTGGATGCTGATACCCCGGCGGGTCGAACCGAACATTTCACGTTCGGCGAGCTCGAAGTGCGCAGCAACCGATGGGCGCAGGTCCTGCATGAACGTGGCATCGGTCGCGGGTCGCGCCTCGCATTCCTGCTGACGAACCGCGTCGAGATCGTCGATCTCTGGTTGGCCTGTGTGAAGCTTGGCGCCATCGTGGTCCCGATCAACGTGCTCTATCAGGCGCGGGAGATCGCACACATCGTCAGCGATGCGGATCCGGTGGCGGTCGTGACGACGCTCGAACGTGTGCCGGATATCGCCGATGGTGTCGCGGCATGGGACGTGGACGACATTGCGCGCGAGGCGCACGCGATGTCGACGACATTTGCGCGACCGGCGATCGTGCGGGCGACCATCTGCGACGCCGATACGCCACTCGCGCTCGTGTACACGTCGGGCACGACCGGCGCATCGAAAGGTGCGATTCTCGTCCACGGCAACTTTGCCGCGAACGCGCTGGTGCTGAATGCCAGCTGGGGGATGCACGGCGACGATCGGCTCCTCTGCACACTCCCGCTGTTTCACGTGCACGGCCTCGGGAATGCGCTGCACTGCTGGCTGCTGAGCGGCTGCCACATGAAACTGACGGCGCGGTACGAGGCGTCGCGTGCGGCGGAGTGGTTCACGGTGTATCGGCCGACGGTGTTCTTCGGTGTGCCCACGATGTACATCCGCCTGCTCGACGTCGAGGCGGAGACAGCACGCACGATCGGATCACACGCGCGACTGTTCGTGTGCGGCTCGGCGCCGCTGCCCGCGCATGTGCTGGAAGCGTTCCGCGATCGCTTCGGGCATGTGATCCTCGAGCGTTACGGCATGACCGAGACGCTGATGAATGTCAGCAATCCGTATCTGGGCGAACGTCGCGCGGGCACCGTTGGCCTGGCGCTCCCGCTGACGTCCGTGCGCATCGTGGACGAGCGTGGCGATGACGTGCCCGATGGCACGAGCGGTGAGCTCCGGGTGCGCGGCCCGAATGTCTGCGCCGGCTACTGGAATCGGCCGGACGCCACGGCAAGCGCCTTCGCGGATGGCTGGTTCCGCACCGGCGACATCGGCGTGCGTGCGGCCGACGGATACATCACACTCGAGGGTCGGCGCAGTGAGCTGATCATCTCCGGCGGCTTCAACATCTATCCGCGTGAGATTGAAGAGGTCCTGCTCTCACAATCCGGAATCCAGGAAGCAACGGTGATCGGTACGCCGGATCCATCGCGTGGCGAAGTGCCGGTGGCGTATCTCGTGTGCGACGCAACGCTCGACGTGGCGGCACTCGAGGCGCACCTGCGTACACAGCTCGCGTCATTCAAGATTCCGCGTGCCTTCATCCGCATCGACACGCTCCCCCGAACGGCGCTTGGGAAAGTACAGAAGCACCTCTTGCCGGGGGTGTCGTAGATGTCACCTGCACTGCTCTCCCTGTGTGCACTGCTGGTAGTGATCGCCGGCAGTCTGACGACGCGCATCAACGTCGGCGTGCTGGCGATCGCGCTGGCGTGGCCGATTGCCATCTTTGCCGCGCACTGGAAGCTCGACGCGATGATGTCGACCTTCCCCGAAAACCTGTTCCTGACGCTCGTCGGCGTGAGTGTGTTGTTCGGCGTGGCGCAGTCGAACGGCACGATGGAGGCAGTGGCACAGAACACCGTCAGCCTCCTGCGCGGTCGTGCGGCGGCATTACCGCTGCTGTTCTTTCTGATGGCGTGCGCACTGTCCACCGCCGGCCCGGGCGCCGTCTCGGCCACCGCGCTACTGGCACCGATCGCGATGGGCATTGCCGTGCGCGCAAAGATGCCGGTGCTGCTGGCTGCGCTGATGATTGGTAACGGTGCGAACGCTGGCAACCTGTCGCCGATCAGTGCCGTCGGCGTGATCGTGCACACGGCGATGACGAAAATCGGACTGGACGGGCATCTCTGGAGTGTGTGGTCGGCGAACTTCACTGCGCACGCGCTAGCCGCACTACTGGCGTGGTGTCTGTTCGGCGGACCGGCCCTGCTCACGGCGCCGCCGGTCAATCGTTTGATGACGCCGCCGCCACTCACGTCGCAGCACTGGACGACGATTGGCGTGATCGCCGCGTGGGTACTCACGGTCGTTCTGCTCAAGCTGAATCCCGGCCTTGCCGCATTCATTGCCGCGAGCGTGCTGATTCTCTTCAGGTTCGCGAGGGACGCCGAGTCGCTGAAGCAGGTGCCATGGGCCGTGATCCTGATGGTCTGCGGTGTGAGCGTACTGATCGGCGTGCTGGAGAAGACAGGCGGCATGGATCTCTTCACCACGCTGCTCTCACGCATCGCCACACCGAAGACCGTCAACGGCACGATCGCCGGCATCACGGGGCTGATTTCGACGTACAGTTCGACGTCGGGTGTGGTATATCCCGCCTTCCTGCCCGCAGTGCCGGGCCTCGTGGCGAAGATCGGCGGCGGCGATCCGCTGCAGGTCGCGCTGAGCATCAATGTTGGCGCCGCGCTGGTGGATGTGTCACCACTGTCCACCATCGGCGCGCTCTGCATCGCCGCGCTGCCCGAAGGCGGCGACGAGGCCAAGACCCTGTTTCGCCAGCTGCTGATCTGGGGCTTCTCGATGACACTCGCCGGCGCGCTGTTCTGTCAACTGTTCATTGGATTCTTCGCCTGAGCGACTGCTGATCACCGCCGTCGCGCGGTGATCAGCACGCCAATTTCATCATTGCGCGGATTGATGAAATCGAGTCGCACACGTCCGTTCGGCAGCGTGCTGACGGTCGCCGGCACGGAACTGTTCGTGAGCAGCCAGCCGTCCGGAAGCACCACCGCGTTGGCCGGTCGTCCGAAGCTGCGATCCCACACCAGTTCATCGTTCACCACCGTGTAACGCACCGCGTCGGTGTACGTCTCGAACATGCGCAGCCGCATCGAAGTGCCGGGCTTGATCGGTTCGAAGCGGAACACCACGACTTCCGACTGCGGTGTCACATCCGGCACGCTCAGTTTCGCTCTCGTGATCGCGTCGCCTTTCAGTGTCTCGAACACGATCGGCATACCGGTGTCGAGATTCACCGCCCGCGGATTGGAGACCGTGCTGCCGGCGCGCACGATGTTCAGATACGTGCTCGTGCCCGGACGCGATTCGGTGTAGTCGTGATACAGGTCGAACGCGTGTGTCTCGGGCTGCTGCAGCATGTACACGATTTCGCGATCCTGATGCGCGCGTTCCGAGAGACGGGCGGCGACACTCGACACGCTCGCACGCAATGACTTCACGGGCAGCGCACGCAACGTCACGGCCGCTTCCGATGGCGTGGTGTTCCAGAAGCTGATGCCGATGCGACCGTCCGCTTCCTGCAGCACCTGCGCCGGAAAACTCGATGACACCAACTCGTACCCCATCGGCAGCACGACCGCGTTGCGCTTGATGCCGAGTGGCCGGGTGAAAACGATCGTGTCACCACGCACGAAGTAGCTCAGTGAATCCTGATACGTCTTGAGGATGAGTATGCGCTGCTCACCGTCAGCCGCGGGCACGGGATGCGCCAGCGTGACGCGAATGTAGGTTTGCAGGCTGTCACCGCGCACACCACCCTCACGCGCGGCGGCGGCGCCGACGACATCGAACGGCAATGGGGTGCCCGACGCGCGATCGAGCACACTTTCATCGGTCGCGACGCTACCCTGTCGGATCGGATTGAAGTAGTACGTCGCTCCGGTGGTCGTGGCCGTGACTTCGTAGATGATGCGAAATTTTGCCGAACCGGGCGCCAGCAGTTCATAGCGTGTGTAGGCATCGGCGTCGGTCTGTCGACGCACGGGCGCCTGCGCAGTGAGCAGCGTCGACAGGGCGCAAAACGAAGTGACCCGGATGATCGTGAGACGCATCACCTCAGTTCCTCACAGCGCGCATCAACGTCGCCGTTGCCACACGTCGCGCGGCCTCTCCCGCATCCGACCCGCGATACTTGCCGATGCGCACGATCACCAGATCCTTCGACGGCACGATCCACATGCTCTGACCGCCGGCACCAAGCGCCGCATACGCATCGCGCGGCATCGGTTCCTTCCCGTCGCCATTGATCCAGAAGAATCCTCCACCGTACACCGGTCGCCCATCCGCCAGCCACGCCGGTGCGATGGTCCGCACGTACTTCACGTAGTCGGCCGACAACAGACGCTCGCCGTTCCACACACCGTTCTGCAGATAGAGGTTGCCCAGCCGCGCCCAGTCACGCGCCGCGATCAGGTCTGCGCCCTGCCCGAGCAAGTTTCCATACGGATCGGTCGAAATGACGACGTCGCGCATACCGATCTTCTCGAACAGCAATCGCGTCGGAAAGCTGTGATAGTCGACGTGGCGCTTCTCGGCCGCGAGACGCACGAGGTAACTCGCGAGCACCGGATCGGTGTTGCGATATCGCCCGACTGTGTTGGGCAACCACTGCTGCGGCCGTGTCGCAGCCCACTGGTACGAGTTGGCGGAGCCGGAATACAGGTACAGGTGATCGGGGTAGCCGAGTGATGCGTCGTAGCCGGGATCCTGCGGTGCGCGAATGCGAATGCCGCTCGACATGCGCATGATGTCCATGATACGGATCTTCTGGCGCGGATCGCCGGCGGTCTGCCATTCCGGAAACGGCGCCGACTGATCGAGCGTGTATGCCCCTTGCTGAATGAGTCGGCCGATGAGTGTGCCGGTGAGGCTCTTGCACATCGACCAGCTCTCGAGCGGCGTGTGAATGCCAATACCCGGCGCGTAGCGCTCACCGAGGATGCGTCCCTTGTACGTAACCACGAACGCCAGCGTCATCGCGCTGTCGTTCGCGAAAGCTTCGTTCATCGCGCGGGCAACGAGCGCGGAATCCACGTTCTCCGGCCAGGCACGCTTCGGCAGCACGTCGCCCATCGGCCACGCGGTCGTCGCCGATGGTGGCAGCTTCGGGGTCACGATGCTCGGCGTGAAGAACACCGAGTCGGCGCCGATCGGCAGCGGAACGCAACCCTGACTACCGTACATCTTTGCGACCCGCGTGACACCGTTCTTGAGCGTCAATCGGACGGTGTGCGTGGCAAAATCGACGACCGTGTCCCTCACTTCACTGCGATACTGCAACGGGCCGGTGAAGAATCCGACGTTCGCTGCGGCATCGGCCGGCGTGAGGCCGGTGATGAACGCGGCGCCGCAAAGTGTGGTCGCGAAACCGGCCGCGTAGTGCGACAACGCGTCGCCGGGCGGCGCCACCCACCGGCCCGGTAGCTGCAGCGAGTCGCCGCGCGCGGCGACCTCCGACATGGTGCGGATGACCGGCAGCGCGCTGGCGCGCGTGACGGGTTTTCTCGTGCTGCGCTGCGCGACCAGTGGTGCAGCACAAAGCAGCAGGAGAGCGAAGACGCGGGACGGCAGACGGTGGCGCATGGCGATCGGCGCTGGGGGAGCACTCGCGGTGAGACGACAGATGCGATGAACAATGCTCGCGGCGCCCGGTATCGCCAGTGCGGCGCGCGCGCCATGATTCCTCCATCATGGCCACTTCCAACAGCTGGTTCACCTGGGCGCTGCTCTCGGCGGTGTTCGCCGCGATGACCGCCATCTTCGCGAAGCTCGGAATCCAGGGCATCGACTCCGACTACGCGACACTGATCCGCACCGCGATCGTGATCATCGTGCTGGCAGCGTTCGTCGCACTGGCCGGCAAGTGGAGTGATCCGCGCGTGCTGACGTCGAAGACGTGGCTGTTCCTGACACTCTCCGGCCTCGCCACCGGCGCGTCCTGGGTCTGCTACTTCCGTGCGTTGAAAGTCGGTGAAGCCTCGAAGGTCGCTCCGGTGGACAAACTGAGCCTCGTCCTCGTCGCGATTTTCGCATTCGCCTTCCTCGGAGAGCGACCGTCCGTTCGCGAGTGGGCCGGCATCGCGATGGTCGCTGGCGGCGTGCTCGTTCTTTCACTCAAGCGATGACTTCTTTGGGAGCGGAGATCACGGAGCACACCGAGTGCGGCGATTGCAACGTGCCACGCGTTTCGAGGCACCGCTGACTCTTTTGTGGCGATAGGGCGGCGAAATCAAAGAGTGCGACGGTTGCAACGTCTCGCGAGGCCCAAAGCACAGCTGACTTTTTTGGACGAGGAGCGCACGGAGCACACTGAGTGCGACGGTTGCAACGATCATCGCCACACGAGCTATCGCTGACTTTTTGTTGGAACTGCAGTTCCAAAATAATCATCGGCGCACGATGGGCAGAGCGTTGCAGCGCAAACCCTCCGTGAGCTCCGTGCGCTCCTCACCCATGCAGTTGACGATCGCGCGGAACGACAGAAGCCTCAAGTGTGCCGCACTCTCCGGCCTCCCCGCCCTATCCCCACAAAGCAGTGTAAAAGAACTTCAGTCGCGCAACGAAATCTCCAGCGTCAGATATCGGCCGCGGATCGAATCACGGAACGTCTGGCGCTGATTGCGGATGACGGAAGTGGAGGTTGAGGTCTGACCGACGGATCCGAATGCGACACCGCCCTCGGGCGTCACCGTGAGGTGTCTGCCAAGTGGGATTGAGAGGCCGAGGGCGGTGACGGCGGTTGTGCCGCTGGCGTCACGACGCGTGGTGGTGCCGCTGGCGGAGGTCTGTGTGAGGCTCGACTCGCGCAGCACCGTCACCGTCGGCAGCAGTGACAACGGACCGACCGGCATCGCACCGCTCGCGGTCGCGCCCATGAAATCGCCGATTGGAATGAGGCGCGTGCGCACGTTGGGGCGCTGGATGTTCAGTGGACGCGAGTAGAAAGCGTTCAACGACACGAGCGAAGTGCCCTCTCGTCCGATGAGACGCAGCATTCGCGCCTCGACATTCAGTGAGCCGCCACCCGGAAACTGATTGCGTCCGCCGAGTGAATCGGTGTAACTCTGCGTGACCTCCACCGATGTGCCGAGCGTGGTGTTCAACCCGGCACGAGCAACGCCGACGCCACCGCGGACGGTGGTTCCGCGCCAGCTCACGACATCGGTGCCTGACGGCTTTGGATCGTATTCCACGCCGCCACGCAGCGAGAGCGACACGCCGCTTGCACCGAGCGGCTGCGTCAACACGTAACGTGTTCCTACGCGTGCGGCGAGGCCAAGCGATGCTGCGTCGAGATCGATCGTACTCGTACCGACGGCACCGAGCGCCTCCGCATCCTGAGCGCTCAGAGCGCCGGGCGACGAACCGCTCTGCGCGAAGACGCGGAGCGTATCCGCACTCCGCACGCGCAGGTCGAGTCGACCCGACACCGGCGACATGCCGCCGAACGACACCTGCGGGCGATTGGCGACGCCCGATGTGTCACCGCGAAACGTCAGCGGCGTGACATCGAGGCGTATCGTTGCGCGCGGATAACGCGTGACGAAACTCGTGTACACGCCTTGTTCGGCGGCGTCGATGTTGCCGACCGAGTACGAACGCATCGTCGGGCGGATCGTGACGGATTGACGCGCGCGACGAGTCGGTACACGCGAACCGGCGGAGAGATCGAGCGTGTCGGCGAGTACTGCGGCGATCAGACTGTCGCTGGCGTGATCAGCGACGGACGACGTGTGTGACGGACGGTTCTGCGTTCGTGATTGTGCGTGCAGTGCGGAGGCGGATGCCGCCGTCAACGCCGCGAGTGCGACGTTGACGGTCGACACCCGCGCAAATGCGCGGATGTGCATATCAGGTGGACGTGAGTGAGCCGCGACTGCGACTCACTTCTCCTGATGCGGCGTGGATGACGCCGGCTTCTGCGCCGCGGGCTTCTCGCTGGACGGCGCGGGCGCCTTCTCCGACGACGCCGGGGCCGGCTTCGCGGACGACCCGCTCACGCGACCCGTGGCCGTGGCACTCGACTGCGACGACACCCCACTCCGGCCGGCAGTCGCGGAGGTATTGCTCGACGCGCTTGCATCGGCGCTCACCGAGCGACCGCGCGGCGCACGCTCAGCGCGGCCACCTGCGCCAGCGCTTGCATCTGACGCCGACGATGCACTGCTGCTGCTCGGCTTGGGCGCCTCGGCGGCCGGTGCCGGCTCAGACGCCGCTGGCTTCGCCGGCTCGGATGAGGCCTCAGGATTCTTCGGGCGGTTCGACTCGCGGTATGCCTTCAGCTCCGCCGCCATTTCGGCGGACGTCATCGTGCCGGCCTGAACCTGAGCGCGCAGCTCGGCCGCCTTTTCGCTCAGACCATGCTGGTAGGCGCGCAGGTCGGACCTGTACTGCAGATCGGCCTTCGACATCGCTTCCACCGCCACGCCACGACGAGCCGGCGCGGCATCGCGCGCTTCCGGCGTGCGAGCGGCTCGAACGGCGGCCGCGGCATCGACACGTGCGTCGAGCAGCTGGCGGCGTTCAGCAGTCTGTTCCTTCGCGGTGGCGGCCGCGGTCACTGTGGAAACGACCTGTGCGCGGCTGGCGATTGGCGTCGCGACGAATGCAGCTGTGGCGAGGGCCAGGATACGAACCTTCATCGGTTTTCTCCGGTGTGTCGGCGTTGTCGGCGGGTCAGGTTCCTCGTGAACCATCCTGCCGTCCAGTTCTACGCCAACCGAGCTCAACCGGATCTCTCGCGGACTCTTTGGCTCGAGATCCGGTTTCCCGGCCGGCGCTCAGAGGAGACGAACGTGCCTGTTACCGGGAAACACTCAGCTCGAGCGCCACCCAGCCGCCGCGGATGCTGTCGTCGAAGCTCCGGCTCCGGACGCGACGCGGGAACTGGGCCGCGACGGTCTGGCCGACGTCGCCGAACACGCCACCGACTTCGGGTGTCACCGTGACGTGGCTGCCTAGCGGGATGGAGAGGCCGACACTGAGCGCCGCGGTCTGGCCGCGGGCGGTGAGTGTGGTGTTGCGGCCGCTCACGATCGCGACGGCGTTGCTCGATTCACGCAGCAGGCTCAACACCGGCAGCACACTCAAACGCCCGACCGGAATCGATGCGGCGCCCGCGACCCCGTAGAAGTCGCCGACGGGGATCAGGCGCGTTGGCTGCTCGGGCCGTTCGATGTTCAGCGGCTGTGAGTAGAAGCCGTTCAGTGACATGAATCCGTTCGCGTCGGCGCCGAAGAATCGCATCGCGCGGGCATCGACATTCAGCGTGCCACCGCCGGGGAACAGATTCCGTCCACCGAGCGAGTCGGCGTGACTCTTCGTCATCTCGACCGACGCACCGACCGATCCGCTGGTCGTGGTACGACTCAGTCCGAGTGCGCCACGCACCGTCGTGCCTCGCCAGCTCACCGATTCGGTGCCGCCTGGTTTCGGATCGTATTCCACGCCACCGCGCACGGTCAGCGCGACGCCATGCGCGCCGAGCTTCTGCGTGAGGGTGTAACGCATGCCGGTACGCGCGGCGATGCCGAGCGCGCCCGCGTCGAGATCGACCGTGCTGGTACCGACGGCACCGAGTGCCTGCGCATCGGTGGTGGTCAACGCGCCGGGGAACGACATCGATTGGGCGAAGAGGCGCAGTGTGTCTGCGCTGCGGAAGCTGAGATCGAGGCGCCCGCTGATCGGCGACACGCCGCTGAATCCGACTTGCGGACGCTCGGCGGTGGTCGTGTTCGTATCGCCGGAGTACGACACCGGCGTCAGATCAACGCGCAACGTCGCGCGGCGGAATCGCGCCACCCAGCTCGCGTACGACGCCTGTTCCGAGGCGTTGACGTTACCGATCGAATAGGTGCGCACTGTGGGCCGGATCGTGAACGACTGTCGCATCGCGGGAAGCGGTAGTGACAGCGACATCGTGTCGACGGCCGCATCGAGCGTGTCGGCGAGGACGGCCGCGATCAGGCTGTCACGCACCCGTGTGCTGAGGGTGTCACTGCGCGGCGCGGGACGCGATTGCGCACGCACTATCGGCGCGCACACTGTGCTGAACACGATGAGCGCCAGCATCAGCCGGCTGGCGATGCTGACGCGAAAATCGAATTCTGCGCAGCGCTTCATACGCTGCGAAGGTGACACGCTCGCTGCGACAAAGCGAGCGGCTACGGATTTCGCTTGCGATCGGGCATGCTGGCCGGTCGCGACGGACGGTTGGCGTCGCGATACGCTTTCAGCTCATGCGCCATCGCGTCACGTGTGATTGTGCCGGCGTTGACTTGCGCCTGGAATTCACGCGATTTCGCCTTCAAGCCCTGCTGGTACGTGCGAAGATCCCGCATGTACTGCTGCTGTTCAGGCGGCATCGCATCGAAGCGTGCCGTGCGCTCCGCCCGCACGGCGTTCCGCTGTTCCGGTGTCATTGCAGCGCGGGCATCGCGCCGAGCGCGCATCGCCTCGCGGCGTTCGACCGCCAGCTCGCGACGTGACGCCGTCGGCGATGTCGAGCTGGCCTGCGCATTGGCGGCCAACGGGGAGAGCACGAGTCCGAGGGCCAGTGCGCGCAACAGTCGTGTCTTCATCACAATCCACTCCTCTCAGGATGAACAACTGGCCGGCGCGATGGTGATTGGGCACCACCGCTCCGGCCCATGATGTCAGCAGTTACGGCTTCACGACGTCGCGACGGAGATCGCGCCGATCGCGGCGCAGGTCGCGGCGGTCACCACGGCGATCACGCCTGTCGGCCTTCAGGTCGCGTGTATCGCGGCGGATCTCGCGACGCTCAGCACCGTTCACGACACCATCGGCGTGCGCGGCCTTCACATCCCCACGGACTTCACGGCGATCACCACGCACTTCACGGTTGTCGCGACGCACTTCGCGACGATCCTGACGGACCTCGCGCGCATCGCGGCGCACTTCCTGGCGCGGCGTGGTCTGCGCCTGCGCCACCATCGGCGCGGCGGCAAGAGCAAAGCTGGCGAGCAACAGAGTGGACAGGCGCATCGGTCAAATCTCCTGCGGCCATCGGCCGCTTGGGGTCAGTCAGTCGTTGCCATGATGGCTACACCTGAACAGACGCCTGACCGGGCGCGCCGTTAACCCCCTGAGATCACACTCTCAAAATCGCCCCGTCCGCGAGGTCGAGCCCGGCGATATCGTTGGGGGCGTACACCACCTCCCGCCCACGAAACAACATGTCAGTCACCCGCCGCGATTTCATCGCCCGCACCGCCGCCGCAGCCGCCACACTGACGCTCACCGAGCGACTGCATGCCATGCGACTCGCCACGCCCGCGCTGCCCGTCGGCACGGCGGGCGCGGCGCGCATTGTCAGCTCGACCAATGGCCTGCGCGGTGTCGCCCGGGCGTGGGAGATGATGCAGCGCGGCGACGACACACTCGACGCCATCATCGCGGGTGTGAACATTCAGGAGCTCGATCCTGACGATGATTCGGTCGGACTCGGCGGATTGCCGAATGCGGATGGTGTCGTGCAACTCGATGCGAGCTGCATGCACGGGCCGACGCGGCGTGCCGGTGCCGTGGGATGTATCGAAGACATCGCGACACCATCGCTCGTCGCGAAAGCGATCATGGACTACACCGACCACATCATGCTGGCCGGCCAGGACGCGAAGAAGTTCGCTCTCGAGATGGGCTTCACGCCGCAGAATCTGCTCACGGACCGGTCGCGTCAGAACTGGCTGCGGTGGCGCGCACGTCTCAATCCGGGCGACTTCCGACTCGATTACGACGACGATGTCGCGATCCGGTTCACGCACGGCACGATCAACATGAACGCCGTCAACTCGGCCGGTGACATGAGCAGCGTGACCACTACCAGTGGGATGGCGTACAAGGTGCCAGGCCGAGTGGGCGACAGTCCGATCATCGGGGCCGGCCAGTATTGCGACCAGACCGTCGGTGCCGCCGGCTCGACCGGTCGCGGTGAAGCGAACATCAAGGCCTGCGGCGGATTTCTGACGGTCGAGTTCATGCGCCAGGGCCTCGCACCAGAGCAGGCCGCGCTCAAGACCCTCGAACGTGTCGTCGCAATGACCGAAGCGCGCCAGATGAACGAGAAGGGTCGCCCGCGTTTCGATCTCAACATCTACGCACTGGCGAAAGACGGCCGCTACGGCAGCGCAAGTCTGTACGAGGGTGGCACGTTCGCCGTCGCGGACGAGAAGGGCGCGCGCATCGAGAAGGCGGCGTTCCTGTTCAAGCGCGCGGAATTCCCGACCGGTCCCGTTCCGGTGCAGCGCGCACGTGCGCGCTGAGCTTCGTGCGTTCGCACTGCTGACACTGACTGCGTGTGGTGGCGGCATTGGCCACGCACCACACGCACCGATTCGCGCGCAGGCCGCGCAGGTCTGGCTCTCCACGCCGGACCGCGCGCATCTGCTCGAACGGCAAGCGGATGTCGCGTTCACAACGACGGACACGGCGGGTGTCACACACATCGCCGTCGATCCGTCCCAGCGGTACCAGACGATGGTTGGTTTCGGCGCCGCACTCACCGACGCGTCGGCTGAGCTGATGCAGCGACGCCTCGGACCGGTACCGCGCGAGGCGCTGTTGCAGGAGCTATTCGGCCGAGGTGCAAACGGTGTCGGATTCAGTTTTGTGCGACTGACCATCGGCGCGTCCGACTTCTCGCGTGCACACGTCACGTACGACGACATGCCAGCGGGCACACGCGACGATGCGCTCGCGCACTTCTCGATCGCCTCGGCGCGCGCCGACGTGCTTCCGATCATCCAGCGTGCGCATGCGATCAATCCGCAACTCAGCATCGTTGCGACGCCGTGGAGCGCGCCAGCGTGGATGAAATCGTCGCGATCACTGATTACCGGATCCCTCGATCCGACGACGTATCCAGCCTTCGCGGAATACCTGCGCCGATACGTCGAGGCGCTTGCCGGTGAAGGTGTGCCGATTGGCTGGCTCACCGTGCAGAACGAACCGCACAACGAGCCGAAGGACTATCCGGGTATGCGGTTCACCCCGGCGCAGCGTGCGACGTTCATCGGTCAGCACCTTGGTCCGCTGTTCGCCGCGCACCAACTGCGCACGCGGATCCTCGACTGGGATCACAACTGGGACGAGCCGCAGTCACCGCTCGGCGTGCTGAACGACTCCGTCGCGCGCCGCTTCGTGAGCGGCGTGGCGTGGCACTGCTACGCCGGCGACGTGTCGGCACAGGCGCAGGTGCACGACGCATTTCCGGACAAGGACGCCTTCTTCACGGAGTGCGCTGGCGGCGCGTGGGCGCCGGACTTCGGCGACAATTTGCTCTGGAACACGAAGACGCTCATCATCGGCGCCACACGCAATTGGGCGCGGGGCGTCGCGCTCTGGAATCTCGCGCTCGACACGCGGCACGGCCCGCACCTCGGCGGATGTAACGATTGCCGCGGTGTGATCACGATCGACTCGGCGACGGGCGCCATCACGCGCAACGAGGAGTTCTACGCTCTGGCGCACGCGAGTCGCTTCGTGCGACCTGGTGCGGTGCGGATCGCGTCGACCTCCGGCGTGGATGATCTCGATACGGTGGCGTTCAGGAACGCGGACGACGAATCGAGCGTGCTGATCGTCGCGAATAGCGCCATCACGGCACGGCACGCATGTGTGCTGGTGACTGGCGGGTCCTACTGCACCACGTTTCCGGCTGGTGCAATCGTTACCATGCTCTGGTAGAATCGCAGCAGTACGGCGATCAAACATGGCCAAGCGGGCCTATCGGCTCGCTTCTCGGAGAGAATTTCTGATGTACACGTGACGCACTCCCGATCCGGGATCGTCGCGCTCATTGCCTGCACGGCCGCCGTGGTGGCCGCCGGCACGTTGTGGGTGCGTGGCCCGTCTGACACCTTTCGGAAGGCACGCAGTGCAGAGCGCGTTCGCGACACATTCGATGCGCTCGGGATCATTCAACTCGATGTGGCACTGACTCAGGCGGCGCATCGCACCCTGCTGCTGCTGCCCGACGCGCGTGCGCGCGCTGAGTACGAGGCGCAGCGCACACTGCGCGATCAGCACCTCGACAGTATTGCGGCGCGGACGGTGCGGGACACTGTGATGAGCCGCCAGTTGCGTGCGCTGCACGCACGCTTTGCCGAACTCGATTCGTTCCGGACATCGCTCAGCGACGTCGCCGCGCGCACGTCGTCGCCGGACAGTCTCGTCGCACTGCTTCGATCGCTGCGAGCATCAGATCTTCGCTCCAATGTGCAGTACGAGTTAGCACTGCTTGAGGGAGAACAGCGGCGCAGGCTCGCTGAGTTGCAGCCGACGCTCGATCGCCAGCGAGACTGGGTTGCCACCGCGATTCCGATGTCGCTCGCCGTTGTGGCGCTGGTGCTGGGCTGGCTCCTGTTCGCGCTTGGTGCCGAAGCGACTCGGGCACGGCGCCGCGCGGAAGGTTTCCGTCGCACACTCGACGACAGCCCCGATGGTGTCATGGTGCACCGGGACGGCGTGGTCCTCTACGCGAATGCGGAAGCTGCCGCGCTGCTCGGTGCCAGTGCGGACAACCGGCTTGAGGGCCGCAGCATTCTCGACCTCGTGTTTGCCGATGACCGTCCTGCCATCGGTGTGCGCATCAAGGAGGCGCAGGATGGAGGTCGCCTTGCACCTCGACTGACCCGCATGGCGCGACTGGACGGGTCGGTGGTCGAAACGGAAACGCGCGGTGCGGCGGTCGACTGGAACGGCACCCCAGCGGCACAGGTCACACTGCGTGACGTGGCCGCGCGACGACGCAGTGAGATCGCACTGGCGCAGAGCGAAAAGCGGTTCCGCACGGTGCTCGATACGATGGCCGAAGGTGTTGTGCTGCAGGATGAACAGCTTGCCATCCACCTCTCGAATCGCGCGGCGGAACGGATTCTTGGCATGACGGCCGATCAGATGGCCGGCAAGACATCGCTCGACCCCGGATGGATGGCCATCGACGTTGACGGCGACCCGCTCCCGGGTGAGCAGCACTTCGCGCCAATTGCGCTGCGCACAGGCCTCGAGTCGCGTGGCACGATGGGCGTGAAACGTGGCGATGGCTCCCGGGTCTGGATCGATGTGATCGCGGTCCCGATGATCCGCGACGGTGAGTCGAAGCCATACGCGGTCGTGGTCACGTTCACCGACGTGTCGGTGACTCTCGAAACGACAAAACGCCTCGAGCTGAGCGAGGCGCGCTATCGGCTCGTCGCCGAGAACACGGTCGATCTCATCACGCTGCGCGCGAATGACGACCGGCTGCTCTACGTCAGCCCGTCACATCGACGTATTCTCGGCTGGGAGCCGGAAGAACTGGAAGGGCGACCTGGCCTTGAGCTCGTGCATCCCGACGATATCGAGTCGATGAAGACTGGTCGGATTCAGTTGTTCAACCCGACCGAACGCGGCTCCGGCACACTGCGGATTCGTCATCGTGATGGCCACTACCTCTGGGTCGAGGTTGTCGCCGCGCCGATTGCCGTCGACAATGGCGTCGTGACCACATACGCGGTGTCCGCGCGCGACATCACCGAGCGCATGCACCTCGAGGAAGCGCTCAGGCAAGCGCAGAAGATGGAGTCGATGGGCCGGATGGCGAGTGGCATCGCCCATGACTTCAACAATCTGCTCACCGCAATCCGTGCGTCCGCCGAGTTCCTGAGCATCAGTGCTCCCTCCACCGGGAATGTGCGTGAGGGTACAGCTGAGATTATTGATGGCGTCGATCGAGCAGCGTCGCTCACGGCACAACTGCTCGCATTCTCGCGTGGACAACACTCATCGCCGGAGCTCCTCGACTGCGCCGCGCTGCTCGAGAGCAACCGCAACCTGCTGGTGCGGCTCGTCTCACCACACGCGACGCTCACCGTTTTCATCGACAGCGACACACACCTCGCGACGATCTTCGCTGACCGATCGCAATTTGAGCAGGTGCTGTTCAATCTCGTGACGAACGCGCGCGATGCGGCGCCGCGAAACGGCCGCGTGCACGTCGCGCTTTCACTCAGCACGATCACGGAGACCGTGGCAGGGCAATTCGGAGCACTGTCACCGGGCGATTATGTCGTGCTGAGGGTCGAAGATGACGGCGCAGGAATTCCTGCCCACGCCCTGCCGCAGGTGTTCGATCCATTTTTCACGACGAAGATGCAAGGTCAAGGGACTGGCCTCGGGCTGGCGACCGTTTTCGGCATTGTGCAACACCATGCGGGCGCCGTCACGGCGATCAATCGCGCAACCGGTGGCGCGCAGTTCACGGTCTACTGGCCACGACGAGACGCTGGAGCGTTCCAATCGACGTTGATTCGGGCGTCACCGCGCGGCGACGATGCGACGAATGGTGGAGCGCTCGGTGCCGAGCCAGGGACTGCGTCCCGACGGCGACGAACGATTCTTCTGGTCGATGACGAGGCTGCGGTCCGCAGAACGGTCGCGAAACTGCTTGAATCGCACGGATTTCACGTGCTGCAGGCCGAGAGCGGTGAGGAAGCCATCGCGATTCTCAGCGAAACAAACTCGCAGGTGGATGCACTCGTGACGGACGTCAAGATGCCCGGCATGACGGGCGTGGAGCTGGTCGAGGCGCTCTTCGTCCAGCGTATCGATCTGCCCGTACTCTTCATTTCCGGCCAGATTGACGATCCAATCCCGGTGGAATGGCCCACTGGCTCACCGCGTCATTTCCTCCGAAAGCCGTTTCGAGGAAATGAGCTGACGGATGAGATGAGGCGTCTGCTCGGCATTGAGTAAATTTCAGATTCGTGCGACGCACGTCACTCGATCAGGTGATGGTGCCACACGGAGCACTCGGTAGCATCAGCCTCGACTGCTCGCCGACATGGCCGGCTTCACTGGCGAGGACCTCGGCGGCACCACAGTACAGGGCGTGATGGGCGCGTTCATGGGGTTCGCAATCGCGCCAGAATTCATGATCGCCGAGGTCATTGATCCGGCGTCACGCCGTGATCGCGGTCGCGCGTCAGGTCACGGTGTGATGGTGCCTGACGCGCGACCGATGAGAAACGTCGAGCCATCGGTCGGTGCGGTGATGCCGGTCTGTGCGCCGGCAAACAGGCGACGCGTCGACGAGAAGATGAAGCGAATATCGTAGTAGTCGAGAATCGGCCCGCCGCCGCTGACCCACCAGTTGGTGGCGTCGCCTGGGCGAATGCTCCACGTCGTGTCCCAGCCGAACACCTGCGTCAGGTCGGGCATGCGCACGTCGTAGGTGCCTGAACCCCCGAGAAATCCGCGCGTCGACTGCACCGTCGCGAATCGCGCGAACGCGCCGGTGGATTTCACATCGAGCGTCACGCCGCTGTTGTATTCCGTCGGCACCGTGCCTGTCGCGCGCAGCATGCCCGCGCCGGCGAGGGACACCGACGTCACCGCCGGTGTTGGAAGCACGGGGCCGAACGAGACGCTGCGGGCGCCGATGGTCCGTGAGTACGCGACGATCTGTCGCGACGCACGTCGCGTCGTGAGTGTACCAATCGTCAGCACGACCTGATGCAGATCACCCACCTGCGTCTGCGCCAGCGGAATGCCGTAGATCGTACGCGCGGTCGGTGCGCGATCCGGTCCCGGCGTGCCGCTCAGCGCAGCGTTCGTTCCGCCAGCGGTGGTGAATGACGTCGATACACCGAACGATTCGCCGCCGGTATTGCCGACCGTCCATGTCGCCGACGTGAGGCCAAACGCCTCCACCGAATTGAAATCGAGCAGTGCATTGCTTCCACCGGCCGCAGGATTCAGTCCGCGCCGGATGATCGCACGATCGGGAATCACCTCGCCATTGAGATCGCCCGCCGCACGCGCCGCGACGAGATCGAGATTTCCCGACGGCAGGTTGAGCAGTGAGTAGTTGGATACGTTGCCGCTGAGCGGATTGATCGTGGACGACGACCACCATCCCATGCTCACGAGCGACTGCTGGCTGTTGGACAGGCCGGTGACCGTGCCGCCTGCGTTTCGCGTGCTGCTGTTCTGGTACATGACACAATCACTCGCAGCCATCGCCGTCAGCTCGGCCTGCGTCGCGTTGTAGACGGTCGTGCGCGCGACACCGGAATCGATCGTCACCCATGCCACTGATGCCGTCGGCTGTGACACGTTGAACGCATAGGATTTCCCGCTGTCGCCCGGAATCACGCGCGTCCAGGCACCGCTGCCATCCTTCACCGCCACGAAGTACGACGGATAGCGTGGCGCGCTGGAACAGATGCGCCAGGTGATGTTGCCGGTCGTTGGTGGACCGACCTGGATCGAGACACTCGCCGTGCGCACGCCGCCACCGTTTGCGCCTTCCGCTCTGATCGTGGCGACGTACGTGCCGCTCGGCGCGCCGGCGTTGATGATTGGCAGCGACACCGTATTGCCGGTCGTCGATGCCGGGGTCACCACCGCGGCGATCGTCGGCGGCAGTCCGCTCAGGGTGAACGAGATAGCTCCCGTATAGCCGGCGTCACGCGTGATGGCGATCGTCGGGATGTGGACCAGCACCGTGGGCGGTGGCGAGATGAAACCCGTCACGCTTGGCACGATCGCAAACGATGCCGCGCCCTGATTCGGAATCGCCACGATGAACTGCAGTCCCGCCGACTGATTCGAAAGACCGGTCGCAGATCCGGTGATGGTCATCATCGTGGTACTGGCCGGCGCCGTGGCTGCGGAGACGAGGGTCAGCGTGCTGGTGGTGACGCCTGCCGCCAGTGTCGCCGGTGAAAAGGTCGCAGTGACACCGGTCGGCAGCGGCGTGACGGCGAGTGCGACGGCGCCCGTGAATCCGCCCGTGCGCGTCAGCGTGACGACCAGAGTCTGCGTCGCGCCTGGTGCGACGGTGAGTGTGCCGGGCGAGATCGTGACGACGAATGAACCCGTGACGGCCGGCGGCGGCGTCACGACTCCATCACCGCCGCCACAGGCGCTGAACAGGAGTCCGGCACAGAGTGCGCCGACACAACCACGGAGGCCGAAATGGAGAGAGCGCATGATGACGCCAGAGACGGAAGGGAGAAGCGGATGCGGGCGCGCCGGACCTCGGGCGCGTCATCTCACTGTACGGCGCCGCTCGCGCGAAACCGTCACCGCAGCCGGACCGGCGTGCGCTGCACGTCGAGCGCTTGCTTACGCACCGTACCGTTTGGGGCTAGTCTCGCAGCATGCACACACGCCATCTCACGTTCGCCCTTGTCCTGATCACCTGCGGACTGCCGGTTGCCGCGCACACTCAGCGGCCGGCGCCGTTCCGGATCGAGGAAACCACCATCGCGGATGTGCATCGCGCCTTCCGCACCCGATCACTGAGCTGCCATCAGCTGGTGCAGCGGTACCTCGATCGCATCGCCGCGTATGACAAGCAGGGCCCTGCCATCAACGCCCTCGTCACACTCGACGCGACAGCGCTGACGATCGCCGACTCACTCGATCGGCGTTACGCGACAGCGGGACCCGTTGGTCCGCTGCACTGCATCCCGATGATCGTGAAGGACAACTTCGAGACGCATGACCTGCAGACCACGGCCGGCTCACTCTCGCTGAAGGGCTGGCTGCCGACCCGCGACGCCACGATGGTATCCCGTGTACGCGCCGCCGGCGCCATCGTGCTGGCCAAGAGCAATCTCGCCGAGTGGGCGTTCACACCGTATGAAACGGTGAGCTCGATTCTGCCGGGGTACACGAAGAATCCGTACGCTCTCGATCGAGTGACCGCCGGCTCGAGTGGTGGCACTGCCGCCGCCATCGCAGCCAACGAAGGCGAAGTCGGACTCGGCACCGATACCGGCAATTCCATTCGCGGTCCGTCTGCGCACAACGCACTGGTCGGTATCCGCTCGACGATGGGTTTGACGTCGCGCGTGGGCGTCGTCCCGCTGTCGAACGGTGCAGACATTGCGGGACCGATGGCGCGCACGGTGGCGGATGCGGTGGCGGTGTTTCAGGTGGTGGCAGGCACCGATCCGGCAGATCCGGTGACCGCGGACGCGACTGCACATCGCGAAGCCGACTACAACACATTCGTGGTAGGCGGCGGATTGAAAGGCGCGCGCATCGGTGTGTTGCGTCAGGCCTACGAGCGCCCGACGACCGACAGTGAAGTCGTCGCGGTGTTCACGCGTGCCGTCAGCGCGATGCGCGCGCAGGGCGCGATCATCGTCGATCCGGCTGGTATCGATTCTCTGGCGGCAGTGCTGCGCGTGACGGGGACGGGGGGTGCGCCGGTATCGGGCTGCAACAGCTTCAAGTACGACCTCGAACGCTACTTCGCGGCGCGCGGCGAGAATGCTCCCGTGAAAACGATCAGCGCGATCCTGCGGAGCGGGAATTACCACCCGTCGACGCAGCTGCGCTTGCAGACCGCCGACACCGTCAGCGTTCCACCGGAGACACATCCCGGCTGCATTGCGCGCGAGGTGATGCGCGTGCGGTTCCGCGCTGCGGTCGTGCAGCTGATGGACTCCCTCAAGCTCGACGCGCTCGTCTATCCGACGTGGAGCAATCCACCGCGCCTGATCGGTGACCTGAACACGCCGCCTGGCGACAACAGTCAGCTGTTCTCGCCCACCACCGGCTTTCCGGCCATCACGGTCCCGATGGGCTACACCCGCGGCGCATTGCCCGCCGGCGTGACGTTCTTCGGCCGGCCGTGGAGCGAGGGGAAACTGATCAGCCTTGCCTATGGCTTCGAGCAGGCCACCCATCACCGTCATGCACCAACGAGCGCGCCGCCACTGCGTTAATTGAACGACACCCGCTGCTCGTGCAATTTCTTCCGCCCGCGTCGAGGCCTGAATGAAGCGCCGCACTTTCCTGCAGACCGTTGGAGCCTTCTCCGCGGGCGCCGCACTCGGCATTCCGCGCGTCGCGCAAGCATGTGGCGTGGGCACGGCAGACACGGGGCGCGCGAAACTCGCACGCGTCGGCCTCGAGTTGTACGCCGTGCGCAAGGCGATGAAGGCCGATCCGGAACGTACGCTCGCGGCGGTCCGCCGCGCCGGCTATTCCGATGTCGAGCTGCTCTGGTCATTCCAGAACTTCGGCCGCACCACGCAGGAAGTGCGGGCGTCGCTCGCCAATGAAGGGCTGAAGGCGCCGTCCGCGCACATCAGCCCGACGATGATCACCACCAACTGGCAGCGCAGCCTCGACACCGCGAAGCAACTTGGGCACGAATATCTGATCGTGCCCGACCTGCCCGCCGCATCCGAGGCCACGCTCGATGGCTGGCGCAGCTGGGCGGATCGCTTCAATACTGCCGGCGCCGCGGCAAGAAAATCCGGCATCTGGCTCGCATTCCACAACGAGCCGAATCACATGAAGCCGATCGACGGGCAAGTGCCGTACGACGTGTTCGTCTCCTTGCTCGATCCCGCCGCGGTGCGCCTGCAGTTCGACTGCGGCAATCTGACGATGGGCGGTGGTGACGCGATGACCTACCTGATGCGGTATCGCGAGCGCTACTGGAGTTTTCACCTCAAGGATGTAGTGGCCGATCGCTCCACCGATACGGAGCTCGGCAAGGGCACCGTCAACATCGGCGCGCTGCTCGCGATGGTACCGGACCTCGCGAACAAGCCGTGTTATGTGGAGCAGGAGAATCCGGCCGACGAAATGGCGAGTGCGACCGCGAACGCTGCGTATCTGAAGGCGCTCACATTTTAGGCTCAACGCATGCGGTTCACGACGCGAACTGAAACGGCCAAATCCGTCTGGCCGAGGCACGCGTGCTGGCCGTGCCCGGAGTGGGCGACACCGTGACGCTTGATACTGCGAAATCGTCTTCTGCGGTACACTTCGGCAACGAGCAGCGCCTGTTACCAAAGGACGGCGATTTGAAGCAAGTCGCGCCATTCAGGAATCGACCGTTCGGTTGACAGGCCCCGTGCGCAGCATCCTGCGCCTCGGGCCAGTGTGTGCCACCAATCACGGGCAGGCGTAGTTCGTCACGCTCCCGTGAGGGAAACTTCATTATCATCTGGATCCGGCTACAATTCGGCAGGATTCCGGCCACAAGGCCGTGCCACGCGTCACCGGATCTCGTATGAGCTGCCGCGAGACAACGGGTGCGCCACTCATCCTTCACCCGCTGATGTTGCGACTTCTCCGCGAACACACCACGGCATTGCCTGAATGCTCTTCGGTGTTGTCGCCGGCTGAGGCGATCAGTGCATCGCGTTCGGGGCGGGTCGCCCGCCGCTGCGGTTTCGCGAACGGCGTGCGCCGGCACGCGACCTCGCGTTGCGCAGTGATCGCGTGAGGAAGGGATGAGTCCTGCGCCGGCGCAAGGTGCACTGATCACGGACCCTGAGTACTTCGGCTCACTGACGGCAGTTCGCGACCTTGGTCGGTCAGGGCATTCCGTCGACGTGGTGGACGTTCACCGCCGATTGTCTCGATCAGCGGCCAGCCGCTATTGCACCCGGCGACTTCAGGCCCCGGCTGAGCCGCACACCGTCGCGGCGATCGAGTGGCTTCGGCATGTTGGACGGGAAACGCCCGGCAGGTTCCTGTATCCAACGTCTGACGATATGGCCTGGCGGATCGCGCAGTCGCAGGACGTCCTTCGGGAGCACTTCCTGTTGTACCAGCCGGCAGCAACCGCAACGCTGGGGCTTCTGGACAAGAAGCAGCTGTACGCCTTTGCCGAAAGGTGCGGAGTCCTATACCCAAGGACCTGGGCGCCGGGCTCTCAGGCCGACGTGCGCGATCTTGCCGCGACCCTGACCCGTGAAGCCGCGTTCCCCGTGATCGTCAAGCCTCGCACACAGGCCGGTGGCCCGAAAGCAAAGGGCGACGTCGTGGAGTCGCCGCAGGATCTGATGCGCGCGGTCGACCTTTTTCGACGACCGGGCGCCTATTCGGAGGAGTTTCGCCGCGCTGCGCCAGACGGCATTCAGTGGCCGCTGGTTCAGCAGTTCATGCCGGAGGCGTCAGCCAATACGTATTCCGTCTCTGGCTTCATTGACCGATCGGGGTCCGTGCTGACCGCGCGCGCGTCCACGAAAGTGTTCCAGATACCGGTACGCATCGGGATCGGAATCGCGTTCGAAGGTCGAGCGGTTCGTCGGCCGCAAATTGACGCAATCGAATCCCTCGCACGCGCCAGCGGGTACTTCGGAGCCTTCGAGGTGGAGTTCATTCACAGTTCGGATGGACAGCTCTACCTCATGGATTTCAACCCGCGGTACTACGGGCAGATGAACTTCGAGGTGAGCCGCGGCATGCGCTTGCCGTCGATCGCCTACGCCGCAGCCGTCGGTGATGACAAGGCGCTGCAGCTGCTCGTCACGCAGTCGGAGTCGTCGCTGCGTTCGAGCGACGCCACAGTGGAGCGCTTCTGCGATCAGTTCATGTTTCGGATGCTGCTCCGAGCGCAGTCGCTCAAGGGTCGCCTCGCGCCTGGCGCGCATCGCACATGGCTGCAATGGATGGAAGCCGGTGAACTCTCCGACTTCCTGACGGCCGACGATGATCCCGCGCCGGCCAAGGTGGATCAGACGACGCGCCGGCGTCACTGGCTTCGTCACCCCCTCTCGACGTACCGGATGCTGTTCCGATGAGAGCGGCATTGAAACAGTGGGTGCGCACCAACGTGCACAAATGGGGAGTGGCAAGGGCAAACGCCGCGCGCATCCCCTGGTCCTACTGGGGATATGAAACCGGTTCGCGCGGCATGAGCCTTCATGGGGTTCCCATCGACGACCTTGCGCGCGAATTCGGTTCCCCGCTCCACGTGTTGAACGCCCCGCGGCTGCTTGCTACGCTCGACGCGTTCAAGCGCGGCGACGGCACGCTGCGCCCGACGGTCTGCTGCTCGGTCAAGACCTATCCGGTACCAGGCATGCTCGCCCTGCTGTTCGAGCACGCTGCACAGGCCGAAGTGATATCGGAGCACGAACTGTGGCTCGTGAATCAGCTCGGGATTCCGCCGGCGCAGATCATCTACAACGGGCCCGCCAAGTCCGATGCGTCGCTGGAGTGGGCGGTGGCCCACCGCATCAAGGTCATTCACATCAATCACCGCGAAGAGCTGGCGCGTGTCGCCGCCGTGGCCGCTCGGCTCGGCATCATTGCACGGGTCGGATTTCGCGTGACGTCGACCGGCGTGAGCGGGCAATTCGGTTCGCCGATGGATGGCGACACCGTGCAATTGATTCGCAGCGCGATGATGGATCCATGGACCGATCCTGTCAGCCTGCACTGCCATCGCGGCTACAACATGCGCACCGTCGCGGATGTCGCCAGCCATGTCGATCCAATGCTCCGATTCGCGGAACGCCTCAAGCGCGAGATCGACTGGACGTGCGCGATGCTCGACGTCGGCGGATCGCTTGCTGTGCCCACGGTCGTCGAGCTGTCGCGTCGTGATGCGCGACTGGCGCGCACCTTCGGTGTGCCGGCACCTGCACCGGAGCCGTCGCACACGATCGACGCAGCGACCTACTCCGCGTGGGTCTGTCATCGCGTCGCGTCGTACTGCGCCGAGCATCACATGGTCGTGCCGGAAATCGTGATGGAGCCCGGGCGGGCGCTTTCCGCCGATGCGCAGGCCCTCGTGAGTACAGTGCTCGAACTGCGAAATCAGAGCCCATTCAGTTATGCAGTCACGGACGTCGGAACCGCTGTCGCACCCGGCGCCTGGAACGAATATCACCAGATTGGCATCGCCGGAACGAGCGGCGCACCGCGCACTGGTGCTGAGCAGGTGTACCGAATCGTGGGGCCGATCTGCCACGCCGGTGATGTCGCGAGCATGGCCTGGCAATTGCCACCACTGGCCCGGGGCGATCACCTGATCATGATGGACACTGGCGCGTACTTCATCAGTGATGCCAGCAGCTTTTCGTTCGTGCAGCCTGGCGTCGTCGCGGTCTTCAGCGATGGCAGAATCGAACGGCTTCGCCGCACGGAAACGTCTGAAGACATCGTCCGGCGCGACGAATGGCGAGGCCGGGTCTTTTCGCAGTAAAGCAGTCCCTGTTGCTCACCGCTCATCGACAACATCGCCGCCGTCAGACGGACGTCCGATCAGTGCGCGTGGTCACTCGGGTGTTCCGGCACCCGCGTGTCGAGCAGCTCGCGAACACGATTCGCGAGATCCGATGCCGCGAATGGTTTCGCGAGAAACTCCACACCCGGTTTCAGCACGCCATGCTGCACGATCACATTGGCCGTGTAGCCCGAGGCGTAGATCACCCTGATGCCGGGCCGCAGCGCGGTGATCGCCTCCGCCAACTCCTTGCCATTCATTTCCGGCATGATGACGTCGGTGAGCAGCAGCTGCACAGGCGCGTCACTGTCGCGCACCCACGCGATGGCGTCCGCACCATACTCGAATGCGTGTACGTGGTAGCCTTGGCGCGTCAGCACTTTCGTGACCAGTGCGCGTACTGCCGGCTCATCTTCCACCACGATCAGCGTTTCATCACCACGCGGCAGTTCGCGCCGCGGACCCGGCGCCTGAACCGACACCAGGTCTGCGACCCGCGGCAGATAAATCTTGAAACTGGTGCCGATGTCCCGCTCCGAATACACCTCCACGCGGCCGCCATTCTGGGACACCGCACCGTGAATCATCGCAAGGCCCAGGCCTGTGCCACTGCCGACGTCCTTCGTGGTGAAGAAGGGCTCGAACGCGTTCGCGAGTGTCTCCTCCGACATTCCGTGGCCGGTATCCGACACGGCCAGCAGCACGAACGCTCCCGCCTGCACGCCCCGGTGTGTGCGTGCATAGTCCTCATCGAGCACCACATGCGAGGTCTCGAGGGTGAGCCGCCCGCCGTTCGGCATCGCATCGCGCGCATTCACCGCCAGGTTCACCAGAATCTGCTCGGCCTGACCCGGATCGAATCGCACGGTGCTCGTCGGCGCCGTCATCACCTGCAGTTCGATGTCTTCACCGAGCACCCGCTGCAGCATGCCGCTCAGCGACTGCACGACATCGCCCAGATCGAGGACGCGCGGTGAAATGACCTGCTTGCGCGAGAAGGCCAGCAGTTGCTGCGTGAGCGACGCGGCAGAGTTGGCGGCACGGCTGATCTCGAGCAACTCGACGCGAAGCGCACCGTCGTCGTGCACTCGGCCAAGGGCCAGTTCGAGACCGCCCTTCATGATCGTCAGCAGGTTGTTGAAATCGTGCGCGATCCCGCCCGCCAGTCGGCCCACCGATTCCATCTTCTGCGCGTGCACCACCTGCGCCTGCAGTTGCTTCGCGTGCGTGATGTCGAGCACCGATGACATCAAATGCAGCAGATTTCCGGAATCATCCCGCACGGCGTTCGCCGCCACGAGCGCATCGAACGTCGTGCCATCCTTCCGTCTGGCCGCGATCTCGCCCTGCCACGATCCAGTCGCATCGAGCGCTGCGATCACGGACGCCGCCACGTTCTTGTCCTGCGGCAGGAGTGTCGCGATGTCGACGCCCAGGATTTCGCTGGCATCGTCGTAGCCCCACATCTTCACGAACGCCGGATTCACGTAGGTCGGCCGCGCGTCAGGATCGGAAATCATGATCCCTGTCATCGCGTTGCTCATCGCGGCGTCACTCACACGCAGCGATTCGACCTGCATCTGTCGTTCGGTGCTGTCCGTGATGAACCCATGCCAGAGTGTACTGCCGTCAGCGAGTCGCTCGGGTTGTGCACTGCCCATCCGCCAGCGCACGCCCTGCCCCGGCAGCACGACCCGGTAGTCACACTGCCACGGCGTCAGTAATTCGGCCGATTCACGCACCGACGCCGAGACGCGCGCGAGATCGTCCGGATGCACATGATCGAAGAGCGGTTGGGCATTCTCACGCAGCTGTTCCGGCGACACGCCGCTCAGCGCCAGCATGCCATCGCTCACGAACGGAAAAAACGACGTGCCGTCGGGCCGCAGCTGGAACTGATAGATCACCCCCGGCACCTGCTCGCTCAGCTTCTTCAGCAACGCCGCCGACTCCCGCGCCGCCGATTCGGCGGCGACACGCGCCGTGATGTCGGCGACGGTCGCCACGAAGTAGTCGACCGCACCGTTCGCGCTGCGAATCGCCTTCACATCGATGCTGGCGTGGATCACATCGCCATTCGCACGGATGTAACGCTTGTCCAGCTTGTAGCCGTCCGTTTCGCCGCGCATCACCCGGTCGAACTCGTCGACGTCACTCGCCAGATCGTCGGGATGGGTGAGTTCGGCCCACGACATCTGAATCAGCACATCATGCGGATAGCCGAGCATGTCGCACAACGTCTGGTTCGCCTTCAGCCAGCGCTTGGTGCCCGGCGAGGTCACTGCCATTCCGATGAATGGCAGGTCGTGGAACAGGCGATAGGCGTCCGCGAATCCCTCGTCGCTCGTTCGCCGACTCGCAGGTGTCGGAATGTGATCCGTCATAAACTGGAGTGTATCGCCAGGGTTGTCGGCGTGCGACGACCTGCTATTTGCGCGAGGTGAGCACGAAGATGACGCCGGCGCTGTGATTCATTCCCCAGCGGGCCGCCGACGCAATCGGGTCATAGTAGCGAAGCGACAGCACGCTCGTGGGCGCGATGTTGCGCAGCTCATTGATGCCCCCGATGCGCTGATTGTCGAGGTACACCTGCAGCACATCACCATTCGCGGAATCATTCGCACCGCGTGTGCGCAGCCAGTTCGGGCGCATCGCCTGCACCACGTCATACAGGTTCGTGTATTGCGTGCCGACGATCACATCCCGCGTGATCAGCTGCTGATCCTGACGCGGTCGTGCCGCAACCGCGGGAGCGGCGGCTGGCGTCGCGCCGGCGGCAGCGGGCTTGGAGGCGCACCCTGACAGCAGGGTCAGCGCGACGGGCGTGAGCATCACGAAGCGGCGGGCGACTGACGACACAAGAACTCCCTGAGTGTGATTCCCGCGCCATGACGATCCGACAGAACGCCGTCGTTCGGGTCGCGGACATGGCGACAACCTCGGCACAAACACGCAGCAGCACCAGCACCACCCACGGTCGGCGCCGGGCGGAGGTCACAGCAAGCTGGACCGTACACGACGGGCGCTGCCGTTAGGAACGAATTGCCGCTATTCTTCACACACGGGTTCGGTACGCCCGTCCCGCAGCGGGCAGGCGTGCTCCACGCCCGAAAACGCCGCGCGGTGTCCTTTGCTCTGGAGTTCCCGTGCCGTCCATCGTGGCCTCGCTCATCGCGTACTGGTGGGTCATTCCGGTCGTGGTGTTCTTCGTCGCCTATCGCATCACGTTCCGCCTCTTCGGCATCGTCATCATCCGTCAGGATGCCGTTGGCATCGTCAACAAGCAGTGGAAGATCTTCGGCGGTGACAAGTCGCTGCCGGACGGGCGCCTCGTCGCGCTGAAGGGTGAGGCCGGCATCCAGGCCGACACCCTCGCACCCGGCATCAAGTTCGGCTACTGGCCGTGGCAGTACGAAGTCCATCTCCGCCCGTTCATCACCATCGATGAAGGCTCGATCGGCATCGTCGAAGCACGCGATGGCATTCCGCTCGCGCCCGGTCGTGTGCTCGCGCGCTACGTCGACTGCGACTCGTTCCAGAACGCGCGCGCCTTTCTCGAGCATGGTGGTGAACGTGGACCGCAACTCACCGTCATCCCTCCTGGCACGTATCGCATCAACACCGCGCTGTTCTCCGTGGTACAGGAAAACGCCACGGAAATCGAAGACAACATGGTCGGCATCGTGACCACGCGCGAAGGCCAGCCGCTGCGCACGGGCGAAATCGCCGGCAAGGAAGTGAACGGTCACAACTCCTTTCAGGACGGTCAGGCCTTCCTCAACAACGGCGGCTTCAAGGGCCTGCAGGAACAGGTCATTCTGGCTGGCCGCTACTTCATCAATCCGCGCTTCGCGACAGTGGAGATCAAGGAGATGACGACGGTGCCGATCGCGAATGTCGGCGTCGTGATTTCCTACGTCGGTGAGGCGGGCGTGGACGTCACCGGTGAAAGCTTCAAGCACGGCAATCTCGTGCGCCGCGGCCAGAAGGGTGTCTGGGTGGAACCGCTCGATCCGGGTAAGTATCCGATCAACCCGTACACGCTCAAGGTGGAGATCGTCCCGACGGCCAACGTCGTCCTCAACTGGGCCACCGGCAAGACGGAATCCCACATGCTCGACAAGAATCTCTCGACGATCACCGTACGCTCGTCGGATGGATTCACGTTCAACCTCGACGTCAGCCAGATCATTCACATTCCGCGCACCGATGCGCCGAAAGTCATCGCGCGCTTCGGCAACATGATGAACCTCGTCACGCAGGTGCTCGAGCCGACGATCGGGAACTACTTCCGCAATGCGGCGCAGGGCTCGGACGTGATCGATTTCCTCAAGGGTCGTCAGCAGCGACAGGGGGACGCAAAGGATCGCATCGGCGCCGCGCTGCAGGAGTACAACGTCGGCGCCGTGGACACGCTCATCGGTGACATCACGCCGCCCGAAGATCTGATGAAGACGCTCACCGATCGCAAACTCGCCGAGCAGCAGAAGATCACGTACGACACGGAGCGCATGGCCGAAGACACGCGCAAGGAATTGCAGCAGGCGCGCGCACTGGCCGATACACAGGCGCGTGTGGTCGACGCGGAACGCAGCGTGACGATCGCGGAATTCGCCGCGCAAGCGTCGGTCAAGAAAGCCGAGGGTGACCTGAAGGCGAAGACACTCAACGCTGAAGGCGACGCGAAAGCAAAAACGCTGAATGCCGAGGGCGACGCACGCGCCAAGGCTCTCAACGCGGAAGCGGATGCGACCGTGCTGCGCATGGTCGGTGACGCACAGGCGTTGAAGACACTGGCCGTCGGCAACGCGGAAGCCGAAGTCATCCAGCGCAAGACCGAAGCGGTCGGCCAGAGCAACTATGCGATGATTGAAATCGGTCGCGCACTGGCTGAAAATCGCATCAAGCTGGTGCCCGATATCCTCGTCGGAAATGGCGCCGGTGGGTCGAGCGGCTCGATCGTGGACGTACTTCTCGCCAACCTCGTGCGTGACGGCATGACCAAAGGCACACCCGCTGCCGCCACGCTGCCCGACGCGCCGAAGCCGTAACCGCACGCGATCGGACACAACACAACGGGCTCCGCGAATGGCACTCGCGGAGCCCGTCGTGTTTCAGAGAGATCTCACTCCGTCAGACGACCGTCAGGATCGTCCACGCATCAGCGTTTCGCTGTCAGGATGTAGATCGCACCTGCGCCGTGATCCATGCCCCAGCGGGACGATGCCTGAATTGGATCGTAGTAGCGCACTGTCTCGATGTTCGTCGGCGCGATGGAGCGCAGTTCGTCGGCGCCCGTCAGATGCTGGTTGTCGAGGTAGACCTGCACCGTCGAATTCCTGCCCTGAACGGTTTCCGCGGCGCGGGTGCGCAGCCAGTTGCCGCGCAGGGCAAGAATCACGTCATACATGTTCGTGTACTGCGTCGCGAGGATTGCGTCGCGCGTGAGGAGCTGGCGGTCGGCGCGCACCCTGGGCGGTTTCGGCAGCGAGATCGACGGACCGGCGCCTTCAGGACCGCCGGGCGCAGGCGTAGCCGGAGTCGCGGGCACCGTCGACGCGGGCGGTGCGGAGCCGATGGACGGCGTTGGTGCAGGCGCCGGGTCTGTCTTCTTGCCGGCGCATGCGGTCAGCGCGCCAAGCGCGATCAACGACGTGATCAGGCGTGCACCGTGATGTGAGCGAGACATGTGCGGATCCTTGGGTGGGAACGCTGAGGTCCGTCGCACGCTGCGATGAGCCCGGCGATCACATTTGTCGAACAGCGCGTCGTGACGGTCCCGCGCCATTCATCACCCAATACACGACGGGGCAGCTGCGCGTTGGTTTCGAGCGCGCAACATCATGGCGTCCTGAGCCCGCGCAGGAGTTTCTGGCCCGGCCGACCGGTGACCGGCTGCCCGAGCCGCTGCTGCTCCACTTTCACCGCCTCGCGGGTGCGTGGCGTGAGCATGGCATCGACCGGGCCGATGTCATGGCCGCGCGCGAGCAGCAAGGTCTGCACCTCGCGCCGTTCCGCGCGCGACAGCCCCGGATCATCGGTGGGCCAGGCCCGCACGAACGCGCCGCCACCGCGCAGCCGGTCGCCAGCGCCACGATCGCCAGCGTGTAGCTCTCGGCCGCGTTGTAGCTGAACACCGCGCTGAAATTCGACGTGACCAGAAACCGCGGTCCGGCAACGCCTGCGGGCAGAAACAGCCCAGCCTGTACCATCGAGTCTGCAGCCGCAGCAACCAGCGGCGCGCCATCGATGCGCGTCACGCCGCGGCGACTCCACTCCGCCAGCGATCGACGAATGCGCCGTCCTTCGCCGCGCGCGTCGAACGCGACGCTGTCGCCGCCTGGCAACTGCACTTCGAATCCCCACGGAATCCCCGGACGCCACCCCGCCTGCTGGAGGTAGTTCGCCGTGGAGGCGAGCGCATCGCCGGTGTTGTCCATCAGATCGCGCCGACCATCACCGTCGAAATCCACTGCACGCCACCAGAAGACGCCGGGCATGAACTGTGTCTGCCCGAATGCCCCGGCCCAGCTGCCGAGGAAGCGATCAGCGGGAATGTGTCCCGCCTGCACGATGCGCAGCGCGGCGAGCAGTTCACCGCGGAAGTATGCCTGCCGACGCCCGGCACAACTCAACGTTGCCAGTGAACGCAGGACAGAGAACGTGCCCTGCCCGCGACCGAAATTGCTTTCGATGCCCCACACCGCCGCAACGGTTTCGGCGTCGACGTCATACCGTTTCGCGACGGCATCGAAGATCGTGCGATGCAACGCGAGTCGTTCGAGTCCATCTCTCACACGTTCATCGTCCGCCATCACCGCGACATAGTCCCAGATCGGCAGCGTGAATTCCGGTTGCGCATCCAGATGCGACAACACTGCGGTATCCGGGCGCACTCCGCGCATGAGAGACCATGTCGGGGCCGTGAGGCCGCGACCGCGTCGCGATGTGCGCAACGTCTGCAGGCAACGCTCGAACGGATCGACGCGATCGGTTGAAGCAGCGCTGGCCATCACGCGCATCGGTGCGCACAGTGCTCCAGCCAGCAGCGACGCGGCGACACAAAACACAGAAGAGTTTCTCGGCATGACACGCATACTACATGAATATTACATGAATGTCGGAGACGTCGCGTGTCCGTGCGCAGCCTGCGAATTCGGCGCATCCAGCATCACGGCGACGCTCGACGTACTGTCGGTGATGTTGCACGCATGATACGTCAGCGGTGCCGACGTGCCGGCGCCCGATACACCCCACCCACTCTCCGAACCCGCTCATGACGCGCCTCCCCTCGCGCTTCGCGGTCGCTCTCGCCGTGTTGTCCACCCTGAACGTCGGCGTGGCGTCAGCACAACAACCGTCCGCCAGACCGACCGCTGCTCCACCCGGCGCCAGTGCTGCCGATCTGCTGAAACGCGTCGAGTGGCGATCCGTCGGTCCCGCCAACAACGCCGGCCGTATTTCGGTCGTCGCCGGTGTGCCGGGTGATCCGCTCACGTACTACGTCGCGGGTGCCAACGGCAGCATCATCAAGACCGTCAACGGTGGCACGACGTTCAAGCCGATCTTCGATCAGCAGAGTTCCGGATCGATCGGTGCGATTGCGGTAGCGCCGAGTGATCCGAACATCGTCTATGTCGGCACCGGGGAGGGCAATCCGCGCAACAACGCGTCGGTCGGTGACGGCATGTACAAGTCGGTCGACGGCGGCGAACACTGGACACACATCGGGCTCGAGAAGTCGGATAAAGTTGCGCGCATCGTGATCGATGCACGCAATCCCGACATCGTGTACTCGTGTGTGCTCGGACGCGAATGGGGACCGAGCGAGGAGCGCGGTGTGTTTCGCACCACCGATGGCGGCGCGACGTGGAAAAAGGTGCTGTATGTCGATCCGCAGACGAGTTGCTCCGACATCAGCGCCGATCCTGCGAACAGCAACATTCTCTATGCCGGCATGTACACCTACCGGCGCTGGGCGTGGCATCTCGAATCGGGCGCCGGCAACACCGCCGTGTACAAGTCCGTCAATGGCGGCACGACGTGGGAGCGCCTCTCGGGCGCCGACCGCCTGCTCGGCCTGCCGCGCAAGGCGATGGACCGCATCGGTGTTGCCGTCGCGCCGAGCGATCCGAACATCGTGTATGTGCTCAGCGAGACCAGGGATGAGGGAGAACTCTGGCGCAGCGACGACGCCGGCAAGTCATGGCGCACCGTCAATCGCGATCCGAACATCAACTTCCGGCCGTTCTACTACGCCGACATCCGCGTCGATCCGAAGAATCCGAATCGTGTGTTCACGCTCTCGGGCGGGTTGTACTTCAGCGAAGATGGCGGTGCCAACTTCCGCACCATTGCGCGTGACGTGCACGGTGACCATCAGGCGATGTGGATCGATCCCGTCGATCCGCGCTACATCCTGAGCGGCAGCGACGGCGGCTGGCAGGTGAGCCGCGATGGCGGCAAGAACTGGGACGTGATCAACACGTTCGCGTTCACGCAGTTCTATCACATCAACTACGACATGCAGACGCCCTATCGCGTCTGCGGCGGTCTGCAGGACAACGGCAACTGGTGTGGTCCGAGCAATTCACTCTCAGGCCAGGGCATCCGTCAGGCGGATTGGGCGACGGTATCCGGCGGCGATGGATTCTTCACGGTTCCTGTGCTCGACAAGCCGTGGCTCGTGTTCAGCGATGCGCAGGGTGGCATGCTCAACATCACCGACACACGCAGCGGCGTGCAGAAAACGATCTACCCCTATCCGAATCGCGTCGGCTCGGTAGGCGACGCGATGATCGGCCACAAGTACCGCTTCAACTGGAACTCGCCGATCGCATTGTCACCACAGAATCCGGGCGTGGTGTATTTCGGCGGCAACGTAGTGTTCAAGTCGACCGACTACGGCCAGAGCTGGACCGTGATCTCGCCGGACGTCACCACCAACGACCCGAAGAAACAGCAATCGTCGGGCGGCGAAATTGTGGTCGACAACACGGCGGCCGAGTTCCACTCGTCGCTGCTCAGCATCGCGCCGTCGACACTCGATGGCAACGTGATCTGGACCGCATCGGACGACGGCCTCGTGTTCGTGACGCGTGATGGCGGCAAGACGTGGACGAAGACGTTCGATAACGTGTCCGGCCTCAAGCCGAACGCGTGGCTGGCGACGATCGAAGCGTCGCACTTCGATGCCGGCACGGCGTTCGTCACCGCCGATCACCATCAGGACGACGACTACACGCCGTACATCTACATGACGACAGATTACGGCAAGACGTGGAAGAGCATTCGCGGCGACCTGCCGGATCGCGCGTGGTGGACACATGTGATCCGCGAAGATCCCCGCAATCGCAACCTGTTGTATGTCGGCACCGAAGCCGGTGTCTGGATGTCGTGGAATCGCGGCACGAACTGGGTGTCGATGTGTGGCGACTTGCCGGTCGTGCCCGTGCGCGACATGCAGATCCATCCGCGCGACAACGACCTGCTGCTCGCCACGCACGGACGCGGCCTGTACATCATGGACGACCTGACGGCGGTGCAGAAGCTCGCCGACGTGATGGCGAACGAGGCAGAGTTGTTCGATGTGCGGACGACGATCCGCTGGAACATGTGGAGCCGCGACGGCAACCTCGGTCAGCGCAGCTACAAGGGCGAAAATCCCGCCAACGGCGCAATCATCTCGTATTATCTGAAAGCGCAGCCGGCCGGCGAAGTGAACATCGAAGTCGCCGATGCCGCTGGGAAACTCGTGCGTCGATTCCGCCGCGTGCCGGACGAAGCCGGCGTGAGTCGCGTCACGTGGGATCTGCGCTACGAAGCGGCGGCAGGTGGAGCGGCGGGACGCGGTGCCCGTGGTGCAGCACCAGGTGCCGCACCGGCTGACACGACACTGCAGGGTGTGCGTGAACGACGTCGCGCGGCGGCGGCCGCTGGCAACGACGCCGGTGAAGAGGAGAATTTCTTCGGACCCGCGGCAGTCGCGGTGGTCCCCGGCACGTATCAGGTCACACTGATCGTGAACGGCAAGCGCTACACCAAGCCTGTCACCGTACAGAACGATCCGCGGGTCGAGATGACCGCGGCACAGGTCACCGCGCAGTACGACGCGGCCAAGGCCGTCGAAGCCACGCAGACACGCGTGAACCGTGTCGTGGCAGGTGTCGATGATCTGCTGCGTCAGCTCACCGCAGTCCAGACCACGCTGCGGGGAGCACGCGATGACGCGATGGCGCCCGCGCTCACGGAGATCGATGGCAGCATGAAGGAACTGCGCCTCTTCCGTGACAGTGTGCTCACACGCCCGCTGGCTGGACTGGGTTACCGCCAGTATCCACGCCTGCGCGAGGAAGTGCAGACCATCAGCGGCATGATTTCCCGCCCGCAGTGGCCGATCACCGAAGGCGAGAAGCTCCGCTCCGGCGAGCTGGTCGTGGAAACCGACGATGCCCAGAAACGCCTCGACACCATCGTCCGCGACCGCATCGGCAAGGTGAACGACCTGCTCAAGGGCACGCAGCATGTGATCACGCCAAGCACCCCGCGCGTCGTGCAGTAGTTCTGCGCAGTACGCACAGGTTTCACGCGGGGCCCGCGGCGTCCGGCGTGCATCGAACAGTTTTCACGCGGGGCTCGCCGGGGACGCGGGGAAGCGCAACGACAAATGCTGTTGGAACAGCGCCTCGCGCGCGCCGTTCCAACAGCATTTGTTTTTCCCGCGCCCTCCGCGGGCCCCGAGCGAAAACTGTGAACATCGGCCGAAAGGGTATGCCGCGGCGACGCGATGCGAGGATGGCAGAGTGGCGGACCCGACAGTTTGTCGTGAGATATCAGGGCTCAACTATTCGGGACCCCTCTCCGTTGAATCGTGATGCATCAGCTCCGACTGCGCCTTCTGTTCGCCCTCTCTCTGGTCACGACTGGCGTCGCCATGGCGCAGGCGCCGTCCGTTCCGGCTGGAACACCACGCGCCTCAGCCGGGCGCCCTGCCGAGTCGCGCCGAGAGCTGCGGGCGACGCGGGCAGCGCAACCGATCCGCATCGATGGCTTGCTCGATGATGCCGCCTGGAGTGCCGCTGAACCCGCCTCGGGGTTTGTGCAGTCCGAACCGCTCAGTGGCCAGCCCGCCAGCATGGCCACCGACGTCCGCGTGCTCTTCGATGCTGACTACCTCTACATCGGCGCGTTTCTGCACGACTCCGCACCGTCACTCGCCGTCGTCAACGACATCCGCAAGGATTTCACGGAGGAAGAACAGGACGACTTCGAAGTGCTGCTCGATACCTTCGGCGATCGGCGTAATGGGTATGTCTTCTCCACCAACATCAAAGGCGCCCGCCACGATCGGCAGGTGGCACTCGAAGGGCGCGAGGTCAATCGTAGCTGGGACGCGGTGTGGGACGTCCGAACACACCAGCAGGCCGATGGATGGAGCGTCGAAATGCGCATCCCGTTCCGCGCACTGCGCTTCGATCGCACCAGCAACGCGACATGGGGCATCAACTTCGCGCGACACATCCGGCGCATGAACGAGGTGTCGCTGTGGGCACCGGTCCCGCGCGCCTACTCGCTCAATCGCATTTCGCTGGCCGGGAATCTCGTCGGACTCGAAACCGGTAACGCCGGCCGCGATCTGCGCATCAAGCCATACATCTCCGATAACGCGGTCCGCGCACTGGGTACGACCACCGCACCGTCGCCCTCGACCAACAACGCGATCACGGTCGGCGCAGACATCAAGGCCGCACTCACGCCCGGCCTCACGATGGACCTCACCGTCAACCCCGACTTCGGGCAGGTCGAGGCAGACGAACAGCAGGTCAACCTGACACAGTTCTCACAGTTCTTCCCCGAGAAACGGGACTTCTTCCTCGAGAACTCCGGCATTTTCTATGTCGGCGATGCGGCGCGGCGCAGCGGTGCAAACATCGTCACGCCGGACGAGGACAATCTCCTCTTCTTCTCACGTCGTATCGGCCTCACCGCCGGCGGCGGTGCCATCCCGATTCTTGGTGGTGTGCGCGTCACCGGGAAACTCACCGAGCGCACACGCCTTGGCGTGCTGAGCGTCCAGGATCGCGCGTCGGACGGCGATCCGGCATCCAACGCGAGCGTCATCCGATTCCGACAGAATCTGGGCAAGGTCGGTAACGACCTCGGATTTTTCGCGATGCAGAACGTGCGCACCTCGGGTCCGGCCTACACCAATCGCGTGCTTGGCATCGACAAGAACCTGCGCCTGTTCCGCAATCTCGACTGGAACTCCTACGCCGCCCGCACGTCGACGCCCGGCAAGACGACGGGCGACTACGCGTGGCGTTCGACCGCGAACTGGGAAGGCGTCTTCTTTCACATCAAGACCGGCGCCATGGAGCTTGGCCCGGGCTTTCAAAACGACCTCGGTTATTACCGGCGCGTGGGCATGCGGAAGTACCTGCTGGAAACTGGCGTGCGACCGCGGACCGCGTGGCTGCGCGCGCGTGGAATCCGTGAACTGCATCCGCATATCGGATGGGCCTACCAGAACGATCTGTCAGGCTTCGAGCTGGCGAAGAACCTGCACAGCGGCGTGTCGCTGTTCTTCAACAACGGCGCGATTTTCGAGTGGTCGGTCAACCCGTACTTCAATCGGCTGACGGCACCATTCCGCCCCAACGCAAAGATGGCCACGCCGATCCCCGTCGGTGGCTACAACTGGAATGAGAACATGCTGCTGTTCACCAGCGATCAGAGCCGCATGTTCTCCCTCGACTCGCGGTACGTCTTCGGCGGACTCTATGACGGCACGCAGCGCACCGTCAGCGCGTCGGTCCAGTTCCGCCCCAGCTATCGCTTCAAGGCGAAAGTCGGTCTGCAGCGCACGGCAGCAGCGCTCAACACGCCGAACGTGAAATTCGTCAACACCCTCAGCACCATGCGCGCGAGTTATTCGTTCACGACCAACATGTTCGTCGACGCACTGTCGCAGTACGACGCCGTCAGCAAGCAGTTCAACGCCAACATCCGCTTCAACCTGATCCATCATCCGTTGAGCGACCTGTTCATCGTCTACAACGACCAGCGGATCCTGACACCGGACGCGCCGATCGCCGGGCGTGGCATCATCGTCAAGTTCACGCAGATGATGTCGTTCTGAGCGACGTCGTTCCCGGCGATGTCGTTCTGAGTGATGTCGTTCGCCGCGACGCCCCTCTGCGTCACGCCGTCATATGCCTGTCGGCACTACGTGAGAACGTCGGCAAGCGTACAGCGAAATCCCGGCACGACATCTTTCCCATCGAGCGAGCCGCTGGACGACACCAGCGCCATGCTCCCATCAGCACGATACACCTTCGCCGTCACACGTTTCGGATCGATCACCCACAGCAGCGAGACACCGGACTTTAACCAGTCCCCGACTTTCGCCTGCACTTCTCCGCGACGATCGCCCGGAGACAGAATCTCAACAACGAGATCGGGAGCCGTTCGAGGGTAGCCGGTCGGCATAATGAGGTCGGCGCGCTCCGCTCGCAGAAATGCCACATCCGGTGCGCGCACGGTATCCGGGTTTGCTGCGATTTGAAATCCTGTGTCCTGCCCGAACAACACACCGAGGTGATGCGAGTATACATGGTGCGCGAGCAGATAAAGCAATCGTGCAGCGACCTTGCCATGGAACCCGCTGGGCGAATCGCGCACGATCATGCGTCCACGAACCAGCTCGGTGGATTTGTGAGGCGGCGACTGTACGAGCAGCTCGTCGGCCGTCATGAGCGAATGTGCAGGGGATGACATCTGATCAATACTCCAACGTTTTTCTCTGGCGTGTCGGCATCGACGCCTGAGTATTGCACCTTCCTCCGCCGAATGCGTCACCATTTTCACGCAGCCGTCATCAGTCCGAGGCCGCCCACACGTTACGCCAGCGCCGCCCGCTCCTTCGCGTCCGCGGCACGAATGATCGTGGTCAGGTCCGCACGCACGACATCGCAGTCACCCACGCGCGCGACGCCGTGCGTCTTGCAGACACCGCGCTTGAACTGCCGCAACTCGATGCTCAGCTGCAGTACATCACCCGGCGCTGCGCGACCGCGAAAGCGCACGTTGCTGAACCCCAGGAAGTAGCCGATCGCGCCCGCGCTGCCTTCGAGCAGTGTGACGAGCACCGCGGCCGAGAGTTGCGCCAGGGCTTCCACGATCAGCAGGTGTGGCATCGCCTGCGCACCGGCATCGTGGCTCGAGCCGATCGTGCTCCATTCGTTGCCCGTGACGGTCTTGATCCCCGTCGCACCCTTCCCGGGCTGCACCGACGTGATGCGATCCACCAGCAGTAGTGGAAAGCGATGCGGCAGCAGCGTGAGCGGATCAGGAATGGCGGGCGCACGGATCTCGGACATACCGAAAGCTACACAGGCTCAGGCAACGCTCTCGAACTCCGCGCGCGTGATGCCGAAGCGCACGCCACCGGGCTCATTCGGTGTGTCATCGAGCTGACGCATGCCGCAGCGACGCATGACACCCATCGAGCCGATCAGCTCGGGCAACGTTTCGGCGATCACGCGCTGCACGCGTGCATCCGCGAACGCGAAGGTCACCAGCGCGTTCGACGCTTCCGACGCGTAGCCCTGCAGATGAAACTCGGGGAGCATGCCGTAGCCGATCTCCACCAGACCGTCCGCATCCGGCGGACCCTTGAACCCGGCGCTGCCGATGAGTGTGCGCGTGCCCTCGGCGCTGCGTCGCAGCACGAAGTAGAACCACCACGCCGACTGTGATGCGTCTGCTGCGAGCTTGTCGCGAAAATATTGCAGCGCGTCCGCATCCAGAAGTTCCGGCGGCCACGACGGCGGCACGATGACCTGCATCAGGGATGCAATCGCCGTACTGCCCTCGATGGTGGCGTCGGCGTGTTGCATCGATGCCGCCACCAGATCGAGTCGCGCGGTCGTGAGCGTCACGACTGCACCGGGATCGTCGCTCATGCCACCGGCGTGAGCCATCCGAACGTGTCCGGCGCCCGCCCGTTCGCGATATCCAGAAACGCCGTCTGCAGATGTTTCGTCACCGCACCGACCTTGCCCGCGCCAACCTTGATGCGATCGACACTGCGCACCGGTGTCAGCTCCGCGGCCGTGCCGGTGAAGAACACTTCGTCGGCCGTGTAGAGCATCTCGCGCGGAATGATCTGCTCGCGCACCGGCAATCCCTCGCGACCGGCCAGCTTGATGATGCTGTCGCGCGTGATGCCGCCGAGCAGCGATCCATCGAGCGGTGTCGTCACCAGCGCACCATCCATCACCAGAAACACATTCTGGCCCGACCCTTCGCTCACCGTACCGCCCGGACTCAGCGCGATCGCTTCGGCGAAACCGTTCGCCAGCGCTTCCATCTTGATCAGCTGTCCGCCCAGGTAGTTGCCCGCGATCTTCGCAAGCGAGGGCACCGTGTTAGGGGCAAAGCGATGCCAGCTCGACACACAGACATCGACACCGGCGTCGAGTGCGTCGTCACCGAGATACGCACCCCACGGCCAGCAGGGCAGATACACCTCGATCGGGCTGGCGAACGGCACCATGCCCGCCGCGCCGTAGCCGCGCACCACCATCGGTCGCAGATAACACGCGTCCATGTTGTTCTTCACCACCAGCGCGCAGCAGGCCGCACTCAGCTCATCGAGTGAATACTGCAACTCCATGCGATAGATCTTGACCGAATTGAGCAATCGCGTGAGATGTTCGCGCAGACGGAAGATCGCCGGACCACTCGGCGTGTGATAACATCGGATCCCTTCGAACGCCGACGATCCGAACTGCATCGAGTGGCTCAACACGTGCAGGTGTGCGTCGGCCCACGGGATGAAGTCCCCGTCGCGCCAGATCCACTCGGTCGCCGCAATCTGACTCATGGTGTTCTTTGACTTGGATGAAAGTTATCTAGAGCAGCGTGTTGACGGCGCCGCCGTCAACGAGAATGGCCTGACCCGTGATGAATCCCGCGCGATCCGACACCAGGAACGCGATCGTGGCACCCAACTCCTCGGCGCGCCCAAGGCGCCCCGCGGGTGTCTGTTTGATCCAGCCGTCGTACACCTCATCGCGCGTGGCACCGGTGCGTTGTGTGTTCGCTTCCGCGAGTTTCTCGAGGCGTTCCGTGGCGGTGAAACCCGGCAGCACGGTATTCACCGTCACGCCGTCGCCTGCCACTTCGTTCGCGAGCGTGCGCAGATATCCCGTCACCGCGGCGCGCAGACTGTTGCTCAGCACGAGCGATGGCACCGGTTCCTTCACCGCTTTCGAAGTGATGCTGATCACGCGACCCCATTTGCGCGCCCGCATGCCGGGCACGAACGCGCGCGTCAGTTCGACAGCACTGCGCAGCAGCAGCTCGCTCGCTTTCGTCCACGCGGCCCAATCGTGTTCCATGACAGGACCGGTCGGCGGACCGCCGGTGTTCGCGATCAGGATGTCGACATGGCCGTAACGCGAGTGCGTCTCGCGCACGACCGTCTCGATGCCCTCGGCGGTGGACAGGTCCGCCACGATCGACAACACCGGCGCACCGATCGCTTCCAGTTTCAGCGCGGCGGTCGCGATCGCCTGCGCGTCCCGCGAGCAGATTGCGAGTGAACACCCTTCGCGCGCCAGCTCTTCTGCGGCCGCATACGCGATGCCTTTGCTTGCGCCGCACACCAGCGCGACTTTCCCACGGATCCCGAAGTCCATCTATTTCGACCCGCTGCGGAGATACGCATCCGTGCCGTCGAGCCAGTCCTGGCGCGGCGGATTGAAAATGTCCACGTCGAGCGTGTCCTCGAGCGCCTCAGCGCGATGCCGCACCATGCTCGGAATCACCAGCACTTCACCGACCTTCACGTCGATGTACGTATCGCCCGGCGCGTCGGCATGTTCTCCGATCCAGAAGCGCAGCGCGCCGGACAGGATGTACGTGAACTGCTCGTTGTGATGATCGTGCGCCGGCACGATAGCACCCTGCTTCAGGAACACCTGCGCCAGCATCATGCGCTCGGATGTGATCAGGCGGCGGCTGATCAGCGGCGTCAGTTCCTCGAGACGGACATCGTCCCACGATTGGTGGCGAACGTCGGGCATGGCGTGGCGAAGGTCAGGGGTGGCGGCGAGGCACAGTGGCGGGCGGCGGGCGGCGAAACTGCATCGTCCGCCAATATACGCGGCGACAGGTGGCTATCGTTCACGACACCCGCTCGACGACGACGGACTCCACCGCAAAGACAACTCGCATGCTCAAGCCGCTGCTCGCACTGACGTTGCTCGCTGTGCCGGTTTCGCCACTCGCGCGCGTCGCGTCGCCGGTCGTACCCACGCCGTCCCCCGCGCTGCTGGTGCTCGAAAAGGCGCAGAACACCCTCGTCATCGTCGATCCGGCGACGCTCTCCATCGTCGCGCGCATCCCTGCCGGCGAGGATCCGCACGAAGTCGCCGTCTCCGATGACGGACGCATCGCATGGGTCACGAATTATCGCGGCCGAAGCGGCGGACCGGGTGGTAACACCATCACGCCGATCGACCTCGTCGCACAGAAAGCGCTACCCGTCATCCCGCTCGGCGCGCTGCGCGCACCACACGGCGTCGCCACCGGCGGCGGCAAGTTGTTCGTCACTGCCGAACAATCGAAAGTCGTCGCACGCATCGACCCCGCGACGCAAAGCGTGGACTGGGTCGTTGGTACCGGTGAGGATCGCACGCACATGGTCGCCGTCTCGCGCGACGGCAAGGTTGTCCTCACCACCAATGTGAACTCGGCCAGCGTCAGCATCATTGAACAACGCGCCTTGGCGATGCCAGCCGGCGGGCCTCCCGGTGCGCCACCGAATGGCGCACCACGGGCCGGTGCTGTCGGTGGTCAGATCACCGCACCGCCGATGGACTGGCACGTCACCAACGTCGCTGTCGGGAAAGGCGCGGAAGGCATGGACCTCTCGCCGGACGGCAGGGAGCTGTGGGTCGCGAATGCCCAGGATGCAACCGTCTCGATCGTCGACATCGCGACACATCGCGTCGAAAAGACGATTCCGTCCACACGCGCGGCGAATCGCCTCAAGTTCACGCGCGATGGTCGCTACGTGTTCGTGTCCGATCTTGGTGGCAACGACATGCTCGTCATCGATGCGAAGACACGCACACCCCACACGCGCATCGCACTCGGCACGAATTCCGAAGGCATCGTGATGTCCGCTGACGGCACACGCGTTTTCACGACACTGAACGCGCGAGACGCTGTCGCCGCGATCGATCTGCGCACGATGAAAGTGATCGGCGAAGTGAAGACTGGCCGCGGACCTGACGGTCTGGCGTGGGCGGTGCGGCGGTAGTTCCTCGTCACGCACCGATGCCGACCCGCACGGCGCCCGTCAGCGGAACTGCGGCCGACTCTGTGAATCGAGTTTCACGACACGGCCGCGCAAAATCATCATCGTCGGCAGCAGCACATCACCGTCGAGCGAGAGTCCCCGGACGCTGGATGACGCCGACGCACGTGCCGAGACGCGCGTCGACAACACCGACGCCGGCAGATCATAGTCGTCGTACGCTTCGGGTTCGATGTTCCAGCCGATGTCGCGAAGTGACGCCACCGTCACCGCCGACGTGGCCTGCGGTCCCGTCGCGAGCGCTGGCGCCATCACCTCACCGGCGAACGGCTCCTGCCGCCAGTGTCCGAGCACATTCGGCTGCACCGGAACCGTGCGACCGATGAACCGCGCGCTACCGCCCAGTCGGTTGAACGCCGCCAGTGCGTTGGGTCCGACGAAGATCGGATCGCGCGTGACCGTGTCGCCCTGCACGAGGCCGAGGAACGACGGATTCCGCCAGACACTGCCGATGCCGAGGACATGTCCGACTTCGTGCATCAACAGATCGTCCAGCTTGCGATCACTGAGCGTGGGATAAAATCGCCAGTTGACCTGAATCGTCCCGAGCAGCGGCAGGCCGTTGGCGCGGATCGCGCAGGGACCGCCCTGGGCGACGATGAAGTTGAACAGCGTGTCGAGGCGGATCAGGATGCGAACGCCCGTGATGAACTGCGCCACCGGCACGCGATTTCGGCACGCATCGATCGGCAGATTGACCTGCTCACCGGATGATCCGCTCCGAATGATGCGGCGCCACCGCGCGGAGACACGTTCCATGCTGAACAGCACACGCTGCGGCAGCGGATTCTGTCCGTCACCATCCACGATTTCGAGCGGAAATTCCGACGGCCCGAGTCCGGTCACCGTATCGCGCGCAACACTTGAACCGTTGATCGCCTTCAGCACCACGCGGCCCAGACCCGTCGCGACCAGGAATCCGTTGCGCACGATCATCGTGCCCGCCGGCTCGACGCCGACTTCCGTCCCTAAGGTCGCGATCGAGCGGCCGCCAGTGTCGATCGCGGTGACGAGATACGGCGCGCTGTCGCCAATCGCCAGCGTCCGCGTGTCGACGCTCACGGTCAGCGACCGCAGTGGCGTCAGGCGCAGCACGATCTGCCGGCGCGTGGTGTCGCGGCCGATGATTGCCAGCAGCGTGGTGCTGCCAGCCGATGCCGGCACGAGTTTCGCCTTGCCCACCGCCGTCTGTGTGATCGTGGCGATGCCGCGATCGGAGACGGCAAATCGCGGTGCCACTTCGGGCAGCGCGACACCATCAGCGGTTTCGATCTGCGTGCTGATCTGGATGTCGTCGCTGAGCTGCGCCGTATCAGGCGCCAGGACTCGCACCCGCATCGCGACGCGCGGCACGATACGCACTGCCTTTGTGCCCACCACACCATCGCCGATCACATCCACGCGCACAGTACCGACGTTCCGCGCGCGCAGCACGCCACCGGTCGAAACCGATCCGACGCTGCTATCCGACGACGACCAGACAAGACTGGCGAGCGGGACAGTGACCCCCTCGCGATTCACACCTTTCGCGGTCGCGGTCACTGAGTCACCGACGAGCACGCTATCCGTCGGTAGCTGCACTTCGACCCGCGCCGCTGCCGTCAGTGGAGACTGCGGTGCATCCGTCGCACCTTTGCCGCACGACACAATGAGACCGGCGAGCGCGACCACGGCCTGCCGGCACCAGCGTGCTCCGTTTGTCGCGCTTTCAGAGGGAGACGGCACTCGGGTAAGTTAGAGAGAGGCGCAGAATTGCGACCAACCGAACTGAACTGACGCCAGCTGGCGTCCTGATCCTGCCGATGTCCGACACGCCGTCCGTTCCGCCCGAATTTCCCGCCTACGATCCCGCCGCCATCGAAGCCACCTGGCAGCATCGCTGGGCCGAGCAGCGGACCAATTCTCCAGAGCTCTGGACCGGGGCGAACCCGTACTATCAGCTGATGATGTTCCCCTACCCGTCGGGCGAGGGGCTCCACATCGGCAACCTGTTCGCGTTCACCGGCGCCGATATCCATGGCCGGTTCCAGCGGCAGCAGGGTCGGACCGTCTTCGAACCAATCGGTTTCGACAGCTTTGGGATCCAGACCGAGAACTACGCCATCAAGGTCGGTCAGCACCCGGCACAGCTGACGCCGCGAAACGTCGCTCGATTCCGTGGCCAGCTGACCAGAGCCGGCCTGATGCTTGACTGGGGCAAGGAAGTCGTCACCAGCGACCCGTCCTACTACAAGTGGACGCAGTGGCTCTTCCTGCAGCTCTACAAGCAGGGCATGGCCTATAAAAAGGCCGCCGCAGTCAACTGGTGTCCGAACGACAAGACCGTGCTGGCCAACGAGCAGGTGATCGATGGGCATTGCGAACGCTGCGATGCCCTCGTCGAGCAGCGGCTGCTGGAGCAATGGTTCTTCCGCACCTCGCATTACGCGCAGCGTCTGCTGGACAACCTCACCGCGCTCGACTGGAGCGAGATCACCCGCTCCGCCCAGCGCAACTGGATCGGTCGGAGTGAAGGCGCGCATGTCACCTTCCGTGTCGCCAACGCCCATGACGTGACCGTGTTCACCACGCGCCCCGACACGATCTTCGGCGCCACCTGGCTCGTGCTCGCGCCCGAGCATCCGCTGGTCGCGCAGCTGGTCACACCGGCGCAGCAATCGGCGGTGGATGAGTATCTCGAGCGCACCAAGACGCAGGACGTCGTCTCGCGCAAAGTGAACAAGGAGAAGACCGGCGTGTTCACCGGCGCCGTCGGCATCAACCCGGCGACGGGCAAGCCGATCCCGGTCTGGATCGCGGATTACGTGCTGATGGAATACGGCACCGGTGCCGTGATGGGCGTGCCGGGTCACGACGAACGCGATTTCGAGTTCGCGGAAAAATTCGCGCTGCCGATCGTCCGGGTCGTGTCCCCGGTCGATGGTGATGCCAACGCGCTACTCACCGAAGCCTACGTCGCCAAATCGGACAGCGATGTACTGGTGAATTCAGCCCACTTCTCCAGCATGCCCGTGCCGCAGGCGAAGAAGGCCGTCGTCGCATGGCTCGAAGAGCGCGGCAACGCGACGCCCGTCGTCAACTATCGCCTGAATGACTGGTGCATCTCTCGGCAGCGCTACTGGGGCCCGCCGATCCCGATCATCTACTGCGACAGCTGCGGTCCGGTGCCGGTGCCGGAGGATCAGCTGCCGGTGGTGTTGCCGCTGATCGAGGATTTCCGTCCCGACGACAGCGGCATCTCACCACTCGCGCGTCACGACGAGTGGTATCGCGTGCCCTGCCCCACCTGCGGCATCATGTCGCGCCGAGAGACCGACGTCTCCGACAACTTCCTCGACAGCGCCTGGTATTTCCTGCGCTACCCGAGTGCCGATCGCAGCGATGTGCCGTTCGATCGCGCACTGACGCAGCGTTGGCTGCCGGTCACGACCTACATCGGCGGCAACGAACACGCCGTGCTGCATTTGCTCTACTCGCGCTTCATCACGATGGTACTGCACGACGGCGGCTTCCTCGACTTCGATGAGCCATTCACGCGGTTCCGCGCGCATGGCATGATCATCCGCGAAGGCGCGAAGATGTCGAAGTCGAAGGGCAACGTCGTCAACCCCGATGAACTCATCGATCGCTGGGGCGCCGACTCGCTGCGCACCTATCTCATGTTCCTCGGCAAGTACGAGGAAGGTGGCGACTATCGTGACAGCGGCATCACCGGCGTGCGTCGTTTCCTCGATCGCATCTGGGGCTCGGTGCATGAATGTGTGACCGCGGGCGCGCCCGATCCGGTCGTCCTGCGCAAGCTGCACGCGACGATCAAGAAGGTCGGCGAGGACATTCCGGCGCTTGGGTACAACACTGCCATCGCGGCGATGATGGAATACGTGAACGTGCTGCGCGCCAGCGAACGCACCGTCCATCGCGACGAAGTACTGCCGCTGCTTCAGCTCGTCGCGCCGTTCGCGCCGCACATCGCCGAAGCCTGCTGGGACATCCTCGGCGGACATGAGTCGGTGTTCGACAGCGGCTGGCCGGCGTACGATCCGGCGCTGCTGGTGAGTGATACGATCACGATCGCGGTGCAGGTCAATGGCAAGACGCGCGGCACCGTGCAGGTGAACAAGGACGCGACGCAGGCCGACGTGTACGCAGCTGCCCTCAAAGAGCCCAACATCGCCAAGTTCGTCGATGGCGAGCCGAAGAAGATCATATATGTGCCGGGACGGTTGCTGAACATCGTGATGTAAGTCGCCGGCAACCCTCCACCGGGCGCCCGTTGTCTGATCGCCGATTCCCTGACCGGTGCATGCCGCACCGGCAGGCTGAACGCCGGAGACTTTCATGACGACCCTCTCGTACGCTGTCCGAACCGCCGCCCTGGTGGGACTGCTCGCCCCGTTTGCCACAGGTCCTGCGCTCGCTCAGGTGCGCGCACCCCGGGCGCCTGAGCCCCCGGATCCACCGGCGCGGACGATGTACGTCAGCGGGCCCGCGATGAACCGAGCCTACCTCGGCATCACGCCGCACTACTCGTCCGGCGCCGCGGATACGCTCGGCATGCTGGTACAGGACGTCGAATCCGACCGGCCCGCCGCGAGGGCGGGCATCACCCGCGGGTCGCGTCTCGTCTCGATCGACGACGTCGATCTGCGGGTCGATCCGCGCGACCTCGGCGACTACGCAGGCGAATCGTTGCCGGAAAGCCGTCTGCGCCGCACGCTGGCCCGCCACGAGCCAGGCGATACCGTCGTCGTGGTCGTGCTCACCGACGGTCGCAAGGACACGAAGCGTGTGATCCTCGCCGAATCACCGTTCGCGTCGTCGATGCGCGCACTGTCGACCGGCCGTCGCGTACTCGGCGTGTCGTTCTCAGAACGCGGCTCGACACGCGACTCGGCCGGGTTGCTCGTGATCAGCGTGTCGACGGGCGGTGCCGCCGACAAGGCCGGCATCAGCGAGGGCGATCGCATCGTCAGCATCGATGGCGTCGATCTGCGCGTGCCGACGCCCGATGCCGGAACCTCGGAAGGTGTGCAGGCGCGTGTCTCGCGACTCCGCCGAGCACTCGATGACGCGCGTGATTCCCAATCGGTGCGTCTCGATGTGTTGTCGGAAGGACGCCGACGCACCGTGACGGTGGTGCCGACACGCGAGCGTGGCTTCACGTTCACCTCCGGCGGCAGTTTCGGTGGGATGCGTTCACTCGAAGGTCTGGCGGCGGACATTCAGGGCAGCATCAGCGGCAGCTTCGACATGGCCGATGCGCGCGCCGATGCCGCACGGGCACGGGCCGAAGCACGCGGCGAGGCGCAGCGCGCGCGCGCCGACGTCGAGCGCGAAATGAGTCGGGTGCAGCGGGAACTCGCGCGTCAGCAGCGCGATGTAGAACGCGACGTGCAGCGGGAAATGCGGTCACGCAATGACGACCGCAATGACGACCGCGATGATGACCGCGCCGATGAGCGTGACAATCGCTGGTCCCGCGATCGTGATGACGACGATCGGCGTCCAGCGCGCGGCACGATGCACGGCCGCACCGACGGCGCGACGCTGTCGCTGGGTGGTTTGTCATTGGCGACCGTCGATCGCGACTTCGCGCAGCAGTTCGGTCGCGGCAGCGAAGATGGCGCGCTGATCGTCCGCATCCGCGGCGACTGGGATCCGCTCAAGGCGGGCGACGTGTTACTGAGCGTCGATGGTCAGTCAGTGCGGGACGGCAACACTCTCGACGTCACGTTCGACCGCCGCCGCGATCAGCGACTCGAGATTCTGCGCAATGGCAAGCGGGAGACGGTGACGCTGAAGGCGAGTCGCTGAACTGCAACAGCGATAACGCAGAGGCGCAACAGCGGACCGAAAGACGCAGAGTGATTGAAGTTCAGAACAAACGAAGGCGGTAGAAACTGCGATGTGCTTCCGCAGTTTCCACCGCCTTTCCTTTGCGCCTCTCAGTCCTCCGTGGCGCCTCTGCGTTGAACAGTTCGCAACGAAAAAATCGAACTAGTGCCGCACCCGATTCCGCCCATCAGCCTTCGCCCGATACAACGCCGTATCCGCCGACGACAACAGATCATCCACCGACGTGATCCGCGGCCCCGGGAACAACGACACGCCGATTGAAACGGAGAGCGTGAGCGACACCCCAACGCCACCCTGAAACGCCGTCGCGGCAATGCGCTCTCGCAGACGTTCGGCAAAGATCACCGCACCATCCAGTGACGTCTCCGGCAGCACGATCACGAACTCTTCACCGCCATACCGCGCCACGAAGTCGGCGCTACGCACCGCGCTGCGCAGGATCTCGGCGGTGTCCTTGAGCACGCCGTCACCCACCAGATGCCCGCGCGTATCGTTCACCATCTTGAAGTGATCGAGATCGAGCATCAGCACGGCCACCGAATGCCCATAGCGCCGCGCACGATCGAGCTCTGACACGAGACGATCCGTCAGTGCGCGACGATTGAGCACCTGCGTCAGCGGATCGGTCTGCGCCAGCGCCGCAAGACGCACGTTGTCGGCGCGCGCGGTTTCGAGCAGATGTGCGCGCTGGATGCTCGCCACCGCGGCCTTCACCACGGCATCGGCAAACGAGACGTCTTCGTCGTCCAGCGGCTGCTCACCCACACCGCGTCGCAACAGGAACACGCCGGCCTGCTGTCGATCGACGAAAAACGGCAAGGCGATCACACTGCGCGTCGGCACCACGGTGCCTTCACGTGCCCAGCGCTGGCGCAATTCGGCGAACAACGGATGTACCATCACATCCGGAATCAGCACCGGACGTCCCGCTTCGAGCGCCACACGAATCTCGGGATACTTCTCGAGATCCATTGGCAGGTTGCGCAGTGTCGGATCATCGAACGCCGCCGGCACGATGGCCGACAACTCACCCGGTCGCGCCAGCACCACCGAGCATCGGAACAACCCGATCGCGCGCGCCACCCGTCGCACCAGCACGTGATAAATCTCTTCGCTGGAAAGATCGGCGCTGACTTCGCGCATGATCGCCATCAGTGTGCGGCCGGTCTGCGCCTCTTCACGTGCCTGCGCCAGCGCTTCCTGCGTCGACACGAGTTGCCGGCGCGTCATGTCGAGCGCGGACCGCGTGCGCAGATTCGCCCCGATACGCGCCAGCAATTCACCGGACCGCAGCGGCTTGCGCACCACATCAGTCGCACCGCTGGCCAGCGCATGCTCCACGATTTCTTCCGGCGCACGCGTCGACGTGACCAGCACCGGCAGGTCGTGCCAGCGTGATTCGCCTTTCAGTGACGTCAGCGCGTCCGCGCCGCCATTGTCGAGCAGCTGCGCATCCATCAGCAGCAGGTCGGGCACGAAGTCACGTGCTGCATCCACGGCGGCCGCGCACGTGATCACGCCACGCACGTCGTAGCCGTGCTCACGCAGGACCCACGCAATGGTCTGCTGTACCGCCGGATCGCTATCGGCGACGATGATTCGTGGCGCAGTCATCGCCGAGCGTGCCTCGTCGGGCGGGAATGGAAAGACATCGGGGGCCACAGTGTGGACGGCCGGAGGGTCCGTAGCGTCACGGGATCCGGCCATCACACCACTCGGCACCGCTGCCATCACTCGTCGGTGGAACCACCCTCGCCGACGCCGCCCCCACCCTCTCCTTCACCCGCTGCTTCGCCATCGTCGGCGCCGCCATCTTCTCCATCCTTCTCCTCGGGTACCACTCGGGCGACGGTGATCACCGAATCGCCACCATCCAGCGCCACCAGCTTCACACCCTGCGCATTGCGGCCCGTCTTCCGGACTTCTGCTGCGGACGACCGGATCAGGATGCCCTGCTTCGTGATCAGGATCATCTCGTCTTCCGGCAGAACCTCCATCAGCGCGACCACGTTCCCCGTCCGTTCCGTCCGGTTGAGCGTCAGGATGCCCTTGCCGCCGCGCTTCTGCACACGGTACTCGGAGACGTCACTGACCTTGCCCAACCCCTTCTCGGTGACCACCAGCAACGTTGCATCACGCTTGATCACGACCATGCCGACCACCAAGTCTTCCGGTCGCAGCTCGATGCCCTTCACGCCGGTCGTGTCACGACCCATCTCGCGCACGTCGCTTTCATGGAAGCGGCAGCTGAGACCAAAACGAGTCGCGAGGACGATGTCATTGGTACCAGACGTCTCCGCCACGTCAATCAGCTCATCACCCGCTTCGATCTTGATCGCCTTGATGCCGTTGTTGCGCACATTCGTGTAGTCCGACATGCGCGACTTCTTGACTGTGCCGGCACGCGTCGAGAAGAACAGGAACCGCTCGTCGGCCTCGGTGATCTTCTCCAGATCCTTCACCGGCACCACGGCGCGCACCCGCGTCTCAGGCGACACGTTGATCAGGTTGACCATCGGCTTGCCACGCGCACTCGTGCTCGACTGCGGAATCTCGTAGACCTTGAGCCAGTACATGCGCCCGTCGTCGGTGAAGATCAGCAGGTAGTCGTGCGTGCTGCCGATATACAGGCGACTGACGAAATCCTCGTCCTTGAGCCCCGTCCCGGTCTTGCCGCGCCCGCCGCGACGCTGCCGCTTGTAGAGCGACACCGACGTCCGCTTCACATAGCCGGTATGCGAGATCGTCACCACCACATCTTCCTCAGCGATCAGATCCTCGACGCTGAACTCACCCTCGTCACTCACGATCTCCGTCTTGCGCGCGTCGCCGAACGTCTCGGCCACACTCATCAGCTCGGCCTTGAGAATCGTCATCCGACGCTCGCGGCTGCCGAGGATGTCGCGAAGCTCGGCGATCAGCGCGCGGACTTCCGCGAGCTCCGCTTCGAGCTTGTCGATCTCGAGGCCAGTGAGCTTTGCGAGACGCATGTTGAGAATCGCTTCGGCCTGCCGCTCCGACAACGCGAAGCGTGTCTGCAGGCTGAGGCTTGCCGTCGGTGTATCATCCGCCGCCCGGATGATCTTGATCACTTCGTCGATGTTGTCGACGGCGATCTTCAACCCTTCGAGGATGTGTTCGCGCTCGAGCGCCTTGTCGAGATCGAACTGCGTGCGACGGGTGATGACTTCGTGGCGATGGTCGATGTAGTGCTGCAGCACCTCGCGCACCGGCATCACCTTCGGCACCAGCTGGCGCGTCTTGATGTCTGGCACGAGGGCCAGCATGATCACGCCGAACGTCGTCTGCAGCTGCGAATGTTTGTAGAGCTGGTTGAGCACCACGCGCGGAATCGCATCGCGCTTGAGCTCCATCACCAGCCGGATGCCTTCCTTGTTCGACTCGTCGCGCAGCGCACTGATGCCCGCCACTTTCCCTTCGCGCACCAGGTCCACGATCTGCTGACGCAGGCGTTCCTTGTTGACCTGATACGGAATTTCCGTGACGACGATCTGGCTCTTGCTGCCGCGCTCATTCTCCTCGATCTGCGCGCGGGCACGCACCTGCAGACGCCCACGCCCCGTCTCGATGTAATCCTTGATCCCGGCGCGGCCGTAGATGAAACCGGCCGTCGGAAAGTCGGGACCCGTGATGATCTTGCGGATGTCATCCGTCTCGATCGCCGGATTGTCGACCATCGCCACGATCGCCGCCGACACTTCGCGCAGGTTGTGTGGCGGAATGTTCGTTGCCATGCCCACCGCGATGCCCGTGCTGCCGTTCACCAGCAGGTTCGGCAATCGCGACGGCAGCACCTTCGGCTCTTCACGCGTGTCGTCGAAGTTGGCGCCGAAATCGACCGTCCCGCGATCGATGTCCGCCAGCATCTCCATCGCGATCCGCGTCAGCCGGACTTCGGTGTAGCGATAGGCGGCTGCGTTGTCGCCGTCGATGCTGCCGAAGTTGCCCTGACCATCGACCAGCGGATAGCGCAGCGAGAATTCCTGCACCATGCGCACGACCGCGTCGTAGACGCTGCTGTCCCCGTGCGGGTGATAGCGGCCGAGCACATCGCCGACGACGGTTGCGGACTTGCGGTACGGCCGACCCGCCGTCAATCCCGCTTCGTTCATCGCGTACAACACGCGACGGTGCACCGGCTTCAACCCATCCCGCACATCCGGCAGCGCGCGCGATACGATGACGCTCATCGAATAATTGATGAACGATTCCTTGATCTCCTCGTCGATCATGCGAGGCAGGATGCGTTCGCGGGGCCCTGGACCAGTCATGCGCAGATAGTGAAAACGTGACCGACGTCACGTCGCGCGTGCGACGCGACGTCGGGAATGCAGACTACGGAACGAAGAAAAGGTGCGCGAAACCGCGCGACGTCATGTCACCGGCGCAGGTCGTATCCCGTCAACCCCAGGATCGCGCGATGACGAGCAGGAGCCAGCTGGTGCCCACACGATGGAAGATGTAGGTGCCACCACCATTGCTGGTCGACAACGCCGCGCCGTCACGATGCTCCATCGGACGATGCACGGTCACTACAGCGTACTCCTTCCACAACATCGCCGCCGACACGCGCGTGTAGGCGAGAATCGCACTGCTGTCACGCAGGTCTCTCGCCGCCCAGTACCGCGTGCGCAGCGACGACAATCCGCGATCCCCGAACACGAGGCGCGTCGTCACGCCGTGCACCGGCGGCAACGACAATCCCGTCAGCACCGGCAACACATACTGCGCCGTATCGCCGCGCGCATGCACCAGACAGCGCCCAGTGGCCGCATCCGCGACTTCCTCGGTCAGGCCGGCTGCAATCGCTTCACGACCCGCCTTGCCATTCCACACATCCCACCGCGGCCGCTCGATGCCCGTTTCCCACAGCACCACCGTCCGCAGCAACTCATGCCCTTCTGGCGTGTCCAACGGTGCATCCACCGCATACGCCTGAATCAGCTTCTCGAACTTGTCGACCAGATCGGCCGTCGCCTCGCGCATCGTATCGGTGCTGTCGCGCGGAAACGCACGCAGCCACCCGTCGTTGCACCGATCCTGACCGATGTCGGTGAAGTCCGACGCGCGCAGCAGATGGGCGCGATAGTCGTG
>JANLPZ010000209.1:0-2902 GCA_031367535.1 Gemmatimonadaceae bacterium
GGAAGCGCTGCCGCCGCATTCTCCCGTCGCTGCTGGTGGTGCTGGTCGGCACGCTACTGATGGGCGCCTGTGTGCTCACCGGACCGGAATTGGTCAGCCTCGCGCGACACGTCGTCGCCGGCTCACTCTTCAGCTCCAACCTGCTGCTCTGGAATGAAGTCGGCTACTTCGACACCACGGCGCTCGCCAAACCGCTGCTGCATCTGTGGTCGCTCGGTGTCGAGGAACAGTTCTATCTCGTCTGGCCGCTCTTCCTCACCGTGCTGCCGCTCAATCGACGGATTCGTCTGCTGAGTGTTGCGGTGCTGGTCGCACTCTCGCTCATGATCAGCGAGAATCTTGCGTACAGCGATCCGTCGCAGGGTTTCTACATGCTGCACTCACGCGCATGGGAGCTCGGCGTCGGTGGACTGATCGCGCTCGCCGGTCCGATGATTCCCGCGACGTGGACATTGCCGTTGATGCTGCGCGGTCCGCTGCGCTCGATCATCTCGGCAGCCGGGCTGACGATGATTCTCGTGACCGCCATGCACATCGACGCGGTCAGCAGCTGGCCGGGCATCACAGCGCTGGCACCCGTCCTCGGTACTGTCCTGGTGATCGTCGCGGGACCCGACGCACTGCTCAATCGCACGCTGCTCTCGATGCGTCCGGCGCAATGGCTCGGACAACGCAGCTACGCGCTCTATCTCTGGCATTGGCCACCGATCGCATTTCTGCACATCCTGGCAGCGGAACGCAACGTCCCGGAATCCGTTCAAGTCTGGATTGCTGCGCTGCTCATGCTTCCGGCACTCGCGCTCGCTCACGCGACACTGCACCACGTCGAGCGACCGGTGCGCGAGCTCACCGCACGTATCGAGGAACGCAGCCGGATCCTCGTCCGACATCTGCTGCCGTTCGGCGTCGCGATCGCGGTGCTCGCCATGACGGCGCACACTGTGATGCGTTCACACGGCATTCCCTCGCGGTACGGAACAGCCGGTGATGACGCGATCGCGGCACTCAGCGCCGCATCAGCCGACTCGATCACGGCGTACGACAAACACGCCACGCGCTGCCGACTCGCCGACAAAGGTAATGCCACGTGGTGCTGGCGCATTCCGGGACGCGGCAAGGGGATCGCCGTGTTCGGCGACAGTCACGCTGAAGTGGTCTTCGCAGGCCTCGCCGACCTCGATGCACATCGTCCGCTCTTTCTCACCGGCCGCAAAGGGTGCGCGCCAATCCTGCAGCCGGACGTCATCGCCGATCGGCTGGGCGAGATCTGTCGCAGGGCATCGCAGCTCGCACACGCGGCGATACGCGGCGACACTGGCATCAATACGGTCCTGCTCGTGGCTCGCGGTCCGGCGTATATCACGGGTGCAGGATTCGGCGTCGACACACAGCGCCCCGTTGTTCCGGTCGCGGTTCGCACATCGCGCAGCGACACACTCGCGCTCGAACGCGCGTTCGATGCGGGCCTCGAACGGTCCGTGCAATCATTCGTCGACGCGGGCAAGCGCGTCATCCTGATTGTCGGTGTGCCGGAGATCGGCTTTCTGCCCGAAGAGTGCCTCATCGGCCGCCCGTTCGGTTTGCGCGAAGTGCGCGAGCCCTGTGCAGTTTCGCGCACCGTGGTCGATCATCGCAACAAGGAATACCGGAGGCTCGTGGGTGCGCTTGCTGCGCGCATCCCGGAGCTGGAAGTATTCGACGCGGAATCGATCTTCTGTGATGGCGCTCTCTGTCATGCACGACGCGGCCGAGCACTGCTCTATCAGGACGGCAATCACCTGACGCTGCTCGGCAGCCGGATGATCAGTGCAAGCCTTCGCACAATATTGGATTTCCCGCCGCTGAAGGCCACTCTCGCCGACGCCACACCAGCGCGCTGACACGCGCATGGTTGCACTACGTGTGCGGCGCCGTATCGTAGCGCATCGCGCCGACGCGATTGCCTTCGGGATCGAGGAAATAGATCACGTCACCGACGGTCGGAATGGACGCCGTCGTCATCACGACTGTTCCACCGTGTGCCGTCACCAACGCTGAAATCGCATCGACATCACTGACGGCGATGGTGCACTCGAAACAGTTCGGACCGCCGTCACCTTTCGGCGCCATCCGCTTGTGCATCAAGCCCTGGATACCCGGCTGCACATCATCACCGGTGTGGATCAGAAAAAACCCCGGCGGTCCCCACGCCTCAAAGCGCCAGCCGAAGACAGCGGTGTAAAAGGCGATCGCTCGCGGCAGATCGTCGACATGGATCGCAAAGCTTGCAAGGTTGTTCGGCATGCGCCACGATAGGGCGCCGCACCGTCAAAACGCAATGCCAACGATGAGCGGCCGCGGAGGCCGTCAGCGCATTGGCACCGGCGGACCGAGGTATCCCCTGCCGTAGACGGCTTCGCGGATGTCGTGATGCAGGGTGCCGTCGAACGGCATCGTCTGCACGAAGAACACCGCGGCGAGATCGTTCACCGGATCGATCCAGAACAACGTGCTCGCCGCACCGTCCCAGAAGAACTCGCCGACGGTTCCGCGATTCTCAGCAGCCGTCTGCGGCTGCGCCGTACGCACTGCGAAGTCGAAGCCGAAGCCCACGCTTCCCTTTCCCGGCAGGAAGAACCGCTCAGTGATCCGCGGATCGAGTTGATCGGTGGCCATCAGCCGGATCGTCGACGCCTTGAGGATCCGCACGTCGCCAAGTGCACCACCGCCCAGCAGCATGCGTGCGAAGCGCATGTAGTCATCGATCGACGATGCGAGTCCGGCACCACCCATCGTCAGCTTTCGCGGGCCGAAATTCAACCCGCGCGCTGTCGCGTCTGGTACGTGCGTCAGCAATCCATCGGCGCCACGGTTGTACATCGCCGCGAATCGCGGTGCGCGATCCTCGGGCTGCGTCCACGCC
>JANLPZ010000226.1:0-16923 GCA_031367535.1 Gemmatimonadaceae bacterium
GGCCGTAGAACGATCCGATGGGCTGGCCCACCTGATTGATGACCGCGTTGCCGACACGGGTCGAGATGGGGCCGTAGAAGAACGTCTGCTGGCCATCGATCGATACGATCTTGTTCTTGTACCGGCTGATCGCACCGCTGACGTTCCAGCTGTTCCCCTGGTGACCGAGGGAGATATCGAAGCCCCTGTTGTTCATCCTGCCGATGTTGACGATCGGCGGTGCCGCAATACCGGCCGTGCCAGGCAGCGCCGGATCGAACAGCAGGTTGTTGGTTGCACGGTCGTATACGTCGACGATGAGGCTCAGCGCGTTGTCGAACAGCGAGAGATCAGCCCCGACGTTGGTCGACCGGTTCTCTTCCCACTTAAGGTTGGCGTTGCCCAGCGACGTTTGCCGGTATCCCGCCCGCACCGTGCTGTTGGATCCGGTGATGTCGTAGTACGTGTCGCCGTTGCTGCCCCCGAACTGATTGAGCGTGCGTCCCGACGGAATGGACTGGTTGCCCGTCACGCCGTAGCCGACGCGGAGCATGGCGTCCGAGATCACCTTGTTCCCCTTCAGGAAGGGTTCCTTCGAGATGCGCCAGCCGAGTCCGGCAGCTGGGAACGTACCCCAGCGGTTGGTGGGTCCGAGTCGCGAGGAACCGTCGCGCCGCACGGTGAGGCTGGCGATGTACTTCTCGTTGAAGGTGTAGTCGGCCTTGCCGAAGAAGGACAGCAGCGCGCTCTCACCGCCTGAGCTGTTGACCGCCTTGGTCGTGGCATCGCCGAGCGCATCCTGGATGTAGCGCGAGCTCAGCTCGGTGGAAAGCAGGTTGGACAGCGAGGCGCCGATGAACCGGCTTCTGCCGGCGGTGGCTTCCTGTCCCACCAGCACCGAGAAGTTGCTCGCCCCGAATTCCCTGGTGTACTTGGCCGTGTTGCTCCAGGTCCAGTCGGTTGACTGGCTGGTGTTTTCGTTGATGGAGTTGCTGAAGCTGGGTTCCGAGTTTTCCGGCGTGATGCCGTTGTAGCCGGCGAATGCGCCTTGGCTCACACTGAAGCCGAGGCTGGTGCGCAGGTTCAGCGTGGGAGTGACGCCAAGGCCGGCGAAGATGTTGCCGAAGACCCGGTTGTCTCTGCCGATGTTGTTTCGGGCGTCGTACGCGGTCTTGAGCGGGTTGGTGTTGTTGCCCAGTCCGACCGCCTTGCCGGAGGCGAAGTTGCCGTTGATGTCGTAGATCGGCACCACCGGCTGCATCAGGATGTTCTTGCCGATCAGGTTGGTTTCGCCGCCTTCGTCGTTCGGCAGACCGCCGGTCTGCCGCGAGGCCGTCACGCCCACGTTTTCGCCGAAGGTCAGCTTGCCGCGCGTGAACTGCGTGTTGGCCCGCACGCTGACGCGGCGGAAGTTGTTGTATGCGGCCGTGCCGTCCTGATTGAAGAAATTGAACGAGATGCCGTACTGATTGCCCGTGCCCGAGCCGGTGATGCTGAGATTCGCGTCGGTCACCTGCCCCGTGCCGAAAACGGCCTTCCACCAGTTTGTGCCGGGGCTGCCCGGCATGATCAGACTGTTGGGATAGGAGTACTTCGCAGGATCGACACCAGTCGGACGCCCGAACGCATCGATGCCGGTGCGCGTGTCATTGGCGGCAAAGGTGTACTGGGGAACGCTCGGGTTGCTCGGGTCGCCATAGATGTTGGTGGGGACCGGCAACCCCGCGTTCTCATACGACGCCTTGACCACCTTGTAATAGTCCAACGCGTTCGTGAGGGTGAACTTGTCGTAGCCATTCACCGGCGTGGCCATGCCGGTGCGGATGGTGGCCGTCATCTTTGGCGGGCCCGACGCACCACGCTTGGTGGTCTCGATCAGGATGACGCCATTGCTCGCGCGCGACCCGTAGATCGACGACGCCGACGCGTCCTTGAGCACCTGGATGGATGTGATGTCGTTCGGGTTCAGGAAGTTGATGTACGAATCCTGCACCGGCACGCCGTCGATCACGTACAGGGGATCGTTGTTCTGAAACGAGCTGATGCCGCGGATACGCACCGTGCTGCGCGACCCTGGCGATCCGCTGGTGGCCACCGAGATGCCCGGGACCGCATCAAGTCGTTTCAGGATGCTGGCGCCGGTCTCCTTTTTGGCCGCGTCGACGTCCACGGTCGACACGGCGCCGGTGATCTCCGACCGGCGCTGTTCGGTGTAAGCCGTCACCACGGTCTGTTCGAGATACGCGATCGTCTCCATCGTGACGCTGATCGTCGTCCTCCCCGCGATATCCACCTGTATCGGCTTCTTGCCGAAACTGAGGAACGTCAGCTGGCCGCTGGAGGGTGCGAGAATGGTGTAGCGTCCTTTCTCAGTCGTGAGCGCGCGCACTTCGGTGCCCTTGACGTTCACCGTGACCCCGGACAGCGGCCCACCCGATGTGCTCGTCACCGTGCCCGTCACCGTCACTGGTTGCGCCTGGGCCGCCGTGCTCGCCGCGAACGCCAGCCCGAGCAGCAGCCCAAGTCGTGCGGCGCGCAGCCGGAACGGGACAGAGCCTCCGAGCGGTCGACTCTCCAACAACATCGTCTCCATCAGTCTCCTCCTACGGGCGGGTGGGTGCTGACCATCGACGCGACTCACAGACGCGCCGATTTCCTGCCGCTCGACGGGTCCTGACCGAGCGAAACACTGGGGTTCAATGGGGAGTAATCGTGCTTCAGCAGCAGCTGCGACGGCGGGAACGCACGGGAACACAGGTGGCGAAAGCCGGTAAATGGGAATGCGAACGGGACGACAGGGCAAGACGAATAGCGCGACACGCCGGGGCCTTCGGGCTGCCGGCAGAGGTCGTGCTACCATTTCGCGCCCAAATACCGAGTCAGGTACATTGATTGTCAAGTCGGCGCGTGACTTGCGCGACTGGTGCGGATCCCCATACTGATGTATGCGCCCGGACACCGGGGCGATGAATCGCCCGGGTGTGAAGTCCCCAATTCACTGCGAGGTGTGCGATGGTTGCGCCACGCCGATGGCTCCCGGCCCTCCTGTTCGCCGCCGCGGCCTGCGCCGCGCCGCCCGCTCCCGATACGCCGCTGCGGCTGACGAGAAACCCGCGCGTGATCAGCTTGGAGGAGCTGCGCGATCCGGTGCTCGCGAGCATGGATGCGCTCAAGGCAATCCGTCGCTTGCGGCCGGCGTTCTTTCGCCCCACCGGGCCGCAAAGCTTCGTCAATGGCGACGCCGGACAGGTGCACTACTCCATGGACTTCGGGCCTCTGCGACCGATCAGTGAGCTGGTGACCCTCACGACGGCCATGCTCGTGGAGATTCGCTACCTCGATGCGAACGACGCACAAAACCGCTTCGGCCTCAAGGCCAACGGCGGCCCGGTCATCGTCCTGCTCAACAACTCGGCGCCGTAGGACCCTCGCGAAGGACGTGCACTGACGCTTTTTTCAGGGGAGCGCGACCCTCCATCGTCGCGCGTGCGACCCCCCCGAAGAGAGGCATCAGAGGCGTGAGTAGCCAGTACATCGCAACGATCATCAATCTCCTGGCGCCGGATGCCCGGCCTGCCGGCAGCCTTCCCCTCGTCGACGCGCAACGGCGGCTCCTCGACGCGGATCCAGGGGCCGTGCGCGACCTCGAGGGATCGTTCGCGCTCGTGGCGCAGCAGGACGAGAAGGTGTATCTGGCGCGCAGCCTGGACCGGCCGCTGCGCTACTTCCTCGCCAAGGCCGCGGCAGGCCCCGTTCTGATCGTCGCCGAACGAATCGATGAGATCGCGGTAGAGCTCGCCCGACGGGGATGGAGCAACCAGTTCCATCCCAGCTACACGCGGATGGTGCCTGCCCACCACGTCACCACGCTGCGGCTGATCGGATGCCCCGACCCCGACCCGGTGCACCGTCGCTTCTTCGATCCACCTCGGGGTACGCTCCCGCCGGACCTCGACCTCATCGGCCACCAGTACGTCGAGGCGATCTACGACGAGGCACGACGCTGGCTCGCGCGGCAGGATGCCAGCGCCCCCATCGGCGTCGCCTTCTCGGGCGGCATCGACAGCGGTGCGGTCTTGCTCTGCTTGAACCGATTGCTCCTCGACGAAGGGCAATCGCCGGCGCGCCTCAAGGCCTTCACGCTCTCGATCGACGGCGCGGGTGATGACGCGCGTCAGGCACACGAGTTCCTGGACCGGACCGACTTGGCAATGCTGGGTGAGGTCATCGACGTGCCGTCGGCGGCCATCGACCCGATGCGCGCCGTCGCCGTGATCGAGGACTACAAGCCGCTCGATGTGGAATGCGCTGCCGTGAACCTCGCGCTGCTGGCGGGCATTCGCGAGCGCTACCCCGACTGGCGCCTGCTGGTCGACGGCGACGGCGGCGACGAAAACCTCAAGGATTACCCGATCGAGGAAAATCCCGAACTCACCATCCGGAGCGTCGTCAACAACTCGATGCTGTACCAGGAGGGCTGGGGGGTGGGATCGATCAAGCACTCGCTGACCTACTCCGGCGGATATAGTCGCGCTTGCGTACGAAGCTATGCCTGCGCCCGTGCATTCGATTTCGAGGGATTCAGTCCCTATACACGCCCCGCGGTGATTGCAGTGGCCGAGGCCATTCCATTTGCGGAGCTCACTCTGGGGTCGCACGATCGGCTGTACGCACTCAAGGGAGAAATCATCGCGCGCGGCATTCGCTCGGTGCTCGGCATCGAGATGCCAGTCTTCACAAAGCGACGCTTCCAGCATGGCTCCGCGCGCGCGGGCGATGTCGCCCGGCTCTTTCCCGGTAATGAGACGCACTACCGACGGCACTTCGAGGCGCTCCACCTGACGATGGCGTGAGCGCGTCGATCGACGATCGGCGCATTCGAAGCCTTCGCCCCGCAGCGCCGGCCGTCGATCCGTGGCAGGCGCACGGCGCGATTGTCGACCCCGAGCGAAGACCGGACGGTGTCATCGAGCAAGCGTTGACCGTCTTTCTGTCGGGTGCGGAGTGCCCGTTCACCTGCTCATTCTGTGATCTCTGGCGGTGGACCTTCGAGGGACCGACGCCGGTGGGGGCCATTCCGAGGCAGCTGCGCGAAGTGCTGCAGACGCAGACACGCGACGCGACAACGCCGCAGCGCCTCAAACTCTACAACGCCAGCAACTTCTTCGACCGGCGCGCCGTCCCGGCCGACGATCTACCGGCGATCGCCGCGCTCGCCGCGCCCTTCGGCGCGGTCACCGTGGAGTCGCACGCGCAAACCGTCGGGCCCCTTGCCAACGAGTTCAGGGATCAGCTGTCGGGGCGTCTCGAGGTGGCCATCGGTCTCGAGACAATCCATCCCGTGGCCGCGCCCCTGCTCAACAAGCGACTCGACTTGCCGCGCTTCGAGCGCGCCGCGAACTACCTCGCGGACAACGACATGGACCTGCGCGTCTTCGTGCTACTCGGCGCCCCTCACATCGCGGTCGAGGAATCGGTCGAGTGGACGGCACGCACGGTCGAATACGCCGTCGCGAAAGGCGCCGCGATGGTGGCCATCATCCCGGTGCGCGGTGGGAACGGCGAAATGGAGCGGCTTCAGGGCCTCGGGCATTTCGTGCCACCCACGTTGCGACAGCTGGAGACGGCGCTCGACTCATCCCTCGCGTTCGGCAAGGCCGTCGTCACCGTCGACCTCTGGGATGCGGAGGGTCTGCCGGGGTGCAACGAGTGCAGGCAGGCGCGGATCGAGCGACTGGGCCGGATGAACCTCAGTGGCCAGTTGGAGCGTGCGGTCGAATGTGCGGAGTGTGAGGCGTGAATTCCCGCTGTGATGTGGCGATCGTCGGCAGTGGATACGCCGGCTCGCTGATGGCACGAGTGCTCGCCGTGCAGGGCTACGACGTGGTGCTGCTCGAGCGCGGAACGCATCCGCGCTTCGCCATCGGTGAATCGACCACGCCCCTCGGCAATCTCTCCCTCGAGCGACTGGCGCAGCGCTACGGCCTCACCGACTGCTATCACCTCGCAGCCCACGGTCGGTGGCGTGCGCACCACCCGGCATTGCGCTGTGGCCTGAAGCGTGGCTTCACGTTCTACCGGCATCACCCCGGTGAACCGTTCGCCAATCGCGGCCTCGAGTCGGAGCGACTGCTGGTGGCCGCGAGCCCCGACGATCGGATCGCCGACACGCACTGGGTGCGCGCGGACGTCGACCATCACCTGGTGCGCGCGGCGATGGACGTAGGGGTGGACTATCGCGACGAGGCTGAGCTGACCGGCGTCACTTTCGCTCCCGGCGGCGCGCACCTGATCGGCTCGCGACTGGGCGTGCCGTTCACGCTCGATGCCGACTTCATCATCGACGCGTCGGGGCCGAACGGCTTTCTCGCCCGTCAGCTCTCGATTCCGTCAGGGCTCGAGAACACGGAGTCCCGTTCGTCGCTCGTGTTCAGTCACTTCTCCGGCGTGGAGCTGATGCCGGCCTGTGTTCCTGGCCTGCCTGCTGGTCCCTATCCGGATGACTGGGCTGCGGTCCACCACCTCATCGATGAGGGGTGGATGTACAGCCTGCGCTTCGACGATGGTGTGACCAGCGCAGGCGTTGCACTCAGTCCGCGTGGAGTGAAAAGCCTGCCTCCGTCGTCGCTGGCCGACCCGGATGCGCTCTGGCGCTTCCTCATGGCGCGCTATCCAACGATTGGCCGCGCCTTCTCAGCGGCGCAGCCTCTCATGCCGATCGCCTTTCACCCGCGCGTGCAGCATCGTCTGACGCGAGCGGCCGGGCCGCGCTGGGCTCTCCTGCCGCATGCCTACGCATTCGTCGATCCGCTGTTCTCGACAGGCATTGCGTGGAGTCTTCGCGCCGTCGAGCGCCTGGCCCTCATGTTCGAGCCCGGCGCGCGGGACCGGCGAGTTCCCCCACCGGACGAACTGGCGCGCTACGACGCACTGCTCGGCGCCGAGGCGAACCAGATTGACCGGCTGGTCGCGGGATCGTACGAGGCGATGGCCCACTTCGACCTCTTCGCTGCGCACGCGATGCTCTATTTCGCGATCGTGTCGTTCACCGAGGTCCGTCAGCGCCTGATACGCGACGAGTTCGCGGCGTGGGGCGGCTTCCTCGGTGTCGGCGATTCAACATGCGAAGGTCTCCTGCGCGAGAGCCTGTCACGACTCCGCGCGATCACCAGCAGCGTCGGGAGCACAGGCGACGTGGATGCGCGGCGTGGTTACACCGAGTGGGTTGCTGCGGCCATCGCTTCGAGAAACGTGGCCGGACTGGCCGAGGCGACGCGACACAACCTCTACCCCCTCGATCTCGACCTCCTCATCGAGCGGCATGCACTCCTCGGCCTTTCGCGCCAGCAGCTGGTGGATGCGCTGCCGGCGCTTCGCGGCATGGCGCCGGAGCCGTCGGTGTTCTAACGCCGCCCGACTCGTCGTGTGCTGTACTCACGCAGGTACGCCTGGTGCTTCGCGTCGTCTGGGTATGCTTCTCCCGGCGCGTACGGATACTGCTGCATCCGGTGAAAGGGGAGCGGACCGACCGAGGTGCCAAAGGCGGTATTGAGGTCGGAGTCCTTGATCCAGCCGTCGGTGTAGAGCAGAAAGTCCCGCGTCCAGCCGGGCGGGAGTGAGGCCGCCGACGAGGCGTCGAACTCGATCGTCGTTTCGTCGCCGGGACCCATCACGATGTACATGTCGTCCGCCTTCCCGAGCAGGGGCAGCGCGTCGCCGAATCGCGTGAACGCTCCCTCGATCGGCCGCCATGGGGAGGTGGTGGTCACATCGTCGTACGCAAACCAGAATGGGCCATGACGTCCGCCCTTGCGATACATCCGCGAGAAGCCGCGCGAATGGAGGTTGGCGGCGGTCGGTGCGAGTGTCGTGATCCGGACTTCGCTCTGCTGCTCGTCGCGCGCGACGAACGCCTCATCCCAGTAGATCTGCATGTTGGTGCGGATACGCACCCGGTGATCAGCGGTGGGAAACTTCCCCGCGAGGTCGACGACGACGGTCTTGTCTTTCCCCGACGGGAAGCCGATGTCGCGGATGGCCGTCGTCCACCGTCCCTTGGCGTCCATCACCTCGAGTGAGGGCGAGGCGATCTGCACCGTGTGCTGCTGCGACAGGGCCACGTTGATACTGGCATCGGTGGGATAGATCCAGCCGCGCAGGAAGAGATAGATTCCAGGCTGCCCGGCCGATGCTCCGAGGTCGAGGACAAGGTCGTGCGAATCCACCACACCCTGATATTGCGTTGGGGTGAAGTTCTCGACGTATCGCGCGTCGCTTGCGCGCAGCGCTGGCAGCAGGTCCACGCCGCGCTCGTCGCTCGCGCGCACGACGCGATCCGCGCGGCCCACCTGGAAGAGCCGCAGTGCGACGGGACCCGGTGGGACGAAGCGCTCGTCCACGAACACATCCACCGAGTCGGGATGGTCAACTGCGATCAGCTTGACCTCGTCCGCATACGCCGTTTCCCAGAGCTCCTCGGTCAGCTGCATGACGTACTTGCCGTTGCGGGGCTTGAGAGCGTTGCCGGGAATGCGCAGGTACTCCTGCGAGGCTCCGGCCGGCGCGAACCTGGCTGTGGTGCCCATCAATCCCATCGGCATTCCCAGCGCACTCCGCCACATGACGTCAGTCACGAAGCGGAAGCCGGTGCCATCCCACGTGTAGACAAATGCGCACGAACCCTTCAGCAGCTCCGTTTCCACCACGTCGCGGTCGCTTCCCGGCAGGTACACGGTCTGGGGCACGCCGTTGGGCCATTCGACCCGCAGCACGTCGGCCTTGAGGTGCGGCCCCAGCCCGAAATGCGTGGCGCGCTCAGTGACGACCCGGGTCTGGTAGATCTCTCCCGCGCGAAGTTCCAACCGCGCGCCAATCCCGAAGTCGTTGTTCTTGCCGCTTCCAGTGCGCAAGCCTTTGAGCGTCACCCGAAGCGCCATGTTGCTGTTGCCCCCATCATTGCGGAGCAGATGCAGCGCGCCGGTGGTGTCGGTCACGAGCAGGTCCTCGTCTCCATCCTCGTCGCTGTCCGACACCACCAGGCCCGCTGCCCCAGCGAGGCGCAGGGGCGCGGCGATGAGCGTCGAGCGATCGACGAATTGGCCGCGCCGGTCGTTGCGGAACAGAAAGAGCGCCGGCGTTCCGCGCGCCCGCGCCCTGCCCACCACGACGAGGTCCAGCCAGCCATCGTTATCGTAGTCCAGAAACGCTGCGGCCGCAGCATCGAGACCGCCGAGAGGCTGCAGCACAGCGTTGGAACGTCGGTCGAGCGTGAAGGTGCTGTCCCCCGCTCCCCGGCCGAGCCGGAGAACCGGGGCGCCGCCATTCGTGCCGGCTACGAAAAGGTCCAACATCCCATCGTTGTTGTAGTCACCCACGGCAACCGCTCCGGAGCCACCGCTACCCGATACGCCGCTGGCTGCGGTGGCGACGCTGAAGCGCTGCGTGCCCCCGTTGTGGAACAGGCGGCCTGCCCCGCCGGGGCCCGAGACGAACAGGTCGATGCGCCCGTCGCCGTCGAAGTCCCCGAATGCAGCGTCGCTCGCCACGGCGTCGCCGGCAAAGCCGAATGCCGTCGTGGCGTCGGTGAATGATCCATCGAGGTTGTTCCGATAGACGGTGACAGGCGCGTTCCCCATCAGCACGAGATCCAGATCACCATCGTGGTCGAGATCGACGAAGAGCGCAGAGCGAGCGCCGTGAACGTCGGCAACGCCGGCACGCGCCGTGACTTCCTCGAAGCGTCCATTGCCGCGGTTGCGAAACAGGTGACCGCGTCCTTCTCCGTCGATGACGAAGAGGTCCAGCCACCCGTCGTTATCGACATCGGCAAACTTTGCGAACGTCGCGCCAGTCCGCAGCGCGATGCCTGCCGAGGATGACATGTCGCGCGCAAAGCCTCGCTGAACCAGGAAGAGATGCGCGGCGGACTCGGGACGTGTCCGCGGAAACGAGACGAACAGGTCATCGCCGCCGTCGCCGTCCACGTCACCGGCTGCCGTTGCCGCCACCGATTGCGTCAACGTGCCCGTCGTGGCCCGCGGATCCGCCTGCACCTGGCCGTCAACCAGCCCTGCTTCTTCCGTCACATCGCGAAACCGTACCGAGTCGATGGTCGCCGCTTCGCGCACGCCGACGCGCGCAACGAAGCTGGTGGGCGCAAAGGACAGCACGGGGCGACCCACCAGCGGCGAGTCAGCGCCGCCTGCCTTGACCTCGTCCAGCGATGCCTGATACGGAGTGGTGACACGGACCAGGGCGAGGAAGTGATCGAGCGGCGCCTTCGCGTTCGGCAGATCGCCGGCCTGCAACGCGCGCATCGCGCTGTCGAGGGGGGCTCGCGACTCGACTGGCAATGCGGGCGGAATGCGTCGCACTTCTTCGAGCTGACGCAAGACGCTGTCTCCCATCGACTGCTGCGCCAGCAGCGTGACGAGTTCCAGCCGAACCGCAAGGTTCGCAGGCGATGACGCGAGCACGTCACGCAGTCGTGATTCGTAGCGACGCCGCGCGCCGCTGTCCGTCTGCTGCTGCTCGAGCTGTGCCAGCGCGTAGAGCACACGAACGTTCGCCGAGCTGTCGCGTCGCAGCGCTTCCAGCAGCTTGCGTGCATCATCCCCTCGCGCGGTGAGTGCGTAGAGCCGCGCCAGCATCAGCCCGATCTCGCTGTTTCCGGGGTCGAGTGCGCGCGCGCGCTGCAGCGCCGGCTCAGCCTCGCGGAATCGCCCCGCCTGGAGGTACGTGAGCCCGAGGTTGGCATAGCCGAGCCGATCATCCGGCACAAGCGCAATCACCTTCTTGAACTCGGCTTCCGCCTCAGGCAGTTGGCCGCGTTGCAGGTACGCCAGCGCCAGCGTGCGAGTGGCGTACACCTGGCTCTCGTCGACCGGCTTGGATCGGCAGCCCGCGGCAGTGAGGGAGACGAGGGCTCCGCCAAACAGCATCAGGGCCCATCGGCCATTGGCATTCACCAGTCACCTTCCAACGTAGTGCGTCTTGAACAGGAGCAACCAACCGCAGACACCGCTGCGGCCGCGCAGCCGCAGCATACTCGGCGCGTGCGACGATGCACAGCGCGGCACATCGTCGCGATGCTCGAAACCTTCGCAACGTGATCGAGGGCCCGACAATGCTGGCGGAGTGAGCACGGCGGCGTACCCGAAACTAAGATTTGGCCTGTGATGCACGGGTATCTCCCCACACCCCATCCATGCCGCTATGAAACCCGACCGTCTCTTCCGTGCCAGTCAGATCGCGCTCATCGTCACCGCGATGAGCTTTGCGCTGCGAACCACGTCGACCGCGTCGTGGGCCATTCAATTCCATGAATCGAACGAGCGGATTGGCTGGGCCAATGGTGCGGCGTTATGGGGCTTCACGGCAGCCATGATTCTGGGTGGCCCGTTGGTGGATGCGATCGGTCTAGGCCGCATGATTGCGGTGGCGATCGTGGGCCACGTCGCCGGCATCCTCCTGACAATCTTCGCCTGGGATTACACCTCGCTGTTTGCCGGCAGTCTGATCTTCGGCATCGCCAACGGGTCAGTCGAAGCGGCGTGCAATCCGCTCATCGCGACGCTCTATCCGAATGACAAGACCACCAAGCTGAATCATTTTCACGCCTGGTTCCCCGGCGGCATCGTGATCGGAACGCTGGTGAATCTTGGGTTAGCCAGGGCCGGTCTGGGCTGGCAGCTGCAATTCGCCACGATGCTGGTGCCGACCGTGATCTACACCCTGCTCTTCTTCGGCCAATCCTTCCCGAAGACCGAACGCGTCGAGCAGGGGATTTCCACCGGCTCCATGTTCGCGGCCTGCCTGAATCCGCTGTTTCTCCTCATGGTTGTCTGCATGCTCTTCACGGCCGCGACGGAGTTCGGCCCCCAAAGCTGGATTCCGGCGATCATGGACAACGCCGGCGTCTCAGGCACGCTCGTGCTGACGCTGATTACCGCGCTGATGTGGGCCGGCCGCCAGACTGCCGGTGTGTTCGTGCACCGGGTCTCAGCGCCGGGAATGCTCCTGCTCAGTGCACTCCTCGCGACGTGCGGGCTGTATCTCATGAGCCATTCGTCGGGAGCGATGCTGTTCGTCTCGGCGGCCATCTTTGCGCTCGGCGTGTGCTTCTTCTGGCCCACCATGCTCGGCACGGTGAGCGAGCGCTTTCCGAGCACAGGGGCACTCGGCCTCGCCATCATGGGCGGCGCGGGGATGCTGAGCGCCAGCTTCGTGGTACCGTATGTCGGCCGGTTCTACGACACCGGCATCGCGAGTCGGCTGACGTCCGGGGAGACAACGGATGCCTTCACCGCCGCAGCCAAAGGATCCGCGGCGGCCTCGCGTTGGTCCGAGATCCAGGCCAGCGCCGGACTCGAAGCGCTCGGCAAAGTTGCCGTCCTTCCCGGCGTTCTCGCGATCGTGTTCCTGATCCTCTTCCTGACGTGGAAGAAGCAGCCAGCCACGGTCGCCGCACGCTGAACGGCTGATGGCGACCGGCGCCGATCGCATGTCCCCTTCCGAATGAACACGTCGCCTGCCCTGCGCGCCGCCTGCGTGATCCTCGCGTGCGCCGTCGCACCACTGGCCGCGCGTCGGCTGGCTGCGCAACCCGCTGCCGCGCGCGGCGGTCAGTCGCAGCCACCGACGCGCACGCCCGGCGCACCCGGCGCGCCGAAGTTCATCCGCCTCGAAGGCGCCGGTGTGAACCCGCCAGCCAACACTACGGCCAACTATATCGTCGGCCCGGATTACGTCACATCGCCGGAATCCAACGTCGTCGAGGGCGTGCCTCAGGGACGCGTACTGCAGTTCACGATGCAGTCGAAGGACAGCAGGTTCTACAATCCCGGCATCTCGCGCACACAGATGGATAGTGCGACCGGTGAATACCGCGACATCTTCGGCACGGTCGATCCGCACAACCCGAAAACGCTCATCGTGAAAACGCGCACGGTCGACTTCACGCGCACGATCACGGTGTACATCCCGGCGCAGTATGTGCCCGGCACCCCTGCCCCGTTCATCGTCACCCACGATGGGCCCGGACTCGCGACGCGACCGGACGCTCCCCGTCAGGAACTGGTCCGCGTGCTCGACAACCTGATCGCGCAGAAGCGCGTGCCAGTGCAGGTCGCGATCATGATCGAGAACGGAGGTGGCGACGCGCAAGGCAACGAGCGCGGCCTCGAATACGACACCATGTCCGGCAAGTTCGCCGAGTTCATCGAGGCCGAGGTGCTGCCGCTGGTGGAGAGGAATTGCGGCGTCACGCTCAGCAGAAATCCCGAAGCGCGCGCGACGATGGGCAACAGCTCCGGCGGTGTCGCGGCACTCATCATGGCGTGGTATCACCCCGATCTGTATCGGCGCGTCATCACGACGTCCGGCACGTTCGTGAATCAGCAGTGGCCCTACGACTCAGAGACGCCGGGCGGTGCGTGGGAATTCCACAACGGTCTGATCGCGCACAGCACGCCTAAGCCGATTCGCCTATGGATGGGCGTCGGTGATCGCGATCTGCTCAACCCGAATGTGATGCGCGACGACATGCACGACTGGGTGGAGGCCAACCACCGCATGGCGAAGGTGCTGTCGGAAAAAGGCTACCGCTATCAATATGTTTTCGCGCTGAACGTCGGCCACAGCATGGGTGCCGCCCGCGGCCAATTGCTGCCGCAGGCGCTCGAGTGGGTCTGGAAAGACTACCGGCCGTAGCGCACGGTCAACGCGACCATCCGAACCAGCAACAGACCATGCTTCGCATTCCCGCCTCAGACCCGCGCGCCGCCGCACTCGTGACCGCCATTCACCGCGGTGACGTCGCGGCACTGGAGCGACACTTTGCGAGCGACGTCGAGTTGGCGAACGCCCGCATCGTCGATAAGCGCGGCACCGAGCGCACGCTGCTGCTGGTTGTTGCCGACTGGCCGGGCCATTTCCCGAATGGTGCGGCGACCGTGGCGGCGCTGGTGAAGGCGGGCGCTGACGTGAACGCGGCCTTCGTTCCGGCAGGCTCGCCAGGTGCACCGGAAACACCGCTGCATTGGGCCGCGAGTTCCGATGACGTTGCGGTACTCGACGCGCTGCTCGACCATGGCGCCGACATCGAAGCACCAGGCGCGGTGTTCACCGGTGGACCCGCGATGTCCGATGCTGTGGTGTTCGCGCAGTGGAATTGCGCACGTCGCCTGCTCGAGCGTGGTGCCACCACGACGATCTGGCAGGCGGCCGCGCTCGGCCTGCTGGACCGTATCCAGTGGTTCTGCGACGCCGAGCCGGCGCCCACTGCGCATGACATCACCAACGCGCTCTGGCATAGCTGTCGCGGCGGCCAGCTTGCCGTCGCGCAATTCCTCGTCGAACGCGGCGGCGATCGGAACTGGGTCGGCTACGACATGAAGACGCCGGTTGACGCGGCGCGCGACAGCGGCAACAAGGAACTGGTGCGCTGGCTAGTGTCACTCGGCCCAACGCGCCTGGCCACGAAAATCGGGTAGGCACAAATATCATGCGACACATTTTCCGCGTGCCGATGCCGTTGCCGCGGCAGGCCGTCGAGTCGCGAGGACACGCATGAAGGTCATTGCGCTTTTCCTCCTCCTGCTGCCGTTCGTCTTTGGCGCGCTACGACTCGCAACGACAGGCGATGACGAACGCTATGTGTGGCTCGCCCTGGCATCGTTTATCGTTGCGGTCGCACTGAACACTCGAGGGTTGCCACGCGAGCCGATGCGAGCCCCTCGCTTTCTTCTGACACTGACTGCGTGTACCGCGGCCGCGAGTCTCGCCGGCTACCTTGCTGATGCTCGCAACGTCCTAGCAATAGGCATCGTCGCGTTCGCGTTCGCACTTTGCAGCACACTGGGCCTCTGGCTGTTCGCACGAATTCGCGCAGCAGCGCCGTGAATCACGGCCGCCACCCGCTTCGTGAGGAATGCGCGCGCAGGCCTCCGCCGCCAGTCAGTACCGCCAGCTCACCGTATCCGCCCCCGCCGGCGCGCGCTTCCGCATCTGATCCATGATCCGCGGAATGAACATCTGATGGTACCGCAACCGCGCCTCGGCATTGGGTCGCGTCTGGTCACCATTAAAGCAGTGCTCCGCGCGTGACCCATACCCATACTCGAAGTCCGGCGCGGGACCACTCAAATTGCCAAACGATTCCTGCGCGGCGTAGACGGCGTTCATGAGGTAGTAATTGTCGCCGGTACCGACGTAGAAATGCAGCTTGCCACTCAGCTTTGGCCCGAGCGTCGCCCAGTCACGGGTCACGATGTGTGTGAGATCGAAGTGTTCGCGCCAGTAGTCGGCGACGCTCCTGTCGATGCGGCCCGTTTCGCGATCCCAGATCGGCTTCGGATACCCGTCGGCGCCAAGCGGTGAGAATGTCGCCTGCCAGATATCCCACTGCCCGCCTGAGCGGCCCTTGCTGGCGACGGCCATTTCGCCCTGTGCGAGTTGCTGCATCGTACTGGTCGGGCGGCTCAACCAATCCTGCATGCCGGAGCGCGGCACGCGTCGCCAGCGACTGTCGACGAAATACGCATTCGTATCGGCGTACAGGTTGACGACGGTGTAGTGGCGGAAGTCGATCGGATCCGGACATGCGACCCACGCGCCGTTGAAGTCATCGGGATAGAAGACCTGCGCGGCCATCGCTTCCCATCCGCCGGTGCTTCCGCCATATGTGAAGCGCGCGTAGCCTTGCCCGATCCCGCGATACTTCTTTTCGATGTACGGAATCAGCTCACGCATGATGGCATCACCATACGGGCCCTGCGCGGCGCTGTTCACCGCATAGCTGTCGTCGTAGTACGGCGTCGGATGCTGGATCTCGATCATGAGCACGCGCGGAAAGTTCGGGCCGGTCCAGTCCTTGAACAGCTGGTACGCGTATGCCTGCTGCATGCGGTTGTAGCCCGTCATGCGAAACCGCTCGCTGTAGTCAGGCTTGAGCGACGTATCGGGCGGTTCCGTGCGCCAGCCGTCGATATCCGTCGGGAAATGCCCGTGGTTCACGACCAGCGGATACCGCGCGTTGGGGTGCGTGTCGAAACCTTCGGGCAACAGAATGTGCGCACCGATGTACATGTCGGTGCCCCAGAACTTCGACAGCAGGTCGCTGCGGATGCGTTCGTGCCGCACGTACTTCGTGTCGGCCGGTTTCGGAATCTCCGGCGTCACCTTGTCGATGGTGAGCGCGACCGGCGCAGTACCGTTCCACGTCACCCAGCGCGGCGCGCTGTAGCGATTGCCTGGTTTCGTGACCCAGTTCTGTCCCTCGCCGCGATCGGGCGGCAGCGACACGGTGTGGCCGGTCGAGAGATGGTAGGTCTGATAGACGTTGAGCAGCGCCTGCATCCAGTAGCGACCCGGCGGCAGCGCTCGCAGCGACGCGAGCGGAGAGCCGATGGCGCGACCATCGATGGTGCGTGCCGTCCCGCGCGACCACTGCGTGACGTCGGTTCCGAAGATCGAGACGCCTCGGCCCGGCGCATCGCTCTGGAAGCGTGGCTCGCCGACCGAGTCGGTGCTGACGATCAGCAGCAGCCGCCCATCCATTGGCGTCGCGTCACCATTGGCGAGTGTGACGCGGACCTGCTGGGCGTGTGCGCGCGGCGTGTGCGCGCAGAACAGCGCGGCGATCGCGCCGACGAGGAGCGTTCGATTCTTCGGCATCGTGAATCCGAGGGAGTGGGGTCAGACGGCACCGGCCCCGAACAATAGCTACGCCCCCGGATCACGCTACACACCAATGAACGACTCGAGAGGCAACAGAAAACCGGGCAACACATCTTCGCCGCTGAGAGAATCAGCGGAGGTGAGCCGCGTGGTCGTACCGTCGGCACGAAACACATCGGCGCGGTGGTGTGCGGAGTCCAGTAGCCAGACCAGCAGGGCGCCAGCCGCGAGCCAATCGGCGACTTTTTCGCGGACATAGCCCGCCCG
>JANLPZ010000163.1:0-48684 GCA_031367535.1 Gemmatimonadaceae bacterium
TGGACGCGTCCGACCTGCGAAGTGAATGGTTTGCTGAGCGGCTACACCGGCGAAGGCGCGAAGACGGTGTTGCCGGCGCACGCGATGGCGAAAGTCAGCTGCCGACTCGTGCCCGATCAGGATCCCGCGGTGATCGAGCAGCTGATGGATGAACATGTGCAGTCGGTGGTGTCGTCCGGTGTGACGGTGGAGGTCGAACATCTGCATGGCGGCAAGCCGTGGCGCGCGGAGTTGAGTGGCCCGATTTTCGATGCAGCGCGACGCGCGTTGCTGGCGGCGTTCGGCAAGGAGCCCGTGATCACGGGTGAAGGTGGCTCGATTCCTGTGGTCGGTGATTTCCAGCGGCTCCTCGATGTGCCGGTGTTGCTGGTGGGTTTTGGCCTGCCCGGCGAGAATGCGCACGCGCCGGACGAGTGGATCAGTGTCGAGAATTTCGAAGTCGGAATGCGTGCGATGGCGGCCCTCTGGGACGAACTGGCTGCGACGTGATCAGTGCACGAAGAGCAGCGACGACGCTGCTCGGTACGATGTGGCTGTGCACCGCCGGATGTCACGGCCTGCGACGCGCGTCGCGACTGCAGGCCGCCGATCGTGCGCGCGTGTACGCCGCCGTGCTTGCAGATGTGCGACGCGATTCGTCGACGACGTGGGTCGTGGTGGACTCGTTGCTGCCGGCACGCGACATCGATGCCGATCTGTATGACAAGGTGATCAGCGAGCTGGCGATCAGCCGGCAGGCACTCGATGCGTTTCTGGTGATGCAGCGCGCGTCGGACGATCAGTTTGAGGCCGCGAAGGTGAGCAGCCCACCGTCAGCTACCACTTCCACTCGCGCGAGAGGAAGAGACCGAAGTTCTGGAACGCATTCGCGCTCTGCACATCGAGCGTCTGACTCTGCAGCAGAAAGCGCGGGCCGAATGTCGTCTCGAGACGATAGTTGTTCGGCAGTCGGTATTCCCACCGCAGGCCAACTGGTGAGATGTTGCCGGACGCGGTCGTGGTGAATCGCGCTGGCGTGAGCGTCAGTACGGCATAGCTGCGCGTACCGAAATAGCGGCCGTATTCCAGCTCGGTCGCGAGTAGAAAGCCGCCGAAGCCCCGGAAGATGTTCTGTACTTCTGGCGCAACGCCGGTGGACGTGATGTTCAGCACATCGGCGCCGAGATAACGCGCGAGGCCACCCTCCACGCTGTTGAGCGCGACGCCAAGTCCGAGCGCCGAAATCTGCCGGCTGGCCAGCGCGGCAGCGTTGCCGAGCAGCGCACCACCGGTGGTCGAGCCGCCGGAACCGGACTGCGAAAGCAGCGAGCCGCTGCTGCTGCCGAAGGCGAGATAGCTGATCAGGTCTGTCTGCGGAATCGGCGGCTGCGCGTCACTCTCGAGCGACAGGCGCGGACGCAACAGCGTGCCACCGATGTTCAGCTTGATCGCCAGCGCCTGGTTCGACGCCTGTCGGATCTGATATTCGGCGACGGCCTGCAGCAGCGGATTGAGGTCCGAGGTGCCAAGAAACGTTGCCGATCCACGCACGATGTTGAATCGCTTCGACAGGAATTCATACTGACCCCGTTCTGTCGCGACGATGCCATCCAGCGTCACTGCGCCAGTCACCGGATTGATGGCCACCTGCAGTTCACCGTCGGTGAAGATCTCGACGTTCGCTTCCGTACTCCGCACCCACACGTCGCGGTCGATGCGCGCCACGACCGACGTCTTCAAGCCGCGCAGGAAATCCGATGGCGGCACCACCAGTCCACGTTGCACGGCTTCGGTGCTGTCCACGGCACCAAGCACTGCGGGATCGCTCGCATTCAGCACTTCGGTGACTTTGCGCGATTCCTCGAGGCGATACACCCCTTCGCGCACGCGAAGGCTGCCTTCGATTGTCGCGGCCTTGTATGGCCCCGTGAGCGTAAGGTCAGCGAGGCCGCGGATGCGACCCTTGCTGCCGTCCAGCACACGGGCGTTGCGCGCAACGAGCTTGAGATCGAATACCGGGTTCGTGATTTCCTTGAGCGCCACACCGCCCGTCAAGCGAATCGTGCCATCGCCGCTGTGCGCGAGCACCGAGTCCACCACCATCGAGTCGCCCCGGAAGTGGATGTCGCCGGACATGTCGGTGATCGGCAATTCTGCCGCGACGATGAACGCCTCACCTTTGCGCAGCGTGAGATCGCCCGAGAACGTGAGCTTGTCGGGCAGCGTGCCACTGACCTTCACGCGTCCCATCGTTTCGCCCTTCACACCGCTGACCGCGGCGCTCAACGCCGGAATGATGTCCAGCGGCAGGGAATCGAGACGAATGTCGGCGATCATCGGTTTGTTGATCAGCCGCTTCGGCGAACCACTCAGCGCAAGATCGATGGGAATCGTCGCGTCCGCACGCGCGTTCGGCTGCTGCCCCGGACGTCGCACTTCCGCATACGCGACCGCTTCCTTGCCCTTGTAGTTCATGCGGGCGCGGAATTCCGGCAGCGGCAGGCTGTCGTAGACCACATCACGAATCGCGCCGAGGAACGTGATCTTTGGATCGGCGGCCGTGCCATCCACGTACAAGTCGGCTGAGACACGACCGTCCACCGGCGACACCGTCTGCGCGAGATCGGCCAGGTCCCACAACTGTGTGTTGCGGATGGCGAGCGTGACGTTGGTGGCACCAGCCGTGTCCACCGACGCATCGACCTGCAGACGTGCGTCGCCCTCCGTCTCGAGTGCGAGCGAATCGATCACCAGACGCCCTTTCGTCCACGACGCGCGCCACGGATACGGATTGGCCCAGTGTGAGGACGGCAGGATCAGGGTCGTGCTGTCGACGCGCGCGAGATAGCGTGCCGAGTCGAGCACCAACGCACCCTTCAGTGCGATGCCGGTGGAGTCGATCAGATGGACGTCGACGCCGAGTGTGCCGGCGCCGGTCGCGAGCGTGTTCTGCTGCCAACGATAACCGGCAGACAGATCGAGCGAGTCGACGCTGAATCCCGCGACACTCATCGACTGCGATTCACCGGTCAGCGTGGCGGACGAAGTGTCGGTAAGGATATGCATCCACACCGGGCGGAACGTGACATGCTGCGCGCCATTCCCGTTGAGGAAGAGATTCTTCCCTTCGACCTCGCCCTCACCGCTGATGTCGCGCAACCAGCCGCGCAGCGTCAGCGTCATCGACGCGCTGCCGGCCAGCGAGTCGCCGCGAACCGACGTCGGAGGCGTGACCTTTAGTGCAATCGGCGCCAGGCCACGCGCGGCGCGTTCCACTTCCGTGCGTCGCGCGAGCGCAAGTGAATCAGCGCGCTGTCGGCGCAACGATCGCGCAATCGCGGCTTGTGTCGGCGCGATCAGTGAACTGTCGCCGGGCAGATACGGACGGAGCCGCTGCAGCGAGTCGATGACGACCGCGAGCTTGATTTCGCCGGTGCGCCCCTGTCGCAATCCGAACGTGCCCGAGCCGGTGCCCACCGCGCCGCCGATGCGCAGCATCAGCGTGTCGAGGGTCAGCACGCCATCGTGCGCATCAGCCGCCAGTGACACGGTGTCGACGCGCACGCGATCGACTTCCGACGCGCGCAGGTCGAGCACGACGCGCCCTTCGACATCTTCGGCGGACGTCCCACGCGCCTTCACGATCGCGATGCCGACGAGTTTCGTGGCCAGCGCCGTCGGAACGAGTTTCCGCAGGTCGAGCGAGTCGGCCGTCATGACGACATCCGCGAAGCTTGGGCCCCGCGTCGGCACACCAAAGTTGCCGGTGACCTGCAGCCCGCCGGCATTCGGCACACGCAGCGTCGAGTTCACGGCCATGTCCGACAGCACACCTTTCAACGTCAATGTGCCGGTGGCGTTGCCGCGCAGATCGAGCGCCGGTGCGAAGCGGCCCATCGCCGGCAGCGACAGCGGATCGAACAACAGGCTCGCATCGACACGTGGTTCGACACCCGCGATGTTCACGCGCGCCGTACCGTTGATGTGCGAATCGAGTCCACCGACGCTGTGCACGAGCGCCAGTCGGGTGTCGAGCCATCCATCGGTACGACCGTTCACGGTCACCACGCCGCCAACGCGTCCGCCGAGCGGCTTGAGCGCTTCGCTGGCCAGTGTGACAGGCACCGGCGCGATGTCGAGGCGCAGATTGCGCGTCAGCACCGCATCGCCGACGCTGCCCGCGATACCACGCATGCGCACATTGAGCGGACCTTCCACACGATCATCGAACCGGAACACTCCATCGATCGTCGCACCCGTCAGCGGACCACGTGCTGCCAGCGTGCCGCTCAGCACACCGTCGCGCGGAATCTGCACATCCGGCAACAGCCGCTTCACGAGTCGCGTGTCGAGTGCGTCGAGCCGAACGTTCACGTCGTCGAAGCGCGTGTCGTCCTTGTCGAATCCGAAGTCGATTCTGCCGGCGAGGCGCGCCTTCTCCAGCGCCAGTTTGAGCCCGTGCAATCGCACGTCGCTCGATGAACCGCGCAGCACATACTCCACGTCGGCAATCGATCCCGTGCCCGATTTCGGCAGCAACGGCACGAGCCACAACCAATCATCCGTCAGCACCGTCGGCGCTTTCGCGACGACGGTCGCATCGCCGGAGATCATGTTGTACATGCCATTCAGCGAGGCCCGCGAATTCGGCAACGCGGCCTGCACGTTGCGGAACCACACCGAATCGGAATTCACGAATACCGAGCCCGACACGCCGCGCAGATCGAGCTCCGGCGGATGGAACGGCTTGATGATGCCGGATCCGCTGGCGATGTCGAAACGCTGGACGGTCTGACCCGGATACTTGATGCGCGCGTACGGCGCGATGATCGAGACGTGTTCGAGCACCGTCACACGCTGATACCCGCCGTCCACGACCTCCACCACCGGTCGCAACTTGCCCGCCAGCGCCAGCTTCAGCACCGAGTCTCGGCCTTTCGCGTCGCGCCACGCTTCAACCGTGTACGGACTGCGCGCCGTCAGCTTCGCATCCACCAGCTGCACATTGTGCAGCTCGACCCAATCGCCGAATTGCGGCCTCGGGCCGTGCGGACGTTTCGTCGTGTCGGGGAAGAGAATCGCGTCCCAGTTCCATCGCTTGCCGGGCAACCGACTGAGCACGATGACCGGCCGTTCCGCGCGCACGTTGCTGAGGATCACGCGCTTGTTCCACAGATCACCGAGCGACCACGTGCCACTCACGAGTGGTGCATTGATGAAAGGGGCGCCAGCCGAGTCGGTGATGACCACATCGTGCGCGGTCGCACGCGTGAACACCGGCAGGTCAACCGTGCCGATGCTGACCCTGCCCGCGAACTGCTTGTTGAGCGCGTCGAGTACGATCGAACGCACCTTCTCGCGGCCCCACTCGGTCCGCGGCAGATACACGATCGCCAGTACGGCCAATAGCAATGCGCTGCCCATGCAGAGCGCCACCGCGGCGGCGATGCGACGCTTCGTCAGAACGCCTCCCCGATCGAGAGGTGCAGCGTCAGACGATTGAACACACCACCAAGACCCGTGCCGTTTGCGGGATTGAACGAACGCGTGGTGCCGATCTGAAAGAGGCCGGTCGTTGATGCACCCGTCGGCAGCCACGACGAGTCACGCGGTGAAAGCTCGGTGATCACACTCAGCTGTTCATCGGGTCGCGGATTGTAGCCGAGGTCCACACGAATCGGGCCGACGGGGCTCAGGAATCGCAGGCCGATGCCCGGTGTGAAGACAGTTGGTGTGCCGCCGAACTTCGCGCCGACGGAACCGGCATCGACGAACACCGCGAATGTCAGTGGCCCCCAGAACCGATAGCGCGCCTCGACCGAGCCTTCGACCATCGTCTCGGCGCCCAGCGGCTTTGGGAGGAAGTCGCTGTCCTCGAAGTCCGAGTATTCGCGCTTCGATCCGAGTGTGAGATACGGCGACGTCGGGCACAGGGGGAGCTGGATTTGCGGACTGCAGGGCAGTCGATCACTCACTTTCTTCGGGTCGCTGAAGAACAGATTGAACGTGTCCAGACTCGGCTGAAAGCGCGCGCGTGAGATCACCAGCACGCGCGGTCCGAGCTGATTTTCACCGTAGCCGCGCACTGATCGTGCACCCCCGGCGTAGAAGCGCTTCCTCGGCAGGATGACCTGGCCCGCTTCGCCAATCCCGCGCACCAGTCCCGCGCGGCCATGGATGGCGATGGTCAGGTTTTCGGAGGCATGGAAATATTTTGACCCTTCGATCTCGATGCGCCCGTACGCCAGCTGCGAACCGGTCCACGTATCCGCGAACTCGAACTCGCTGCGCCAGGTGTAGCCGCGCGTCGGACCGATCGGATCGTCACGACGATCGCTCGACGCTGTCAGCGACAACGGCGCCAGTCGCTGCGTGCGCGACACGACACCGAGCGACACCGCGTCACACACACCGAAGTTCACGCAGTAGTACGTGTCCGCTGCGCTCGTCTTGGTGAACTCGAGGCGATACTGCGCGCTGACCGGCACGTAGCGCTTGACGTTGCGTGTGAAGCTCGCCGCCGCGCCCGCTCCCTGATCGACGAACACACCTGCCGATGAGCGGCGATACGCGAACACACTGAAGCCGGTCTGGTTCCGGAAGTCGGACAGCCATCGACGACGGATGTCGGCGTTGAGCTGGAATGTCGGCTCGAGATATTTCGGCGAATCCTCGGTGATCACATCCTGCAGCACATTCGTGAACGGCTTCTTGCCGATCAGCTGTGGTGCGAGGAGGTTGCCGAGTGTGCCCTGGACGGACAGGCGTCCGGCATTGTTGCGGAAGTTCGCGTCGCTGTAGCGCGCGTCCATCTGAAAGAAGTCCACTGTGCTCACGCCGCCGGTGACGCGGAACGCGCGCGCCGGCAGCTCTTCCACCGTGGCGATCAGCTTCTTGAGTGAGTCGGTGCGCCCCGGTTCGACGCGCACGAATGCGCGCTTGAAGAATCCGGCCTCGTACAGCGCACGCTGGCTCTCGATCACACCGATACGCGAGTAGCGGTCGCCCGCCTTGATCTGCATCGTGTTGGCCACCAGTCGCGGATCGTACTTCTCGGTGCCTTCGACGCGCACCAACTCGACTTTCGTCTGATAGAGTTTTGCAGCTTCCAGTGTCACCGTCGCCAGCGGACTGCTCGTGTCGGCGACCGCGATTGGATTGATCGTCACATCGCCGAATCCTTCTTCGTCGAGGTGCGCGGCGATACGCACCGCGATCGAGTCGAGATGGATCAGGTCGAGCGGCTGCCCGGGCTTGATGTCCACCACCTTTCGCAGGTCATGCGCGGCGATCAACGAATCGAGCGGGCCGAGAGTGAGGCGTCCGATCAGCGTCGGCGGGCCTTCGATGACCTTGAGCGCGATCGTGACGTGGCCTTCGTCGACCTTCTTGATCTCGGGCGTGACCTGCGCCGCACGCCAGCCACGTTTCCAGTAGAGCACGCGCAGCCGCAACATGTCACGATCCAGCTCGGCCTTGTCGAGCACGACCTTCTCGCGCAGGAAGCTGAATCGGATCGCTTTGCAGAGAAAAAACGCCTTGCAGTGTGACGCTTCCGTCACGATCGCGGCCTTCAGCTCTGTCGTCGTGATGTGCACGTTGCCGTCGATCTTCAACTCGTCGATCACCGGCTGCGACACCACGCGTTTCAACGACTGCGCACCAACTGATGTTCCAGCAACACACCCGAGCAGCACAACGCCCGCCGCGGCACATGCGCGACGGGCGTTCACACCGAGGCCAACCAGGACACTCAAAGCCCAGCCAGTAACGCGTCGTTATTGGCTGTCGCCGAGATGCGCTTGATCAACCACTCCATCGCGCCCGTCGGTGGCATCTGCTGCAATCCTCGGCGCAGCATGTAGATCGATTGCACCTGCTCCGGCTTGTAGAGCTTCTCCTCACGACGCGTTCCGCTGGCCGGAATGTCGATCGCTGGGAAGATCCGGCGTTCCGCGAGCCCACGATCGAGCTTGATCTCGCAGTTGCCCGTGCCCTTGAACTCCTCGAAGATCACGTCGTCCATCCGCGAACCCGTTTCCACGAGTGCGGTGGCGATGATCGTCAGGCTGCCGCCGCCATCTTCCGGCGACACGTTGCGCGCGCTGCCGAAGAACGCCTTCGGCTTGGCCATCGCATTGGCATCGAGACCGCCCGACATCGTGCGGCCGGTACCACGATTGGCTGTGTTGAACGCGCGACCCATGCGTGTGATCGAGTCGAGCACGATCACGACATCCTTGCCCATCTCCACCAGGCGATGTGCACGCTCCGTGACGATCTCCGTCACGTCCACGTGGCGCTGCGCCGGCTGATCGAAGCTCGATGCGATCACTTCACCGACATCCCACGAGATCGCCTCGCTGACTTCTTCCGGCCGCTCATCCACGAGCAGCAGCATCAGCACCGCATTCGGGTGGTTGAGATGCACACCCTCCGTGATCGCCTGCAGCAGCGTGGTCTTGCCGGCGCGCGCCGGCGCCACGATCAGTGCGCGCTGGCCGTAGCCGATCGGCGCGATCAGGTCGAGCGCACGGCGAGTGATTTCGTGACCGACCTTTGCCGGCCGCCCCGTCTCCAGCGTGAGTCGCTTGTCCGGATACGACGCGGTGAGGCTCTTGAAATCCTTGCGGCGCACATTCGGATCGGGCGCCAGATCGTTGATCGTCGTGATTTCGCAGACCGTCGGGCGGCGGCGCTGGTCATGACCCCATGAGCCCGCGATCAGGTCGGCGCGACGCAACTGGAACTGACGCGCCATCCACCCGGGAATGAACGGATCACCGGGCTGTGGCAGATAACTCGCCGAGCCTCGACGGATGAATCCCCCGTCACCGCGTGCGGGATCGTACCACCCCGTGATCGTGGCTTCTGCGGTGACGATGCTGGAGCCCGGCGTCTCCGGTGCGTCGGTTCGATTCTGTCGTTCCTGACGTTCGGGACGCGGACCACGCTCGTGGCGTTCATTGCGCGGCGGCCGATCGGTGCGTTCCGGGCGCGGGCCGCGATCATTTCGCGGCGCGTTGTTCTGTTGATTCTGCGGCGGCGGTGCCGTCTCGCCTTCGGCGCCTTCCCGGAAGCGGTTCCGGCCACGTCCGCGGCGGCGCTGAAATCGGCCGCGTTTTTCATTGCGATCGCCGTTGCGATCAGCGTTGCGATCTGCATTCCGATCGGGGCGCTCGCCGTTGCGGTCGGCGGCTGGTGCGGCGCGATCGGCGCTGCTCTCGAATGCCGCGGATTCGCTGGGGGCCGACTCGATGCGCGGTGCGGGCGGCGGTGGCGGCGGCGCAGGCGGTGCGCTGGCGGCGACGGGAGCGGGTGTCGCGACGCGCACGGCAGGCGGCGCTTCCTCCGCGACCACCGTCTTCTTCGGACGGCCGGGCGGCTTTTTCCCCGGCTCGACGTCGACGTCGACGTCGACAGCGACGACCACGGCTTTCGCCTTGGGCGAAGGCGTCTTCGGCGCGGTTTTCACCGCAGCCGGTGCATCACCGCTGTCTTTGTACGGGTTCGGCTCGTCACCCTGCGCTGTTTTACGCGGGGAACGCGGACCGCGCCCCGGAGAGGGGCGGCGGGGTTCGGTCATGTCATCCATATGCTACTGGTTACTGGGCACGGCACGGTGCGAAATCACCGGCGCGCAAGGCGCACGCATCGTGCGGCGCCTCTTTGGAACAATCGTGACATCACCGGCCACGCCATCTGGAACGATGCGCGGGCATGAAACTGTCGCGATGGAAAAATCAGGTCGGGTAATGGCCCGAACAACTGCGATACGACACTCGAACGCTGCGACGATACGTCAAGACGGACGATCGTGGACATACCGCGCCAACCGCGACGGAACCCACACACTTCGATTGGCGAGAGGCATTCAGGCGGGCGGGCAATCGGCCACACCGACCTCGGATGCACACGTTCGGGGGAGGGCACCGGCGTGGACTCGCAGGGCTTCCAACTCGCAAACGCTTGCGGCCCAGTATCGTCACACGGTGACGCCAGCGCAAGCGGTAATACCCAGCCCGGCGCAATTCGGTGCAACTGCCTGGCCCAAACAGGCGGGCGCTAGCTTTAGCACATGACGACGCACAGCGATCCGCGCACGGCAGTGGCTCACGCCGTTGCCGACTACCAGGCCACCGCCGATACCGGAACCCTCTTTGCCACGCTCGACCGCATCGCCAGCACTGCGATGCCCGACGCACTGATCGAAGCGGCCGAACCCTACCGCACGATTCCCGAGGTTGCCGGACCACTCTACGAAAAAGTGGTGGCCGAGCAGCCGCAGAACGCGCGCGCACTCGTGATTCTCGCCAACGCGTACTGGCTCAGCGGGCGTGGCCCCGTCGTGGTCGGGGAACTCGCCGAACGCGCCATCGCCGCCGATCCGTCCAACCGCGGCGGCTGGCACATGTGGGCGCTTAGCGAAAGTGATCCGCGCGATCGTACCACGCGCTGGAAGCAAATCGTGGACCGTTTCCCCGAGGATGAACTGGCGATGGCCAACCTCGCCGATAACGCCGCCGCACTCGCGGGTGCGGAGAAGGACTACGATGCGCTCGACCTCGCCGTTTACACCTACGAGCAGTTGCTCGCACGGGCCACGCTGCCCGAGCAGCGTGACGCGCTGGACACGGCGCTGCGGTCGCTGCGCGGCTGGAAGTTCTGATGGCCAGTCACGATTCACCACCGCCGACGCCTGCGGAGACGCGCGCCTTCTGGTATCCGCGCGTGCGCGGCGCCATGACCATCATCGCCGGCACGCTGGCCTACGTGGCGCTGGCAGCCGCCTTCGGCAATGACGCGAGTTTCGGCACCGCGTTCGTCGGCATGCTCGGCTCGCTCGCGGCGATGGCCTGGGTGTGGTTTCTCGAAGCACGACGCGCGGCGAAACACGCCGCGTCGTCGCCACCGCCACGGAACTAGGGTACGACGTATCCGTTCTTGTTGCGCTCGAGCCGTGCGACAAGTGTGTCCACCGCGTTGAACCAGACGGTGAACCGCTTGATGCCGTGGCTGTTGAACGTCGGATCGAACGGGCTGACACTCGGCCCGCCCGCCACCTCGAGAATGGCGTCGTAGTCGTACTTCGTCACGACGCCACTCTTCGGATCGCGCCATTCGCCTTTCTGCGCCAACGCGCGGTTCTTCGGCCACACGCCGAGTGGCAGCGCGAACGTGCGCACCGTGTAGCCGGGCACCGCTGAGTCGATCGCCAGCTGCCCGCGCGCGATCTGCTCCTGCACGAACGCATCCGGATACTTCGACAGGTTGGCGTGCCAGAGTGTGTGATTACACAGCTCAAAGCCCTGATCCCTGAGGAAGCGCACCTTCTCGAAGCGCCACGCGTCCTGCTGGCCTTCGATGTTCTTGTTGCCGAAGAAACTGCGCCCCGCTTCCGCGCCACTCAGCATGCAGAACGTGGCCCGCGGCTTCCAGTCGGGATGTTTGCGCGTGAACGCCAGCCACATGCCGACCGCAGTCTCCGGATCCACGTCGCGCTTGCCATTCCGTTCGATGTAACGGAATTGGGATGGCGACGCGTCGTCGAACGTGAACACGACGGGACGTTTGCCAGCTGGCACATCGATGCGCTTGTCGATCAGCTGCGCGACGGTGATCGGGCGGTAGTCATGCGCGTACAGCAGCTCGAGTGTCTGCTGAAAACGCGCCTTCGTGACGGTCCAGGCGGCGTCGTGATCGGAGACGACGTGCACCATCAGCACCGGCACCTTGCCCATCGATGCGGCGGAGGCTGGTGTGACGGCGCCGAGCGTGGTGTCGATCACCAGCGGCGCAGCAGCGACAGCAGTGGTATCGCCTGTTGCTGCGGCGGCTGGTTTGTCGGACGCGGCTTTTGACGAACAGGCAGCGATGATCGCCGCAGTGGTGATGGCGACGAGAATACGCGAGTCAGACACGAGTTGATGACGGTAAGAGCGATGCGATGCCACATCGGCGTGTCATCGCACCGTGAACTTACACGTCAGCGGAACAGTGTCATCCGCGTGTGTGTCACCGACGTGTGAGCCTCAACCGGGCCGGGCACCAGTCGCCGTTGATGTGCCCTGCAGCACACCGAGCCACGCGGATGGCGTCGCCTGATAGCCGGGGAAGACACGTGAGAGCTGGTTCCCGCCAAGATGTTTACCGACGATCTCGCCGAAGACGGCGCGGAAGTCGGTGGTCAGCGCCAGATCGCGCCCCTCATTCAGCACGTCCGGTGCGAGTCCGGGCCACTTGCCGTGCACGTCTCTGCCCTTCACATCGCCGCCGATCACGAACATCGAGCCAGCGTGTCCGTGATCGGTGCCACCGTTGCCGTTTTCGCGGGCCGTACGACCGAACTCCGTCATCGTGAGGATGACCACGTCACCCATCTTGTCGCCAAGGTCCGCGACGAGTGCCGCGACACCGTCGCCGAACTCGCGCAGTCGGTTCGCGAGCTGTCCGGTTGCACCGCCCTGATTGACGTGCGTATCCCAGCCACCGATATCGGCAAACGCGATCTCGAGCCCGACGCCGGACTTGATCAGCTGCGCGATCTGCCGCAGCCGCCGGCCGAAATCGGTAACGGGATACTGTGCGCCATTCGTCGGCGTGTACTGCTGTGGGTTGGCGGCCTTGAGCATCTTCACCGCCTCGAACGTGTCGCTGCCGGTCGCGTGAATCACGTCTGCGCGTCCGGTGCGATACAACGCTTCGAGTCGATCCGATTGTGAGCCAGTTGCACGCACGGTGAATTCCTCCAGCGAATTCATCGCGACCACCGGACTCGGGCCTTCGAGAATGCGTGGCATCTGCGCCGTGATCGACACCGCCTTGAATGGCGTCGGTTGGCATTGGGCAGCCTCACATGTGCCCGACACCGCGAGATACCGATTCAGCCAGCCATCGGTGGTGCCCTTGTTATCGGGCGTGCCACTTTCCATGTAGTCCTGCGCGTCGAAGTGCGAGCGCGTGTTGCTCGGACTGCCCACCGCCACGATCGGGGACAGCAGTCCGCGATCATAGAGTGGCTTGAGCGACTTGAGCGCCGGATGCAGTCCGAACTTGCCATCCAGATCGAGCGCACCATTCACACCGGCAGCGAGCGACGGCCGCGGAATCGCGATGTTCGGACGCAACGCGTAGTACGACGGATCACCGTGTGGCACCACCACATTCAGCGCATCCGCCGCACCGCGCTGAAAGATGCAGATCAGCACCTTCCCCTTCGCGGCCTGCGGCAACGGCATGCCGAACGTCGTGCGCCGCAGAAACGACGGATTCAATCCCATCGTCACCAGCGCCATCGCGCCCGACTTCATGAAGACCCTTCGGTCCATTGCTGCTCCAGCATTGTGAGTCACGTCGCTATTTGGAGCGGAGGACACTGAGCACACCGAGTGCATCGTCCGCGCCGTTCTGTCGTTGCGAGTGTTCGTTAACTGCGGTGGGGGGATAGGGCGGGGAGATCGGGGAGTGCGTGTCTTGCAACCCTCGGTGATGCGCGCACCGCCGCTGACTTTTTTTGGTGGAGAGCCCACGGAGTACACGGAGGGTGCGTTGACCGGATCGTCATGATTCGCGCACCGCAGAATTTTTGAGGAACAGCAGTTCCAGAACAGCTTTCCTCTCGCACACCGACCGCCGCTACACGCACACTCAGTGAACTCGGTGACCTCTACTCCAAATGCAGTGACGATCATTGCGATGAGCGAAGTCCCGAGTGACACGCACTCTCCGCCCTCCCTGCCCTATCCCCGCAAAGCAGTGGCGATGCTGGCGTGCAACGAGTGCTCGCACAATTGCACCTTCCGTCCGCTCCTGACCCAGTTCACAAACGCCTCTATCGCCTCTGGAACTCCGGCGACCCGATCGCCAGGCCGATGATCTGTGACAAGCCTTGTGGTGCTCCGGAGCCGTTGAAGCGGACGCCTGGGCCCATGCCGCGCGCGAGGCGGGTGGTGCGATCGATTGCGACGGTTGTGCCGGCGCCGTTGTTCGTACCGCCGCTGTTCGCGCGCGATCCTGGCATGGCGGCCGGTGGTGGCGCGGACATCATCGGCGCCATCGCGCCTGAATCGGCACTCACTGCTGCCTGCGCCTTCGCCTGTTCCAGCATCGGGTGATCACCGCTCAACAACACGGCCCGCATGTCGGCACTGACGTCGCCACCAAGCAGTGCGCGAACCACACCATCGACCTGCTGCTCGCGTGGGAGTGAATCGAGTCCTGTATACAGCGGCCAGTTCTTCACGGTCACGCCAGGCACGCTTCCACTCGCGAGCGCCATGCCGAAGTTGATACGATTGAGAATCGCGCCGGTGTTGATCCAGCCATCACCGGTTTCCGGCCAGCCGTTCGGCGCCTGATGCTGATAGATGCCCTGGCCGAGTCGCGCGACGAGTGCTGCGGAGCGCGCCGTCGTGTCGACGCCGGCGTCCATCGCGCGCAGCGCACTCACCACCACTTCGAACGGTGACTTCACCTTCGCGCGCCACGCCGCCGCGCTGAAAAACTCTTCGCTCGTCACGATCGTACGCACGACTTCTCGCAGATCACCATCGGTGCGGCGGAAGGTCTCCGCCGCGCGCTGTACCAGTGCCGCCGGCGGTGTGTCGCTCACGAATCGCTGTGCGAGTTTCGTCGCGATGAACTTCGCCGTCGCCGGATGTTTCGCCAGCAGGTCGAGCAGGCGTTCACCTTCCGCTTCGCCCTGACCCGATGGAAACTCGGTACCGAGCACCAGCTTCGATCCCGCATCGTGCACCAGTGGGTTGAAGCGGAACGCGCCCGACTCGTTCGGCCGTTCGATCGTCCAGCCGGTGAGCACACGCGCTGCTTCAGTCACGTCCGCCTGCGTGTAGCCGCCATCGACACCGAGCGTGTGCAGCTCCATCAATTCACGCGCATAATTTTCGTTCAGTCCACGGCGACGCTGCCCGACTTTCTGCAGGATCGAGTCGCGTCGCATCGGCGGCACGTTCGCGAACGCCGGCGAGCGCTGTACGTAGCGACGCTGCACGCGCTGCGCGACACGCGGCGGCACGAGACGCGGCCGCGTACTGTCCGCCTGACTTTGCCAGTTGTCCAGGTAGTAGAGCATCGCCGGGCTGTGTGCGACCGCGCCCAGCAGCGTGCGGAATCTGCCCAGTACATGCGGGCGGATCGCGTCACGCTCGTACGACACGAGATAGTGCCGCATGCTCGCGCTCTTGCCGGCGAACACATTGAAATGATTGAGCCAGAAATCCGTCAGCACTTCGTCGAGCTGCCGTTCGCTCACCACCGCCCGCGCTACACGCGCCGACACCAGCTCCTGGCCCACCAGCTGCGTGGTGCGGCGCGCTGCCATCAGATCGAGTGAGTCGTCACGCGAGAGCTTGAGCGAATCGCGCGGCATGCCGGCCAGCACCTGGCGCGCGAGCTTCTTCAGCACCGGATTGGGCGGATACTCGTCGAGCAACGCTGGCAGTGGCTTCTGCAGCGTGACATAGCGCGCGATCGCCGCGTCGGCCGCCGGATCGGCAATCCGCTCCGGCTCCAGCTGGGCTGCAATCCAGCGGTCCACGCCCAGCTCACGCACCGCCTGTACATCGCCCGGCCTCGCACCGAAGGCGAGGCGGTTGAGTGCGTGCAGGACCTGCTGGTCGGCCGTCTGCTCGCGCGCGGCCACCATCGCCGCATCGGGCGTGGGCAGCCCGCGCACATCCACCGTCGCCCGGCCTACCGGCGTGCCCGAACTGGCACACCCGACGACACTCAGCAACAGGACGTACTTCGATCGACGCGTCAGTGCCACGGCAACTCCGGATGAAGGCCACTGAGCATGAGACTGAATTCACGGGCCAGTGTTAAGTGACAGAACGCCAGCGCACCGCGTCTGTGTTGGATCACCTGCCGCACGGCGCGACGCTGTCTGCTCGCCCCCATCCGCCTTAGTATCCAGAATACTGAGCATGTTCCGGCTGCGCCGCCCGGACAGCTGTCCCGCGACACCTGAGCCCTTGCTGACCGAACAGCCCGTTGATGACCTGACCGGATTGCCACTGCGCGGCGCCTTCGTCGCTGCCGCCGCCGAGGCGATCGCAACGGCTCGCACTCGGCAGGGCGAGTGTGCGCTGCTGGTGATCGACGTCGATCAATTCAAGTTCGTCAATGAGACCTACGGCAACCTGAAGGGTGATGCCGTGCTCGTGCTCGTCGGTGAATTGCTCCGACGTACGCTGCGCAGCGGGGATCTCGCTGCGCGCTGGGGCGGGGACGAGTTCGTGGCGCTGTTGCCGGGGGCGCCGATCTCGCGCGCTCGCGACGTCGCCGAACGCCTCGCGGCGGCAATTCGCGGTCACGGCGGATTGACGGAAGTGGCGTCGCTACCGATCGCCATCTCCGTCAGTATCGGTGTCGCATCGTTCCCGGCGCACGGCAACGATCCGGAAGCCCTGTTCGCGGCCGGCGATCGCGCGATGTATCAGGTGAAGCGCCGCGGTCGCGACGGTGTCGCCGTGGCCGGCAGCGCGCATGGCGCGGCGATGATGCCGGCGCTCGATCGCTTCGTTGGTCGCAGCGAAGAGTTGCGCGGTCTCGTTCGATTGCTCGATGAAGCGGCGAATGGTCACTCGCGTACCGTGGTCGTGCTGGGCGAGGCCGGTGTCGGCAAGACCACGCTGCTCCGCCAACTCGAACCGGAAATCCGGCTGCGCGGTGGGTCGCTGGTCGTCGGTCGTGCGCTCGATGCCGTGATGGTGCAGCCGCCGTACGCACCGTGGGTCGAAATCGTCGAGGCGCTCGAGCGACAGAAGCAGCTGGGTCGTGATACGCCATCACAGCCAATGCAAGCCGTCGTCGAGAATACCGCGCACAACAGCGCATCACTGCCCGGCACAACACCCAGCGCCGCATCGCTGGCGACTTTCTTCGCTGACAGCGCTTCCTCGACACGCAGCATGCGCCTGCCGACGCCACCGGCGCAGAACCGCGTCGTGCCAATTGACGGGGCACGCTGGCCGGAACTGTCGCGCATCGTGCCCGGCCTGGACACCACCAACAGCGCCGCGCCGATGCCCACTGGCAGCAAGTTCGCGCTGCTGGTGGAACTCGCGAGCTACATCGCGGAAGCCGCGCTCCGCCGGCCACTCGTGATTGTGCTCGATGATCTGCACTGCGCCGACGCCGCCAGCTGGGATGCACTCGAACATGTCGTCACGCAGCTCGAGAACGAACCGGTGCTGCTCTGCCTCACGCTCCGGATGGAGGATGTGACACCGGAGGTGCACGAACGCATGCGCAAGCTGGTGCACAATCGACGCATTCACGAACAGGCACTCGCGCGGCTGACGCGCGACGAGTTGCGCCGCTGGGTCGACACCGCGTTCTACGGCCAGGAAATCGAGCGCGAGTTCCTCGCCTATCTCTACCGGCAGACGGAAGGCAATCCGCTGCTCGTGGTGCAGACGCTGCGCACGCTCGTGGACGAAGGGGACATCTGGTGGGACAAGGATCGCTGGCACTGGCACCCGGTGTCCGAACTCCGCCTGCCGATCGGTGTGCTCGATCTGATGGGACGACGTCTCGCGAAACTCAGCGCCGCAGATCGCGACGTGCTGACCATTGCCGCGATCGTCGGTCGTGAGTTCGACCTTGGCGTGGTGCAGGACGCCGCCCGCGTGACGACCGAGGCGCTCCACGACGCCGTCGAGAGTGGCGTGCGTGCAAGTGTGATTCAACCGGCGCATGGCCGCGGCAGTGATCGATATGTGTTCGTGCACACGCTGTTGATCGAGGCGCTCACCAAGCCGCTCGATGCGCGCCGACTGCAGCGCACACACGATCGAGTGGCGCAGGCCCTGCGCAAGCGCTCGCCCGATGCCGTGGCGGAGATCGCGATGCACTTCGATCGCGCCGACGATCCCGTGCAGGCGCACGCGTTCGCGCTGGCCGCCAGCGATCGCGCACGACGTGTGTACGCACACGAAGAAGCCGAAGAGTTTCTGCGCATCGCGGAGCGGCACGCGCCCGATCCCGCCTCGGTGGCGGCAGTGCGCGTGGCGATGGCCGAAGTCGCCGAACTGCGCGGCCGCTACGCCGAAGCTGAGGAGACGTGTGCGCTGGCGCTCGACTGGTACGCGGCGCGCGCCGATCATCGGCAGACGCTGCGCCTGCGTCGGATGCGTGAGCGGTTGCGTGCGCTGCTTGGTGAGCCGGCCAAACAGACATTGCAGGCGTGCGACGCGCTGGTGGCTGACGCCGCCGAGCTCGCGGCCGACGACGCGCGCGTCGCACTGCTCGGTATGCTCGCTGCGACGCACTTGAGACTTGGCGATCGTGCGGCGGCGGTGTCGGCCGCGCGGGATGCGGTGGCACTGGCCGGCAATCTTGGCGACGACAGTCTGCTCGCCGAAGCGCTCGTGCGACTCGGTGTGGCGCTCGACGTGGATGATTCCAGCGAAGCGGAGTCGAGTTACCGCCGAGCGCTCGTGCTCTATGAGCATCTGCAGGATGCGCGCGGACAGGCCCGATGCTGGGATCGCATCGGCGTCGTGGCAGCGCAGCGCGGTGAGTGGAGCGATGCGCGCACCGCGCTCGGACGCGCCATCGATCTCGGACGCACCGCCGGCACGCCGGACGAATGGGGCCTGGCCGCGCTCGATCTCGGCGTGGTGGCGCGTCGGACCGGTGATCTCGAGCAGGCGCGGGAACTGTTCGGTGATGCACTGGCGCTGTTTGCCGCCGTGCAGAACAGCGAACGGCAGCTGCTCGCGCTCTACAACCTCGCGCACCTCGACCGCGAGCGCGGCGAGCTGGCGGCCGCGGCCGATCTGTACGATGTGGCAGCGTCGCTGGCGGAACGCGTCGGCCAGCATGACGTCGAGGTGGGCGCGGTGTCCGGATCCGGGCTCTGTCGTTTTCGACTTGGTGACCGCGCGCGCGCGGAGCAGTGCCTCTCGAAAGCCGACGCGCTGCTGGCCGGTCAGGACGGCTGGTTCGCAGGCCGCGAGTTGCAGGATGCGTTGGCGATCGAGGTGCTGGCTGGCACCGGCGACGGCACCGCGGTCGCATCACGCGTCTCGGATGCGTGGTATCGCGCCCAGGCCGCCGATGCGTGGGCGGCGAACTGGCTGCTGACGGAACTGACGCCGACCGTCACTCGTCTCGCGCCCGCGACGCTGATGCGGTTGCGCAACGAAAATGCGGCGCCGACAGCTGGTCTGTCAGGCGCCGCGTCCGATCGAACGATCCCCATGCAGTGACTGCACCGTACATGCCGCACGCCGATCAGGCGCGCAGCATGTACCCCGTACCGCGCACCGTGTGCAGTAGCTGCGGACCATCGGCGCCGTCGATCTTCTTGCGCAGATAGTTGATGTACACGTCGACGATGTTGGTGGACGGATCGAACTCCGTCTTCCAGACATGCTCCGCAATCTGCTCGCGCGTCACGGCGCGTCCGGAGTGTTTCATGAGGTACTCGAGCAGCGCGTATTCCTTCTGCGTCAACGAAATCGCGGTGCCGTCGCGCGTGACTTCACGGGAAACGGTGTCGAGTTGCAGGGTCCCGACACGCAACAGCAATTCCTCGTCACGCAACGTCGAGCGGCGGAGCAGCGCACGCACTCGCGCCACGAGTTCATCCACGTCGAATGGCTTGACGAGATAGTCGTCGGCACCCGCATCGAGACCGGCAACGCGATCACCGATCGTGACGCGTGCGGTGAGCATGAGGACCGGTGCCCGGAAGCCGCGCTCGCGCAACTCGCGCGCGACGTCGAGGCCATTCGCCTTTGGTAACCCAATGTCGAGAATCAGCAGGTCAGGCGCCTGATCGATCGCAATCGCGAGACCGGATTCCCCATCCTGTGCCGTCAGAACATCGTAGCCGCTTTCCGTCAGCGTCCGTGAGACGACTTCCAGCACTTCCGCGCGATCCTCGACCACGAGAACCGTCGCTCGCGCCCGCTCATTGGTCGATGTCATGTCTGGCAAGGTAGGGCTCGTTCCGATACCTGCAAGTTGCGAAACCTGCGAACAAGTTGCGAAACCTGCGACGCTATGGGGCTAAGCATACACGAAGAGTCCGGGAAGTGTCGCAGTTGGTTCGCGGAGGACGGAACGGACTGGTGACGGAATGGCTTTCACAGCAGTATCTGAGATGGTACGACGTTTGCTGCGTCGATCTGTGTGAAATGTGGTGTCGGCACAACCGCCGCACTGTCAGGAGTCGCCCGGACACCTGGTATTTCACCGGAGCGGAATTGTCCGCACCGAAGCCGTCCGTGTCTCGGGGAGGAGCGCTGATGATTGATGTGTTCGTTCGGATGGCCGCGACGCCGGTGCTGGCTGGCGTGGTAGCCGAATCGGTGCGGTGGGCCGCCGGAGCAGATCCGGCAGCACCTCGGCATCAGGTCGTCACGCTCTTTGGCGATCCGACAGTGATACACCTCGCCTGGGCGCTGGCTGCTGCCAATCGCGGCAAGCCGGATGCCGTGTGGCGTATCGGAGCTGACGGCAGCGCCGTCGCCGCCGAGCTGTCGCTTGCCACCGCCGTGCTCCGCGAGGATGCGGCGCTGCTGCTCAGCAGCAATGGGCCCCAGCTGCGAACGGCCATCGCACATCTCGTGAGTGTGCGTGGACAGGAAGAACACAGTGCGGCGATTCGTGTTCCGATCCGCGAGCTCTTTGTCGGTGATCTGGACAGCGAAGCGCTGCTCGCCATGCTGCGTGAGGCTGAAGGTGATGTGGACGCGGAACCGATGGAGGATGAACTGGCCGCCTGACTCGTCCGACGCTGGAATGCAGATCGGGGGCTGGAGATCAACGGATCTCCGGCCCCCGATGTTTTTGTCTGCCGTCCAGCGACGCGGTCGATGCGCCGTGAACACAGGCCTCGACCAACGGACTACTGCGCTTTCGCCGTCTCGCGCTGCGCCATCTTCACCGCCTCATACGCGTTCACGATGCCGCCGCTCGCCGACAGCGACGAGAACGGGACCTTCTGCCCGCGGCTGCCGGGCTTCGACACCTGCAGATTCGGGAACTTCGTCGCCGTTGCCATCAGGATGCGCTTCACGTCAGCCGCCGTCAGCGTCGGGAATTGCGACATCAGCAGCGCGGCCACGCCGCTGACCACGGGCGCCGCGACGCTGGTACCGTCATCGCGTCCGAACTCGTTGTGGAGCGCGGCAGCGAACACCGACACGCCCGGCGCGAAGATGTCCACCGACGTGTGTCCGTAATTCGAGAAGTCCGCTGCCAGCTGGTCACCGGCTTTCCAGCTCGAGGCGCCGACGTCGATCCAAGTCGCGGCGCGTCCGGCATTGCCAGCATAGGTCGCGCTCGGAAAAGTGGGTGTCGCATCCACGTCCACACTTTCGTTGCCGGCCGCGTGCACCAGCAGCACGCCGCGCGAGACCGCGAACTGCACCGCGCTGTCCACCGCCGCCTTGCCAGGCGAGTACGGCTTGCCGAACGACATGTTGATGATCTGCGCGCCCGCCTCGACGGCGTAGCGGATGCCATTCGCGACATCCTTGTCCGCTTCGTCGCCATTCGGCACCACGCGCACCGGCAGGATGCGGATCCCGGCGGCGATGCCGACAAAACCGCTGTCACCGCGCGCCGCACCGATGACGCTCGCGACCGCCGTGCCGTGTGATGCGTCGGGACCGGTCACATTCGCGTTGCCGTAGTGCCGACCCATCGCTGGCGTGTCGCCGACGACCTTGCGACCGTCGAAGGCGAGGTTGAATCCGATGCTCAGGCGGTCTTCCAGTTCGCGTCGCGCCGCCCGCGAGACATTCGGCGTCAATCCGTTCGCGGCGAACGCCTGAATTCGCTGCAGCGCGGCGCGTGACGCCGGCGTCTTCGGCTGCATGGTGCCGATCGTGGCGTCGGTGATGTCGATCGCCTTCACGCCGTTGTCATTCGCCACCACGGCCAGCATCGAGTCGTACTGCGCGAGCACGGGCTTGATGCCCGCCCACTGCCCGGCAATTTCATCACGCTGCTTTGTGTATTCGCTCTCCAGTTGCGGGCAGGGCACGCTCACCGCGCTCCTGCGAGCGTTGGCGCGACAGTACGCCACGAGCCGCGTCAGCTCGAGCTGAGCGCCATCGATGTTGCCCGTCGGTCCGCCGATGAAATTCCAGCCGCGCACATCGTCGACGTAGCCGTTGCCATCGTCATCACGACCGTTGGCGGGCGTCTCCTTCGTGTTCAGCACCAGCACATCGCGCAATGCGGTGTGCGACGTGTCCACGCCGCCATCGATCACGGCGACGGTGATCATCCGCTTGGGCGTCGCGTTGTTCAGCAGTTCGCTCAGCGCGCGTCGCGCGCCGACGCCAGTCACGCCGTCGGTGGCGGGATCCAGCAGGTGCCAGAACGGCGGCGCCGAGCGATACGTGACTTTCGGCGTGGCCGGTGCCGCTGGTGTCCCCGGAGTCGGCTGCGCCGCAGGCGTCACGGGGGCCGGCGCTGTGACGGCGACCGGGGTCGGCGCCGAAGCCGGTCGCTGTGGCGCGCATCCGGCGAGAAGTAGCATCACGCCACAAAACGGCGCCGATCCGGCGCGCACTCGACTCAGCATGGAACTCCTCAAACCTTGTGGAAGCCGATCCGGGCCGCCTCGCGGCGATCCTCGGCGGAATAGATCTCAAAATCGCTGAAGAACGCGGGTGCTTCCATCTGCAGCATGCGAAGCGCGGCCACCGCCATGCGCCGGATTTCGAGCTCGGCCGCTTCACTCGATCGCAGTTCGAGCATCGTGCGCCACGCGCGTGCATTGGCGGTGACGACGATCTTCGTTTCCGTCGAGTTGGGGAGTACACCACGTGCCGCTTCGCGAGCCATCTTGCGACGGTGGACCTTGTCGGCCACCCAGCCGTAGCGCTGCATCAATTCATCGACGAGATGGACGTAGGCGGCCTGTGCGGATTCGATCTGCGCGCGCCATGCGGTCTCGAGCGCGGCGTCGCCCACCATCGCCGGCGGTACCACGAAGGCGGCCTGGCTTTCGTCCACGTAGCGCTGGCTGAGCTGCGAGTACGCGAATCCTGCGCGATGCCGCACCAGTTCATGGGTCAGCGACCGGCTGACGCCCTCGAACAGGATGGCGTAGTTCGCGTGTTCGAGGACGCTGCCGTGGCCCTGTTTCTTGATGTTCTCGAGATATTCGCGGGTCGAGCGCCCGGCCGGGTTTTTCTGGCTCATGTAGCAGAGGCGTCCGGCGAACTCCGCCAGCTTCTCCCCATCCGTCGCCTCGCCCAGCCAGGCCACCCCAAGGTGCTCTGGCTCGAGAAACTGGGGTCGCGAGAGCAGCGTGAGGCGGGGCTCGGTAAAAAACTCAGGCACGGTCGGGGCAGGCTGGATTTGGAAGACTGGGAGCGATCTACGCCCCCAAACCTACGCAGCCAGCGAGGCCTCCGGGCAGGACGCCGAACTGCATTGTGAGGCTAGGCCAGAGCGCCCGGAGAGTGCGTCGCTTGCCACCTCCCGCTCTTTGCGCTTGATCGCTGACTTTTTTTGGGGCGGAGCGCACGGAGCGCACGGAGCTCACTGAGGGCGCCAGTTGCAGCGTCGGTCGGAACGCGAGACATCGCTGACTTTTTATTGGAACTGCAGTTCCCAAATACTCATCGGGACGCGCTACGCAGACCGCCGCATCCGGCGCACTCCGTGAGCTCGGTGTGCTCCTCACCAAAAAAAACATCGGCGCGCGCTGGGCAGACCGTCGCCGCCGACGCACTCCCCGGCCTCCCCGACCTATCCACCCAATGCCGTTCTCGATCTCGAAACGAAAAGCGACCGCTCGTCAGCGCGACAGAAGGTCAAGCCTGAACGTCGCGTACGCTCGCTCATCGGCGACGGTGTCGAGGGCCGATCGTGCTGCAGGCGTCAAAGGCGCGAGCAGTGGATCGTACTTGATGTCACTCAGTGGCTTCTGGCCGGGGAGCGCGACTTTCACGCCGGGATTGAAGATCCCGCGCGGATCGAAGCAGCGTTTCACGAGATCGAACAGCACCGTCGCGTCGTTGGCCCACATGCGGTGCATGAACGGCGTGCGGAGTCGTCCGTCCCCATGTTCGCCGGCGAGGGTGCCGCCGAGGACTGCGGTGAGCGTCACGACTTCATCGAGCGCGGCTTCGACGTGTGCGCGCCAGTCCGGGGTGTTCACATCGACCAGTGGATTGACGTGCACATTCGCGTCGCCGGCGTGTCCGAAGATCACGCCGGTGAATCCGTGATGCTCGAGGATACTGCGAATGCCACGCACGTATTCCGGCAGGGCCTGTGGTGGCACGGCGCCATCCTCGATGAACTGCATCGACGCACCGATATCGATCATCGTCGCGAGCAACGGGCTGGCTGCGTGTCTGATGTGCCACAACTGCTCGATGGCATGCGGATCGCTGGCGCGCGTCAGGCCGGTCGCACCGATCGACTCAAATGCCTTTGCGATTGCATCGGCGAGTGTGTCGGCCTCGGCCTGCGTCGCGGCTTCGGCATCGAGCAGCAGCAGCGCTTCGACATCCGTCGGCACGTCGACCAGCGGTGCACCCGTGCGCACGACATCGAGAAAGGTGCGATCGAGCAGTTCACAGGTTGCGGCGCCCAGTCCGACGGCGCGACCCGCCGCGTCGACGGCCGCTTCGAGCGTCGTGAAGCCGGCGCACAACGACACGCGACCCATCGGGCGATCGAGCAACTGCAGCTCGACACCGACGATCAGCGCCAGGGTGCCTTCGCTGCCCACGAACAGATCCACGAGGTCGCCCGACTTCGCGAAGTCCACCAGCGCGTAGCCGGACGATTCCTTGCGCACGCCGGCATGCCGGATCTTCGCGACTGGTTCCGCCATCGCGGTGGTGAAGATCGTGGCCATGGCCTGCGTCGAGAACCGACGGATCGCGGCCACGGTCTTCGCCTGCGTCGGCAGTTCCGCACCACGTCGGATGGTCGCGCGTGACCCGTCATCGAACACACACTCGAGTGCGGTGACCCAGTGGCGCATCGCACCATGCTTCATCGTGTGCGGACCGGCGGCGTTGGTGGACACCATGCCGGCGATCGTCGCCCACGCGCCGCTCGACGGATCGACCGGGAACCAGAGACCGTGCTCCCTGGCTGCTGCATCGACCACGTCGCGCACGGCACCCGGGCCCACCCAGACGCGCTTCGTCGTCGGATCAACGGGTCCGATGGTCGCGAGGCGGCTCAGGTCCACGATCACGCCATCTCCGATCGCGGCGCCTGACATCGACGAGCCGGCGCCGCGCGGGATCAGCGGGGTCTGCGAGGTCTGCGCCCAGTTCGCCAGCGTTACCACATCCTCGGCGTCGACCGGGACTGCCACGGCACGCGGCAGGATCCGTGCTATTCCGGCTGCTTCCGAATACACGCCGCGGGCATCGTCATCGACGCGAAAGGTGCCGCGGAAATCAGGTGGTGTCATCACGCCGATAGATGCACCAACCGAGACTGCTTGTGTAGAGGGGCGTCCCGCTTTCGCGTAGCGTCCCGTGCGGATCGCGACCATATATTGACTGTGCCTTCTCACGTGAATCGAGCGCCGGCGGACGACGATCGTCCCACCGACAACCTACCGGCCTTCGCGCAACGCCCCACGGTGCGTGAGGTGGATCGCTGGTGTCGTGACATCCTGCCGCGCGTGTCGCGCACCTTCGCGCTCAGCGTGCGTGTGCTGCCGGGCGAACTCGGACGCGCCGTGCTCGCCGCGTACCTGCTCTGCCGCATTGCCGACACTATCGAAGATGCGCCGCAACTCGATGCGCCGCTGAAGGCCGCCACGATCGACCGATTTCTGCACTGTTTTGACGATCCAGCCAGCGCGACGGCACTCGCTGCAGACCTCGTGACGTGGCCCGGTGATGCGGCACACGTCGAGCTGAGCGGCGGCACGGACACGGTCTTCGCGCTCTTCGGATCGCTCCCTGTCGGCACGCAGCGCCTCGTGCATCGCTGGGTGGCCGAGATGGCGCGTGGCATGCGCAAGTTCGTGCTGCTCTATCCGCACGGCATTCGCATCCAGACGATCGAGGAATACAAGGAGTACTGCTACTACGTGGCCGGCACCGTCGGCTACCTGCTCACCGATCTCTGGCACGAACATTCACACGCGGTCAGCGAGACGGTCTACAAGAAGTTGCGCGAAAAGAGCCGGCAGTTCGGTGAAGCGTTGCAGACGGTCAACATCCTCAAGGATGTCGCGACGGATGCGGAGCACGAAAACTCGATCTACATCCCGGAATTCGCGTTGCGTGCGCACGGCAGCGGGCACGCCACGATCCTCTCGCCGGCACATTCACAGGCCAACCACGCCGCGCTGACCGATCTGGTGAAGCTGGCCTGGTCCGACCTCGAGGATGCGGTGCGCTACCTGCTGATGGTACCGCGGCGTGCCTGGAGCATTCGCACGTTCTGCGTCTGGCCGCTCCTGTTCGCCTTCGCCACGTTGCGCGACCTGACGCAGTCCCGCGCCATGTTGCAGCACGGCGGCGTAGTGAAAATCACACGTGCGGAAGTGAAATCCCTGCTCTTCCTCGCGCCACTCCTCGTCGGCAGCAACGCCGCCGTCCGCTGGCTCGTCGAGCGCGTCAAACTCCGTGCCTTCGTCCTCGCCGGCGCCTGACGTTCATTGCGCGCGGTAGAGCAGCGGCATTAACGCAGAGTCGCAAAGCCTGAACTGCCCTGACGCAAAGCCGCTAAGGCGCCAAGCGCTCCGCGAAATTATGAGCAATGCCTCGCGGCGTCCGACATCAGTTTTTTTGTTGAACTGCTCCTGGCAGTTGCAGTTCCAAAAAAATGTATCCGGCTCGCGTGCGCGCGAAGATCGCTAAGCACCTGAAAGCTGTGCCGTTTCTTTGCGTCTGTGCGTCGGAGCAGTTCGCTGTCGCGCCTCTAAGTTGAATCAGTTGCAGTTGACGTTGCTGACGCAGCTCGAGCGTCTTATCGCAGTCCGCGCTTCGACGCCGCCGCGTCCTGGACGGCTTTGGCGACGTCGCGCATTCCCTGTGCAACTGCCGTGAACGTGTCCGTCAGCAATGGCGACGCACCGCTCGGCAACGACGCGCGCGGCAGCGGCGCGTGTTCGAGGCGATCCAGCAACTGCTCCAGCGCCAGCTGCGCGCGCTCCGCCTGCTTGCGATGACTCTTGATCGTCGACCAGCCGCCGAGCCCGAAGCCCAGCACCGGCAGCGCACCACCGGCCAGGAACAGCGGCAACATCGTGATCGGCGCCAGCACCGCGCCAAGTATCACGGGCACCATCCCCATCACCACACCAACCGCGCCCAGTGCGATGCCGCCGCTCTTCCGCGACGATCGCAGCTGCGTGATGTCCGCGTCGAGACGCACGGCGGTCCGACCGTCGCCGATCGGACTCACCGTCGCGGCCACTTCCGTTGCGCGCGCGAGTGTCGCCGCCGCCTGATTGCCGCGCAGCGTACGATCCAACTCCGCGAACATCCCGCCGCGCTGCTCCCACGTGCGACGGGCGCCGAAGCGACGCTTCGCCAGCATGCGATAGTCCGTGCGCATCCACTCTTCGAGCGCGTAAAGCACCGCTTCCGGCGACTGCGGAATGACGCGCGTCGCGCTCACCGCGGCCGGCCCCATCACGCGCGCTTCGAGCCCGGTCTCTTCGGCGAGCACCACGCGGGTGCGCTCTTCGGCCAGCGCCTGCTGCAGCGTCGCCGGCGAGAGGCCGACTTCCTTCCCGATCTCGAACAGCTGCGCCTCGGTCATGCCGTCCGGCGCGTCGGCGGATTGCGACGCCAGTTCCGAGGCACGCGCGAGCACACGTTCCATCGCGCCGCGATCGAGCGTGATCGGCGGCGTCACGGCCACCTTCGAATCGTCGTCAGCCACAGGTCACAATCCACCGAGATAGAGGTCGAGCTGCTTCTTCATCGTCTCGAGAATCTCGGGACTGATCGGCATCGCCGCCTCGAGAGCCGACGCTGCCGTTCCGGCGGCGGGCTGTGGCTGGCCGAGCAGACGCAAGTAAAATCGCGCGTACCCGTCCGCCTCGGCCGGTAACGTGCGTTGCAGCAACAACAAGCCCGCCCGCAGCGCCGCCGCCGTCTGCAACCGGTCACCCGCTCCGTCCGCCTTCTGCCGCGGCGTGATGTTCTCTGTCACGGCGGCCGCCGCAAAACTGCCCGTCGCCTCGTGTACGATACCGTACAACACTTCCACCGTACGATCCACCGACGGCGGAAGTGTCACCACCATCGACGTCCCAACCGTCGGATCGGCCGTGATCGTGCGTCCTTCGCCCTCGATCACCGGCGAGACGAGGATCTCGCCGGTCCGCTGCTGCGTGCCGCGCAGGAATCCGGCCAGCTTTGGAAACCAGACCGTACGCCAGAGCGAGTCGGCGCGCACCAGCACCGGTGCGCGTGTCCGCTGAGTCTCCAGCCAGTTGGCGTGGTAGAAGCGCTGACCTTCACTCTCCAGCGCGACGCTGAACTGCTCGGCGAACTCACGTTCGGGTACCGTGCTGAAGTAGTTCGCCGCCAGCGCCACGAAACGCTGCTGATCCTTGTCCCGCACCGCTTTCACGTCGCCCTTGACCTGCGTCAGCAGCTGCAGCGACACACGCAGCGTGCCGAAGTTGGTGAAGTGCAACGGATAGAACTGCGCGTTGAGCAGCTGCGGCGTCGACGCCAGCGTCTGCAGCAGCGCAACGCGCACCGTGTCCAGCCGCGACGACTGTTGCGCACTGTTCCGCACCACGATCATCGAGTCGCGATACCCGCGCCGAAACAGCGGTACCTGACTCGTGTCCGTCGACAGCAACGCGAAGCCGTGCAGCCAGAGATCGACATGCTCTCGCGTCTTGATCGGCCACGGACCACCGGGTCGTTGCATGGCGGTGCGATCCTGCTGCGCCGCGAGTGAGCCCCGCACCAGCAACGCCGCCACCGCGATGGTGACGGCTCGCCCCAGTCGCCTCACGCCATCGACTCCAGAATCACGGCAATGCCCTGTCCGCCACCGATGCATGCCGACCCGAGGGCGTACTTCTTGCCGGTCGTGCGCAGTGCATGCGTGAGATGGGCCGCAATGCGTGCGCCGCTCGCGCCGAGCGGATGTCCGATCGCAATCGCGCCGCCGTGCAGATTGAACTTTTCCATCGGGATGCCGAGCTCCTTCTGAACTGCCAGTGCTTGCGTCGCGAACGCTTCGTTCACCTCGATCAGATCCATCTGGTCGAGTCTCATGCCGCCGCGAACGAGTGCAGTGCGCGACGCGGTCACCGGCCCGATGCCCATGATGCGCGGGTCGACGCCGCTGACCCCCCAGCTCACCAATCGCGCTAGCGGTGCGATGCCGCGCTTCTTCGCCCACTCGGCGCGTGCGATCACGAGCGCACCGGCACCATCATTCAGTCCCGAGGCGTTACCGGCGGTCACGACACCGTCCGCCTTGAACACCGGACGCAGCTTCGCCAGCGATTCGATCGTGCTGTCCGGCCGCGCATGTTCGTCGCGCGCGAAATCGACCAGCTGCTTCGTCTTCTTGTCCAGCACCGGCACCGGCACGATCTCGTCCTTGATCAGACCCTTCGCCCACGCGTCTCGCGTGTTCTGCTGCGAGCGCAACGCGAACTCGTCGGCCGCCTGTCGCCCGAGATGATAGGCGCTCTCGAGATTCTCGGCCGTCATGCCCATCGGAGTCTGGCAGTACGAGTCGGTGAGGCCCTCGAACAGCAGATCCTCGAGCTTCGGCGACGTGCCATACGAGAGACCCCAGCGCAGTCCGCGCGCCGCATGCGGGACGGTCGACATGCTTTCGCCACCGCCGACCAGACAAACGTCGGCATCGCCGGTCATGATCTCGTGTGCGCCGTTGATGATCGCCTGAAAGCCCGATCCACACAGTCGGTTCACCGTCAGTCCGGGCACCTCGATCGGGCATCCGGCCTTGAGGCCGACGTGACGCGCGAAGTAAACGGTGTCCGTTGTGCTCTGAATGACGTTGCCAAAAATCGAATGCCCGATCTCATTCGGCTCGACGCCGGCGCGCGCCATCGCAGCCTTCGCTGCCACGACCGTGAGGTCCACCGCCGACATATCGCGCAGTGTGCCTCCAAACGTGCCGAACGGGGTACGAACAGCGGAGAGGATGACGATGTCGGTGGCGGTGCCTTGCGTGCCCATGGCGTTGGTCGAGTGGCGGGTCGGACTGGAAACCGGCGCGAGGGATGCCCTCGGCGGAGACAAATGGCTTGGGAACCAGTGAAAGCTGCGTGCGGCGCATCGTTTCTGGCGGCGCGCCGTGCGGATGATACCCGGAGCGAGCAGAGCGGTGCCCGACGAATCCAGACTCCGGACGTGAGACGGTGACCGAGACCACCGTGGGAAGCGGTGCGCCCGTGGCCGCCGAGTTCCTGGCCGCGTTGACGTCCGTTCCGCCGGTTGCGTGGTCGGCCTGGGTCGGCGAATACCCCGGCTCGGCCGAGCCGGCGTTGCCGTACTCCCTGGCGGCGACTTTTGCGCTCCCGCCATGCCGTGGGCTGGCCGCGATCTGCCTGCTCGAGACCGTGCCGAGCAGCGGCGTGCCGACGATGCGGCAGGCCGCACTCCGTCTCTGGTCCGGACTCGCGCCCCCCGGTGCACGCGTGCTGCATCAACAGCTCAGTGGCGACGGCTCGGTTCTGTCGACACTCGCTTCGGCCTGGGCCGACCCTGACGCCTGCACGTGGCTGCGCGACACCATGTCGAGCGGAACCTCGATTCGCGCAGACGGGTGGGAGTGGCTCGCGGCGCCGGAACGACCCGCGGTGAAAGAGGCAGTGAACGGAGGCGCGCGGCAGATCCTCGGGCGTCGGCACGATGTCGTGCTGTTCGAGCCGGGCGCCGTGGCGATCGTGTACGGCCGATTGACGCACGGTGGCCAGCCGGAACTGGATCTGTTGCGCCATCTCGAGCGCGTGCCCGGCGTGCGCGTGGCACCGACGCTGCTCGGAAGCGCCATCATTCGTGGACCCGACGGTCAGCGGAGCGCGAGCGCGATACTCGAGGACATCGTGCCGGGCGCCGCCACGGTGCGCAGCGTGATCGTCGGCCGACTCAAGCGCGCCCTCGATGGTGATCCGTCGCTGCAGGCATCGGCCCTCGACGACGTGCGCGCCGTCGGCATGATCGCACGCGAGTTGCACGCCGCACTTGGTCGCCCGTTCGATCAGGGTGTGCTGGTCGGTGCGTTGCCGGCGACCGTGAGCGATGTCGAGACGTGGGTGGCGCGCGTCTGGACGACGCTCACGAGCGCGACAGTCGCGCTCAAAGCCGCCGATCACGACCTCCGTCCCCGTGATCCCGCGCTCCTGACAGCCCTCGACGTCCTGCCCGGCAAGCTGCAGCAATTCGCTGCTGCCGCCGAAGCCGCACCGGGTCTCGTGCATCGGATTCATGGCAATCTGCGCCTGGACACCATCGTCATGGCGCCGCCGCGAAAGCTCACCGTCGTCGAGTTCGACGGCGATGCGTTCCTTCCCGATCAGGAACGCGTGGCGCCGCAATCGCCATGGCGTGATGTCGCGCGACTGCTCGTCTCACTCGCAGAAGTCGCGGCCGAAGCAGCGCGCGCGGCCGGCGGTGACGAAAAAGCGTTCGAGATCGCGTGGCTTTGGGAACGCGAGGCGCGCAAAGCCTGCCTCGAGGGATACGGCACCGGCGGCGGCGCGCTGCACGCGTTGCTGGCCATGTTCGAGATGGAATTCGCGTCGCGCCTGTTGCTCGACGCGTGTGCAACCGGTGGTTCCACCGATGTTCCGTCGCACACACTGCAGCGATTGACGCGCACCATCGTGTGACTGACATCGGGCTGCAGTGTATGATGCCCGGATGGCCACGTCACTCCGCCGAGTCCTCGTTACCGGTGCGTCCGGGTTCCTCGGCAGTCATGTGGTGCGCACGCTCGTGTCGCGTGGGATCGCCGTGCGTGCCCAGGGGCGCGACGCTGCACGCCTCGTGTTCGACGCTGATGTCGATGTGTGTCTGACCGCACTCGATGACATCGCTGCGCTGACGGCGGCGGCGCGTGACTGTGACGCGATCGTGCACGCGGCCGCACTCTCTGCACCCTGGGGCGCGCGACAGACTTTCATCGACGCCAATGTGATCGGCACGACGAACGTGATCACGGCCGCACGCGCGAGTGGTGTGCGCCGCCTCGTGCACATTTCGTCACCGGCAGTGATCTTTGACGGCCGTGATCAGCATCTGCTCAATGACTCAGCACCGTATCCATCACACGACGGCAGTAATTACGCGCGGACCAAACGTGCCGCCGAGGAACTCGTGCGCGCGGCGACGCCGCATCTCGAGACCGTCACGCTGAGGCCGAAGGCGATCTATGGCGACGGTGACCGCGCCCTCGTGCCGCGACTGCTGCACGCCGCGCGGCGTGGTGCGCTGCCACAGATCGGCGATGGGTTGAATGCAGTGGACGTGACACATGTCGATGACGTGGTGCAGGCCATCGACTGTGCGCTGGTGACTGAGCGAGGTCTTGGCGACACGTTTCTCGTGACCGGTGGCGAACATGTACCACTGTGGGAGATGATTCGGACACTGCTGGCAGGCGTCGGGCTTCCTGCACCGCAGCGCACATTGCCGCTGTCGGTTGTGATGGTCGCCGCCGCGGCGATGGAGGCAGTTTCCGCCATCACGAAGCGCGAGCCGACGCTGACGCGGTATTCCGCGCAGATTCTCGCGCGTACGCAGACGTACGATATCTCACGTGTGCGCGCGGTGCTTGGATACTCACCGCGCGTGTCATCGGCGGACGGTCTCGCACGCACTATCGATGCGTTGCGACGCAACGGCGCGGCGCGATGACTGCACCCGTCGCGCTCGCGATATTGGACACCGGCTATTGCACGGCGCGCGCGAACTTTGTGGCGCGCGGTACCGGATGGCATGAGATCCGATGTCACGCACCGGCATTTCTGATCAGGCATCCGGCGCGAGGCGCGCTGCTGTTCGACACCGGCTACGCGCCTCGCCTGCTGGAGGCATTCGCGCACTGGCCGGACCGACTCTACAAGTATGCGACGCCGACGACTATTGGCACGTCGGCGCTGCTGCAGCTCGAGGCACACGCTGTCTCGGGCGCGGATGTGCGCACCGTGATCGTGTCACATCTGCACGCCGATCATGTGGCAGGATTACACGATTTTCCGCAGGCACGGTTTGTGATGTCACGCGCGGCACTCGCGTTGCAACAGTCCGCGCGTGGGATCGATGCGGTGCGGCGCGGTATTCTGCAGCGACTCTTTCCGACGGATTTCGTTGCGCGGTCAACTGTGATCGAACGGCTCGATGGCGCACCGCTGCCGCACCTCGGCGCCACGCACGATCTGTTCGACGATGGCAGCGTGGTGCTGGTTGGTATGCCAGGCCATGCGCGCGGACAACTCGGCGCGCTGCTGCGCACCGATCGCGGTCCGGTGCTGCTGTGCGCGGATGGTGCGTGGACATCGCAGGCGTATCGGGAACTCCGCCCACCGCATCCGATTACGGCACTGATGCAGGATGACATGCATGCGTTGTCGCGCACGCTGAAAGCGCTGCAGCAGTTTGCAGCCACGCGTCCCGACGTCACGATCCTGCCGACGCATTGTCCTGACACGCTCGCTTGGGGCCGCAACGCGTGAGCCGGCTCGATATCGTCGCGGCATATGTGGCGGCCCGATGGCGCGCGGCCACATTGCACGGTGAGCGATTGCACGCATGGCAGGCGCAGCGTGCCGCGGCACTGGTTGACCGTGTGCGCGCAGGCAGTCCGTTCTACCGTGCGCTCTGGAATAACGCGCCCGCCAGCGCGTGGCGCTCATTGCCGACGGTGACCAAACAATCGATGATGGAGCACTTCGATCTTTTCACCACGATCGGCGTCACACGCGACGCCGTAATGCAGGTTGCCGTCGATGCGGAACGTCGCCGCGATTTCAGCAGCGCCGTGCAGGGCTGCACGGTCGGATTGTCGAGTGGCACATCCGGACATCGCGGCCTCTTTCTCGTCAGCCCCGACGAAACGACGCGATGGGCCGGAACCATCCTCGCCCGTGCGATTCCCGATCTCAAGCCCGGACATCGCGTCGCGTTTTTTCTGCGCGCGAACAGTCGATTGTATGAGCGCACGTCGTCCGTGGTGCGCTTCCGGTTCTTCGACCTGATGCAGCCGCTCGAGGAGATGGTGGCGTCGCTGAATGAGTTTCGCCCACGCCTGATCGTGGGCCCGCCGTCATTGCTTGGACTGCTTGCCGATGCCAGGGAGCGCGGTGTGTTGCGCGCCGCACCGTCGCGGCTCATTTCGGTGGCCGAAGTCATCGACCCCCACGAACGCGCACGTCTCGAGCGTAGCTTTCAGGCAGCTGTCGGTGAGGTGTATCAATGCACCGAAGGCCTCGTCGCGGTGACTTGTCGCCACGGCGCGCTCCATGTGCAGGAAGATGTGATGGTGATGCAGACAGAAACGATTTCGCCGCACGATCCGGCACGCGTCACCCCCATTCTCACGGACTTGTGGCGATACACGCAGCCCATCATTCGTTATCGACTCGGCGATGTCCTGCGTCTCGACGCGACGCCATGTGTCTGTGGTTCGTCGTGGCAGCGTATTGCGGCCATCGAAGGGCGACAGGATGATCTCTGCTGGTTTCCGCGCGCCGACGATTCGCTGCGCCCTGTCTTCCCCGACGCAATCCGTCGCATGATCCTGCTGGCCGACGCACGAATCGTCGAGTACCGCGCCGAGCAGCATGCAGCGGGTGCGCTCGACATTCAGGTGGACGTCTCGGATCCGCGTGAGTTCCCGGCTGTCGCAGGCCGAGTACGCTTGGGCGTGCACGATGCACTGCGCGAGTACGGCTGCCGGGTTGTTGCATGCTCCGTCTCCGAAGGGGTCAGTGCACCGGAACCAGGAGCCAAGCGCCGCCGCGTCATTTGCACATGGCGCGCGCAACATGTCGAGTCGCGGGTACAATTGGCATGAGGCACTTGGCTTCGCCATCCGCGTTGTTGCCATCTGCATCGTTGCCATCTGCGTCGCTGCCTGCGCGTATCGCCGGTATCGGCTCGTACCTGCCGCCGCGTGTCGTTACCAATGACGAACTCGAAACGGCGCTTGGACTCGTGCCGGGCTGGATCGTCGATCGAACCGGCGTCAGCGAGCGGCGGCGCTGCGCCGGTGAAACGTCGGCTTTCATGGCCGCGCAGGCCGCGCGACAGGCGCTCGACATGGCCGGCATCGATGTGGCTGATCTCACGGCAATCATCGGCGCCTCGAGCACACCGCAGCAGGCGATTCCGTGCACCGCCGTGTTCGTGCAGCGTGAGTTGCACGCGCCCGAAGGCGTCGCTGCCTGCTTCGATGTGAACGCGACCTGCCTCTCGTTTCTCGCGGCATTCGACGTCGCGGCGCGCCTCGTCGCCAGTGGTGCGCATCGTCACGTGCTCGTCTTCAGCAGCGAAAGTGCGACGCACAGTCTCAATCCGGCTGAGCCGGAAAGTGCGGTGTTGTTCGGTGATGCTGCCGCGGCAGTGGTCGTCTCGCACGCAGGCGACTCGGGCAGTGCGTTGCATACCACACGATTGCAGACCTGGCACTCCGGTGCAGAGCTGAGTCAGATCAGCGGCGGCGGCACGCTGCACCATCCGAATGCCCCCGACACGACGGCGGCGCACAATCTCTTCGCGATGCGCGGGCCGCAACTCTTCCGAAAGGCCGCACCGCTGTTGCTGCCGTTCATGGACATGCTCTGCGACAGTGCCGGCTGGACCCGCAACGAAATTGCTGCCGTCGTCCCGCATCAGGCGAGCCGGCACGGCATTGAACTGGGTTGGAAGCTGCTCGGCTTTCGCGAGGATCAGATCGTCGTGAACCTCGCCACACGCGGTAATTGCATCGCGGCCTCGATGCCGCTGGCCCTCGCCGAGTCGGTGCACAGCGGGCGGATTCAGCGGGGCGATCGCGTGGTGCTCTTCGGACTGGCAGCAGGGCTCAGCCTCGGCGGTGCGACGATCACGTTCTGAGCACCTGTCCTCCAATGGGGACGCCGGCCGTGCGGTGTGGAGGACGATTTCGCTCGGCCGAATTAGTCAAGTTGTTGCCATAAAACAACTTAGGGTCAAGGCATGGCCGATGCACTGCTGTCGCTCGACCGATCGAGGTTGATCATCTCCGGAGGCTCCATGCGCAACCGTTTGTTCGCCACTGCCGCGCTCGCCCTGCTCGCCCCGACCGCAGTGTTTGCGGCCTTGGCCACATCCCCAACCGCGCGCAACTCGGATGCCGGATTCACCGCGCCAGCCAACACCTCATTGTCCGGTGTTTTCACCGGCGATCGCGACGATCCGAAGTGCGGACGCGGCAAAGCGTGGGGCTGTCGTCGTGACCGCGACGATTCCCGTTACGACGACCGTCGGGATGACGACCGCCGCGATCGGGATCGGTATGATCATGAGCGATACGACGGCGATCGTTATGAACAGGAGCGGTATGAACGCGCACGGTACGAGCGTGATCGGTGGGAGCGAGAGCGGTATGCGCGGGAACGGTATGAACGCGAACGTGAGCTCGAGCGGTATCGGCACCGCGATCGCCGCTATGAACGCTACGATCGTTATCCGAAAGCTTGTGTTCAGGCGGGTGGACGCGTGATCGGCTCCGCGGTGCTGACGATCTGCATTCCGTAATTACGCATTCGACTGTTGCCCGGCTGCGCGCGTTCCGGTCGCGTCGACCTGGCTGCGTCGGCGTTCGCTCGTTCATGGCGCTCACGATGTCGCGAATACCTGATGGCCATGTAGCGGCGCGGCACCGCAGCCGTGCGCGGCTAGAACGCCGCGTCGCGCGCCGCACCGCCAGGCACTTTCGGCAACGCACTCACGTCGCGTCCGCAGGTCACGCAGAAGTGCCAGCCCGGCTCCACGTCACTGCTGCAGGCAGGACACTGCGCCACAGTCACGTTGAGCCCGCAGTGCGGACAGAACGACACCGCGCGGCCGGCCGGAATTGTGTTGGTACAGTACGGGCACGGGCCGCCCTTGTCGGTGGATGCTGGTGCGTTTGGCATCAACGTCAGTCCCGCGCGAGTGTCGACAACACCCGATCCAGCGCCAGCACATCCAGCGACGCTGGACGATCGGGCCACGTGTCACGCCAGCAGACGATCAGATCAACTGCGGCGGGATTCCGACCGGCATCGCGGAACTGACGACTCTCGTGTTCGAAGTCGATGCGCAGCCGAGCCCACTTGCCGGGCGAGATCTGTTTCTTCGCTTCGCAGCGGGGAAAACCACTCGCCATCGCCTCGACGGAGAAGCCGAGTTCGCGCGCCACGATACCGAACAGAAAAATCACCCCGCCGATGTCCACCGGTGCATGTCGCACGCCGCGGAAATCGATCGGATCGCCGTACACCGACGGCACCGACAAGGGCGTGATGCGCGCCAGTGTCTGCGCACGCGCAATCGTCACGCCCTGCACGCTGTGCAACGGTGTCGTCACCGGCTCGGTCGGCGGTACCAGCGTCGCCAGATCCGCCACTGAAGGCAGCACCGGCGCGTCGGTCGCGCGCACCGGTTCGGGCGCCGGCGAAATTACCGACGATGCGCGCGGCGTCCGGCGCGATTTCTTCGAGCCCTGCGGCTTCGCACTCGGCGATTCCACCGCCGATTTCTCGCTCGCACCGGCCGCGCTCCCGGCACGCTCAGCGTCTTCACGATCCATCACGGCGCCGATCGCCACCGCATCGGACAGCACCTTTCGTTCTCCGACCGGTGTCGTCGCGACCGTGCGTTCTGCGGAAGGCGCGGAAGAAACGTCGTCACCTTCGCGTGCGATCGGTGCCCGCGGCTCACCGGCCACCGGCATGCGAATCGCACCCATGCGAACTTCGACCGTCTGCAACCGTCGCAGCAAACCGGTATCGGGATCAGGAGATGCCAACTCCTTCTTGATCACCGCGACGGTATCCGGATCACACACCAGCCAACCACGTTCGCCGGCGAGCATTTCCAGCACCGCGTGTTCGTAGTCCTGCAGCGTGTCCACGCCCAGTTCGTTGCGGTACGTGCGATACGGCACCAGCGATTGCACGATCTCGGCGACCGTGAATGGGGCCCGGAACTGGTCCGGCCCTCCCGCTGACAGCGTGCGGACGAGGCGATCGAAAATCCGATCGAGAACGGCTGGATCGGCGGTCATCGCTGCAGAATAGGGCGGTATCACAGGGCAGGAAGGGCTCGGGCAGGCGCAAACGATACGGCATTCGGAAATGGCGACGGTGGACCACTCTTCCGGACTGCGGCTGGCAATGACGCCATCCAGGTCGCAAATCCGGATTCGACGAGACCAGTCGACTCTGTCTGATCTGCGGCGGCGGTCGTCGCGAGATGGTTGGCCCATTCGTTCTGCGGATGACCCGCATGGCCTCGCACCCAGCGCCACTCCACTTCATGGCCGCCTTTCGAGACGACTGACATCGCCTGATGCCACAACGAGAGATTCTCGACCGGTTTGCCGTCGGCTTTTCGCCACTGCTTGCGAGCCCATCCGTGCACCCACTGCGTCATGCCATCCACCAGATATCGCGAGTCAGTCGTGAACACGACGCTCAGCTTTTCCCCCTTCGCGGACAGGTGCGAAAAGGCCTGAATCACGCTCTGCAGGGCCATGCGATTGTTGGTCGTGTCCGGCTCACTGATCCAGAAATCCCTGCAGACGAGGTCGCCACTTTTCAGCTGATACTCGACCAGTCCGCCAGCGCCGCCCGGCGTCGCGCCCTGCTTGCCATTCCCCAGACAACTTTCGTCCGCATACACCGCCACCAGCGGGTAGCGAGCGCTCAACGCACCACCTCGAGCCGCTCGATGTCGTCGATCTGCACCAGCAGCGGCAACCCGCTCGACGGGTTCTGGGTCAGCAACAGCTCGCGACCACCCTTCATCTGGATCGCCTCGGGAATCACCACCATCTCGGCACCGTTCAATCGAATCGCGACACGCGACCGATTCGCGATCGCATGCTCCAGTGCGTCGTACTGTGCTGCAGTCACAACAATGTCCGTGGCTACGAGTGAACGAATCGCTGTCGAATTCGGATGGGTCATCCCAATGCGACAGCGATTCCTTGAGAACACCAGTCGAGGGCGAAGGCGGTCAGCACCGCTGTCGCGGCATCGATCTCCGAGAGCGGCACGTACTCCGTCGCCGCGTGCGCCAGCGCAATATCGCCAGGACCGAAACACACCGCCGGAATACCCGCATCGTTGAGCAGTGCGGCATCGGTCCACGCACTCAACCCTTCCACTGGCGGCACCGTGCCGCGCGCCGCCAGATGCGCCGCCGACAAGCGTTGCACTAGCGGCGCATCCACCGCCACGTCGCTTGGCCCCTGCGCCGTGTCGACGCGGACCGTCACCGACAACGTCGGATCCGACGCGCGCAATTCCCTCAGCAGCATCTCGACCTCACGCAACACCGACGCGGTCGATTCGCCGGGCACCGTGCGACGCTCGACGCGCAGTGTGCACGCGTCCGGATACGTGCTCCATCCCACACCGCCAGCGATCGTCGATGCATGCAGTGACGCACGTCCAAGCAGCGGATGTGTGCGCGTGATCAACGTGCTGTGCTGATACCGATCCAGCGCGGTCAGCAGCACCGCGGCGTGTTGAATCGCATCGATCCCAATGTCGTAGCGACTGCCATGTGCGGCGCGTCCCGTGAACGCGAATTCGAGCCACACGAATCCGCGATGCGCCGGACAGATCGCGAGGCGTGTCGGCTCCGTCACGACGGCAACATCCGCGCGCGTGCCCCTCTCGAGCATCGCGCGCGTGCCCAGCGATTCGAATTCTTCGTCAATCACCGCCGCGACGATGATTTCGCCGCGAATTCCGCGCTGCGCCGCCTGCCACGCCGCTACACACATTGCCGCGACACCCGCCTTCATGTCGCAGCTGCCGCGCCCATACAGCCGGTCGCCATCGATCGTCGGCGCGAACGGTGGATGATCCATCCCATCCACACCCACGACATCGAGATGCCCGTTGAACATCAGCACCGGAGCGCCCGGCGCTGGTGTGCCGACGCGTGCGAGCAGGTTCGAGCGTCCATCGCGCACATCCTGCCAATCGAGCCGGAATCCCCAGCCGCCAAGCACTTCAGCCAACACGTGCGCCACCCCCGATTCTCCTGGTGCGCCGGGCACCAGCGTCGGATTGCGCGAGTCGATGCGCACCAGCGTTTCGGTCAGCGCGCGGGCATCACCCGGTCGGATCGGCATCAGTCTCTCTCGCCTGGTACATGGATATGCACACCGCTGCGCGCCACACGTAACGGTAGAAGTGTCGCCTGCTGCTCCAGCGCCGCGCGCACCGCCGCCACACGGCCTTCGCGCGCGATCACCAATACGCATCCACCGCCCGATGCACCGAGCGCCTTCGTGCCGAGCGCGCCGGCGTCCGCAACATCGTGCACGATGCGGTCGATCAGTGGCGTCGTGATCGTCGGATGCAGCGCACGCTGGGCTGCCCACTGTCGCGCGAGCAGCATGCCGAGGTGATCGATGTCGCCATCCCGCAACGCAGCCGCCATGTCGTGCGCGAGTGCTGCCATCGTTGCCAGCGCATCACAGGTCTGGGATTCGCCGGCGCGATACGCGTCGAGCACCGCGGTGATCGTGCGTGATGACATGCGCGACTCACCGGTATAGGCAATCATTGCGCGCTCCTCGAGGGCCGCGATCGTGGCGTCGCGCATGAGCACCGATTCCGCGACCGTCGTCACACCACACCGCAGCAGCAGCGCGCCGCCATACGCGGCTGCGTAGTGATCCTGACAGCCGCCTGCGACACCAAGTGTCTCTGTTTCGGTGCTTCGACTCAGTTCGGCCAGCACGTCTGGCGTGTGGCGCACGCCGCCGTACGCTGCCAGCGCTGCAGCAAGCGCGACGCCGGCCGCTGAACTTCCGCCGAGTCCTGCACCGAGTGGAATGCTGGAATGCAGTCGCACCGAGACGGGCGGGGCGCCGGCACGCTGCCACGCTGCATTGATCAACGCATCAGTCGGCGGTGCCACGTGTGTGTCAGCCGATGTCACCGTCGCGACGGCGCGCAGCTCGATGGCGATGTTGCAGACGGCCCCGCCAACTTCGACAGTGTACGGTGCGACGTCCGTCCAGCCGCCGGCGAGATCAACACGGGCTGGTGCACTCGCGACTATTTCGGCGGGCGTCATCCGCTACTCGTCGGCTCAGACATGGCGGGCGAAGCTACCACAGCACGCCGCGTGTCGCACGACACAAGGTGCGTACACGCAGCTGGACCACTCCGCGGTCTCACGCACCACGCAAAAACGCCTGTGGTGCCGGATTGGCACCGCAGGCGTTTCATGCGAGCAGAACGACAGCGGAGCGGCGTGTCGCCGCCCAGCTCACTTCTTCTTCGGAGCAGGCTTGGCAGGCGCCTTGGCGGCAGGCTTGGCCGGGGCCTTCGCTGCAACCTTGGCGGCGACCTTTGCAACGGGCGCCTTGGCGGCAGGCGCTGCTGCCTTGGTTGCCGGTGCTGCGGCCTTCGCCGCTGGTGCCGCCGCCTTCGCGGCCGGAGCAGCCGCCTTTTCAGCAACCTTTGGCGCGGCGGGCTTCGCCTCTGCCTTCGGTGCCTCCGCGACAGGCGCCTTCGCAGCTGCAGCCTTCGCGATCGAGGTATTCGCCAGCGGAATCACCGTTGGCTCAGGAATCGGCGAGGGCGGCGCAACCTTCACCGGCGCAGGTGCCGGCGAAGAAATGGTCGGCGGGCCAGCCGTCGGACGACCCGCATTCACGATCGGCGTCACCGGCAACGACAGCGCTTCGGCCAGACTCGCCAGCGGCTGCACCTTGGCGGCCGTCGGTTTGCCCGGGGCGACCTTGCCCGGCGGCGGCTCGACCGGCTTGCGCTTCGACGCATACTCGGCGACCTCATCCAGCAAACCCTGCGCGTCCTCCGTGGACATCAGGGCGCGGCGGCGGAAGTAATCCACCACGTCACGCGTGCTTTCCAGGCTCAGTTCAGTGTCGGCGATGGCGGCGCGCACAATGTTCTTGAGGGCATTCGCCATCTTGCTGCCCGCTTCGAACTGGATCTCATTCGCGCGGGCAGTCATCTCGGCGACCGTATCGCGAATATCGGTGCCGCGGTGGCCGGGGCTGCGCTTCACGGGCGGAGCCGGAGTCGGCGCCACCTCGGTGGGAGCAACGGGCACGTCGGGAATCATGGGTTCCATACAGATTGATAGGCGCCGTCGCGTCGGGTTGGAAACCCCGGTTCGGCGCGTCAGATACTACGAAGCGCCGCGTCAGCGCTCTCGTGGCGCAACGCGGCTGCGTGACAACGTGGTAAGAATACGCGGCCGAAGACGAAATGCAAGTCCTGCAACAACTCAGGCATTGCCCATCAGCTCGATATCGTAGAGTCACCACTATCCAGCATCAACAAATCACTAACGTGACACTTTCGCCGCTCCACGGCATAAAAGTACTCGATTTGAGTCGAGTTCTGGCTGGACCCCTGTGTACCATGACACTCGGTGATCTGGGCGCGAACGTCATCAAGGTCGAGCGACCGGATGGCGGCGACGAAACGCGTGGATGGGGTCCGCCCTTCGATGAGCGTGGCGAATCCGCCTACTTCTTGAGCATCAACCGGAACAAGCGATCGCTGACAGCCGATCTGCGGTCAGCCGATGATCGCGCGCTCGTCGCGCAGCTCATTGGTGAAGCCGACGTGGTCGTCGAAAACTTCCTACCTGGAGCGTTGTCGCGTAACAAGTTTGATACTGCTCAGTTACTGTCCGACAGTCCACGGCTGATCTGGTGCCGAATACAAGGATTCCCAGCTGACCATGCTCGGCCCGGTTACGACTTCGCGATGCAGGCGGAGGCGGGATGGATGAGTGTCACGGGAGAACCGCAGGGCGCGCCGGTGAAGACTGCGGTCGCGCTGATCGACGTTCTGGCCGGCAAGGATGCGGCGATCGCTGTGCTGGCCGCGCTGGCGGGTGGTCGTACCGGATCGGCGAACGACCGCACCCTCACGATCACGCTTGGTGGCAGCGCCGTGGCGGCGCTGGTGAATGTCGCGCAGAACACGCTTGTGTCGGGCCAGGATGCGAAGCGCTGGGGCAACGCGCACGCGAACCTGGTGCCCTATCAGCTGTTCGAGACGGCTGACCGGCCGATGGTCATCGCCGTTGGGAGTGATGGGCAGTGGCGCGCGCTGGTCGGCGTGCTCGAATCAGCGACGCTGGCGGACGATGTATCGCTCGCCACGAACGCCGGTCGCGTCACGCATCGGGCGCGATGTGTGGAGGCCGTGCAGGGTGCGATGCGGAGGCGCAGCGCCGGCGAGTGGATGACCCGCTGTGCACACGCTGGTGTACCGGTTGGCCTCGTCCGCACCGTGCGCGAAGCGGTAGCCCAGTACGACGCGTCGCCGCTCACCGGCATGCCGTCGAGTGTCGGCGGCGCAGTGTTCAGGCGGCCTCCGACACTCGGCGAACACTCGGCCGAGATTCGTCGCGACGGATGGGGAGGGACGAGCGCGGTGCGAGCGACCTGAGGTGTGACCGTCGTGCGCCTCACCCGAACGTGTGACGCTGCTTCCCGACTGTCGTCTGCTTTGTGCCATGGGAACACTCGTCATGCCGGAACGGAAGTTGTGGGGGGCGTCACACGGTAGTTATCGTGCCGACGTGCAAACTCCCCCTCAAACACTTCCTGCTGACATTGCCGAGCAGGCGGATGTCGATGCCCGATCCATTGCCCGCGTGCTGGCGGGTGATCGAGAGGCCTTCGCCGTCCTTGTGACGAAGTACAGCGATCCGCTGTATCGGCACGCGTTGAATATGACAGGCTCCCCTGATGTCGCCGAGGACATCATGCAGGCCTCGTTCATCAAAGCGTTTTCGCATCTCGGTGAGGTGCGCGGACGGTTCGATGCGTGGATTTTCCGAATCGTAGCGAACGGGTGCAAGGATTGGTTGAAGAACATCCGACGCACGCACGTGAGCTATGAAGAGGATGACCAACCGTCACACCTGACGACGCCGGACGAAGAGCTCGATCGTAGTGAGCTCCGTGTCGACCTCGACTGGGCCCTGGGCCAGTTATCGCCGTCGTTGCGGGAGGCCTTCGTGATGAAACACGTCGAGGGTCGATCGTACGAGGAGATGGCTGAGATGCTGGACTCTACTGTCGGCGCGCTCAAGATGCGTGTGCATCGTGCACGCGAAGCGTTGCAGGCTCTTCTCGAGGAGAAGTACGCATGATGATGGACATGACACCCAATCCAGAGGGCGCGCGGGGAGACCGAGAAGTCACCCCGCCCTCGGCGAACAAGCCCCTGGTAGATCGGCCGCTGGCCGATCGTGAAGTTCCGCTGCGCGCTGATGGCGCGATGGCGGCGTTGAACGCGTGGCTCGACGGCGAAGCCCCGGCCCCGCGTCTGGCGAACAATCAGCTCACTCCCGAGGCCGAACTCTGGTCCCGGATCAGCCGTGAGGCGTCGGCGCGCAAGGATGTGCGCACGCCTTCTCATGTGGCCGCGCAGATCATGAACGCGCTGCCGCCTGCGACTGCGACGCGTCTGGTCGCGGCGCCGGCTGTCCATAGCTCGACCACTCCTGTGGCGCGCGCCGTGCCGGCTGCGACGACGTCCACGGGCATCACGATGCAGCCGGCCATGCTGGCGCTGCTCGCGGTGGTCTTCATGACTTTGGGCGCCGTGCTCGCGCGGTTCCTGTAAGTCGATTACGTCGCGATTCGCGACGTAATTGCGGGACTGCGGCGGGGCGGTGATCTTCGGGTCATTGCCCCGCTGCCTCTTGCCGCAAGATGGGAACGGCCGGTGCGTTCGCTCGCCGCCTCGCAGACGGTCGCCGGCCACGTGATGAGGGCTCCGGACGGAAATTCGGCGGTGACCTCGGCATGTGTCTTGCTCTGCAAGGGTTTACTTGCTGGCCACCTGTGCCGGAACAATTGATCGATCTGGTCCGCGGGCGACGGCGATGATGCCGGCGTTTTTGCTGGTGGTTCATGTCCTCGCGCTCTGCCCCCGTCTGTTTGGAGGATGGTTGCATGCCGAAGGACATGGCCCGCGATGCCGCGGAACACAGTGTTCGCACGTTGTCGGGTCGACCCGTTCGCGGGTCGGAGGAGCGCGTGACGCGCCCGATGTTGTCGATGCGACAGCTGGCCGGGCACGCCGCGCTGGCTGGCATGCTGGTGCTGGCGGCCGGATGCAGCGACAGCCCTGCGCTGTCCAACGAGCCGGCGTCGGGCGAAGTCCTGGCCTCCTTTCGCCGTCGGCCAAAGAAGCCGGTCGAGCCGGCGCCCGCGCCGCCGCCGGTCGACACGACCGTCACGCCGACGCCCACTCCGACCCCAACGCCCACCCCGACCCCAACGCCCACACCGACGCCAACCCCAACGCTGCCTGGCGTGACGGGCTGTGGTCTGCCGTCTGCCGCGTTCTGTGACACCTTCGATGCGATTTCCGCCAACCGCGGTCGCGCTGGTGATCTGAACGTCTCGAGCTGGAGTACGTCGCGCACCACGGCGCAGGGACCGAGCGCCAATGGTGCCGCCTTCGCGTCAGGACCGGCGACGATCGGTACCTGTCGCTCCAACCTGCCGGCGCAGGTGTTCCCGCCGAACGATATCTCCATCTGCGACGCGAACACGGCAATTCGGAGCCCGCATCTGCTGATGGCCGTTGGCGCGCAGAACTATGGGCAGAACGCGAGCCGTATCCGGCAACCGTTCGATTTCAGCGGGCGCACCGGCAAGATCGTGTTCGATGCCGAAGGCTTCTTCACGTCGGGACTGCACGGCTGGTTCTCGGTCGCGATCACACAGGATCCCGAATCGTCGCCGAATTTCATCTATACCGCATCGAACGACGAAGGTGGCGCGCTGCCACGGAACGCGGTCGAAGTGCACTTCATGCGCTCGTGTGGCGCCAACACCCTCGGTGTGCGTTTCGTCGGTGTGTTCCGTGAGCATGTGATGACCGCGAGCGATGCCGGCACTGCACCCTGCGTCACGGGCGTCGAAGGACGGCTCAATCGCTTCTCGATCGAGATCTCGCGTACGCACATCGTCGTGCGCGGCACGGATGCATCGGCGGACGGCAGCACGTTCGGGGCGTCGAAGATTTTGTATGAAACCGACATCAATCTGCCCTTCGACGTCGGCTACGTGCAGCTCTCGACGCACAATCATGCGACGCGCAAGTACACGCCGGGCTGGGGTTCCGATCGCTATCGCGATGCGTGGGTGACTCGATGGGACAATGTCGGTTTCGACGGACCCGTGCGACGCGAGACACGGGAATACGAGATCGACGATTCACGCTTCGCCGGCAGTGACGCATCGAACCAGCCTGGTCCCGTTGTCAGTGTCGGTTATCGGGTGGCCGATGAGAGTGCCGGTCCCCGGAACGTGCACACATTCCGGAACGTGGATGTGGCTGGCATGACGACAGCGCGACTGTCCGTCGCGGCCTGGTACCTGACGGTACAGGAGTGGTATTCCGTCCCGATGGAGAGCGCGTCACTGCGGTATCGCATCAACGGCGGCGTCTGGCGTGAGCGTCGATTCAATGCCGCGGAGCTGGCCATTCTGCGCACGGTCAACGCACAGGGCCAGCTGGCGCAGATCATCGACGTGCCGATCAGCGATCTGCGGTCCGGCGACAATACGCTGGAATTCACCACGCACGGCGTGCCGCAGCAGTATTCGCCGCTCGTCTCGGCCATCGACCTGATTCTCGCGCCGTAACCCAAAGCGCGCAGTTCACGGGGCCCCGATCAAGGGGTCAGAGCACTTGATCCGATCAAGTGCTCTGACCCCTTGATCCGTCCTATGACGCGGGTCGGTACGCGGCCCTGATGCGCAGGTCGATGCCCGTGGTGCCCCACTGAAATCGCAGCGTCGCCTCGTCGCGCAGGACGGCGGGAAAGAACCACGTCAACGTTTCGATGTGTGACGCCTGATTCGGTATCGCGTCGAGCCGCAGGGCGTCGCTGGCAGCACCCGGATACGGCGTGTGCTGCACCTTCGTTTTCCGGTTGAGGATGAACGTCCACGCGCCGTTCGCGCGCGGAATCAGCCACAGGGTGTAGGTACCCTTTGTGACCGCCTGACCCTCGATGGTGATATCACGGCTGATCGTGAGCTGCGTCGCGAGGTCGGCACCGGGATGCCAGATGCTGTCCCACGGCACGAGGGTGCCAAAGAGTGTCCGTCCCGGTGCTGTCGGGCGCCCGTACTCGATGCTGAGATCCGTGAAGGCCACCCGCTGTGACACGGTGCCGCGCTGGCTGAATGGATACCCCTGCGCGTGTGCGGTCGGCGACGCGGCGATCATCAATCCAACGACAAGTGCGAGACGCGAACGCATCGGATGTGGGCGCGAAGGGGAGAGGTTCGAGCGGTGCGGCGAGGCACGCGATATCGTTCCTCGCATGCGTCACAAAGTATTGCCTGTGCCGCGCAATCGTTCCCGCAGCCGCGCACTGGATTGCGGCCGGCGGAGTGAGTCACTCCCCACATCGAACGCTGATGGAAATTCTCCGCGCTCCGGAATCACATGCCGCCGCCGCTGATCGACTGATCGTCGGGTGCGCGCAGATCACGCCGGTCTGGCTGCATCGCGACGCCACGCTGGCCAAGGTCGTGGATTGCATCGCGCTGGCCGCACAGGAAGGATGCCAGCTCGTCTGCTTCGGCGAGGCACTCGTGCCAGGGTATCCGTTCTGGCTCGAACGCACCGACGGCGCGCGCTTCAACGACGCGAAGCAGAAGGCGATCTTCGCGCGGTATCTCGAGCAGGGTGTCGACATCGATCGCGGCGATCTTGCGGAAGTCTGCGCCGTTGCGCGCACACATCATATCGCCGTGTACCTCGGCGTGATGGAGCGTGCGGCCGATCGTGGCGGACACAGCCTGTACTGCGCGCTGGTGTACATCGACCGCGACGGCGTGATTCGTTCGACACATCGCAAGCTGCAACCGACGTTCGAAGAACGGCTCGCCTGGGCGCAGGGTGATGGCCATGGCCTGCAGGTGCACGCGCTCGAGGCGTTCCGGGTCGGTGGTCTGAACTGCTTCGAGAACTGGCTGCCGCTGGCGCGTGCGGCGCTCTACGCACAGGGCGAGGACCTGCACGTGTCCGTGTGGCCGGGCGGCCTGCACAACACGCATGATCTCACCTCCTTCATCGCAAAAGAGTCGCGCAGCTACGTGATCGCGGTCTCCGGGTTGATGCGCGCGTCGGATCTTCCTGAGGACGCCCCCGCGCGCGACGAACTGATCGCCAACGGCAGTGAATTTTTCGCCAACGGCGGCACCGCGATCGCAGGGCCGGACGGAAAGTTCGTCATCGAGCCGGTGGTCGGGCGAGAGGTGTTGCTTATCGCCGTACTGGATCACGCCATCGTGCGCGGTGAGCGACAGAACTTCGATCAGGCGGGGCACTACGCGCGGCCTGACGTGACGCGGCTGATCGTGGATCGGACGCGGCAGCGGATGGCGGAGTTCATCGATCGGTGACCGATCAAGGGGTCAGAGCACTTGATACGGAAATCAAGTGCTCTGACCCCTTGATATGCGGAGCCCTTGATTTGCGCCGGATCTGCCGCGCCC
>JANLPZ010000045.1:0-8076 GCA_031367535.1 Gemmatimonadaceae bacterium
CCCCCCCCCCGCCGCAGGTGCCCTTTTGCGTCAGTTGCAGTTCTGCGATTCGCTGTGTTTGATGCGGTCTACTGGTACTGAATGTAGATCGGCTTCGGCCAGAGCCGCAGTACTTCGCCCGGCGCCATCATCTTCGACGCACCGCGAACATCGTTCTTGTAGAACAGTTTGAAGCCCGTGAACTGCACCGGTTCCGACTGAATGTAAGACCGGTAGCTCGAAATCTTGACGGGCGGAATGCCCCAGCCATCCATGTGCATGATCACCTGCACATTCGGGTCGAAGTGGATGTTGCGCGCATTCGTGACCATCGGCCGCGTGTAGCGGTGCACGATGAGGATCTTCGGCGGGAGGGTTTTCCGCTTCACGAGATCGGCCAGCTGGTCCTGCACCCAGTTGATATCGCGCGCGTCGTACGTGCCCACCCGCTTCCCCGGATTCGAGCCGTCCTTCATCGAGAATTCCGGGTCGATGCCAAGGTGCACATTCGGCCGCTCGAGCCACTTCATCAGCGGCGGCAGCTCGGCCTGGATCGTGCTCTTCGCGACCTGGATGTCGAGGAAGACGAGTGCATTGCGTGTGTCAGCCCAGCGAATGACCTTCGCGATCAGCGAGTCACCCATCCGTGCGCGCCACTTGCCATCGGAACCGGCCGAGCCCTGCGCCACCGTCGCGATCAGATGCAGCGCCGGCAACACTGGCGTCGCGGGATCCGCGGCGCGCCACGCGGCCACTTCCCGATCGAGACGCTGCAGCATCTCCTCAGGCTGGTACTCGCCCAGCACACCCATGCGCCGCGAGAGCGGATTGCCATAAAACGCGATGACGCGATGTCCCGGCAGCAACGCACCGGCCGCATACGCCGGCGTGCGCACAGGCCAGCGCGTATCACCAACCGAGTCGCGATCGAGTGAGGCGATGGCCGCACTGTCTGATTTCGTCCGTCCTCGCACCACCGGTGGTCGCGGCGGCGCGCGCGGCGGAATCGGCGCGCGCTTGGTGGTGTCTTTCGTGGCCGCGCGATGAGTAGCCGGCGCTCGACGTGTGGTGGGTTTCTGCGCAGTCACCAGCGCAGGCCCCAGCACCAGCATCAACAGTGACGCGCATCGGCGCACGTCAGCAGATCCAACACTCGGGAGATGCAAAGTCACGGCAGTTGGCAATAGTGGGGTGGCACAGCCAAGCCCCAAGCCTAACGCCGCACATTCAGGTGTTCCAGATCGGAACGGCTTTGGAGGCGGAGCGCACGGAGCTCACGGAGTGCGTCGCTTGCAGCACTCCGTGCATCGCGCGTCATCGCTGACTTTTTTGTGGGGATAGCTCGGGGAGCCCGGAGAGTGCGCCGGTTGCAACGCTCGGCGCAGCGCGCAACACCGCTGATTTTTGATGGAACTGCTGTTTCAAAAAAACTTCAGCGCGCGGTGGGCAGAGCGTAGCGACGCGCACCCTCAGTGCACTCCGTGCGCTCCCCACCCAAAACAGTTCACGATGGCCCGCGATGACAGCAAGCCCCAACCCGACGCACTCCCCGGCCTCCCCGCCCTATCCCCCCAACGCAGTTGTGTAGAACTGCGTCAAACGAGTCCAGCCGCCTCCGGGCCTCGCAGTGGCGGTCCCGCGATCACCATCTCGACCGACTCTTCGTCGGTGAACAGGCGCGAGCGTGTCAGGAACCGCACCCCTTCCGGCGCTTCGAGCGAAAAACCTGCGCCGCGCCCCGGCACCACATCGATCGTCAGTCGCGTGTGCTGCCAGTACTCGAACTGCGCCGCACCGATGTAGACCGGTGTCTCGCCGTGAATGATGCCGAGCAACACATCGCGCGCGCCGATCTTGAATTCGCCGCGCTGATAACACATCGGCGCACTGCCATCACAGCAGCCGCCCGACTGATGGAACAGCAGACGTCCATGCTGCTCCACCAGCTTGTCGATCATCGCCGCCGCTTCCGCCGTACAATCCACCCGTTCCGCCATCCTGCCTCCAGCGTCGTTCGTGAACTGCTTGCCTTACGCAGAGTCGCAGAGCAACAGAGCACTCGTGAGTTCTACAGCCTTCTGGCAAACAGTTTTCACGCTGTAGAATCTGCGAGTCCTCTGTTGCTCCGCTGCTCTGTGTGAGCCAAGCTCTTAGAAGAACCCGAGCGCGTTCGGGCTGTAGCTCACCAGCATGTTCTTCGTCTGCTGGTAGTGGTTCAACATTTTGAGGTGGTTCTCGCGACCGATGCCGCTCTGCTTGTAGCCGCCGAACGCCGCGTGCGCCGGATAGGCGTGATAGCAGTTCGTCCAGACACGACCCGCCTGGATGTGGCGGCCGAAGCGATACGCGCGGTTGATGTCACGCGTCCACACGCCGGCACCAAGACCGTACAACGTGTCGTTCGCGATGTGCAGCGCCTCGTCTTCGTTCTTGAACTTCGTCACCGACACCACCGGACCGAAGATCTCTTCCTGGAAGACACGCATGTTGTTCGTGCCTTCGAAGATCGTCGGCTTGACGTAGTAGCCCTGCGCCAGCTCGCCGTCCTGCATGAAGCGCTCACCACCGATACGAACCGTGGCGCCTTCCGCGCGACCGATGTCGAAGTAGCTGAGAATCTTCTCCAGCTGATCGTTCGACGCCTGCGCACCGACCTGCGTGCTCAGGTCCAGCGGATGACCGAGCTTGAATGCCGCGACACGCGCCGTCGCGCGCTCCATGAACGCATCATAGATCGACTCTTCCACCAGCGCGCGCGACGGACAGGTGCAGACTTCGCCCTGATTGAGCGCGAACATGCCGAACCCTTCGAGCGCCTTGTCGAAGAACGCATCGTCCGCGTCCATCACATCGGCAAAGAAAATGTTCGGGCTCTTGCCACCCAGTTCCAGCGTCACCGGGATAAGGTTCTCGGACGCGTACTGCATGATCAGGCGTCCCGTCGTCGTCTCACCCGTGAATGCAATCTTCGCAATACGATTGCTGCTCGCGAGCGGCTTGCCGGCTTCGATGCCGAAGCCCTGCACGATGTTCACCACACCCGGCGGCAACAGATCCGCCACCAGCTCCATGAACGCCATGATGCTCACCGGCGTCTGCTCGGCTGGCTTCATCACGACGCAATTGCCGGCGGCCAGCGCCGGCGCCAGCTTCCACGTCGCCATCAGCAGCGGGAAATTCCACGGGATGATCTGGCCCACAACACCGAGTGGCTCGTTGAAGTGATACGCGACCGTGTCGTTGTCGAGCTGTGACAGACTCCCTTCCTGCGCGCGGATGCAGCCGGCGAAATAACGGAAGTGATCGATCACCAGCGGCAGGTCGGCAGCCATCGTCTCGCGGATCGGCTTGCCGTTGTCGATCGTTTCGATCACGGCAATCGCTTCCAGATTCGCTTCCACGCGATCCGCAATCTTGTTGAGGATGTTTGCGCGTTCGGCAGCGGACGTCTTGCCCCACGTCGCGAACGCCGCGTGGGCAGCGTCGAGCGCCTTCTCGATGTCTTCTGCGGTCCCGCGCGCCACATCACACAAATGTTGACCGGTGACGGGACTCGGATTTGAGAAATACTGCCCCTTCGCGGGTGGTGCGTAGGCACCGTTGATCCAGTTCTCGTACCGCGACCGGATCGGAATCGTCATCCGCATCCGGTTTGCTGCACTGGGGACGGTCGCAATGCCGTCCTGCTCGAGCGTGGCTGACATGCTCTGCCTCTGCTGCGTGACTGGCGCACCGCCACGTCCGCGGTGCTGGATTCTGCTCACCGGTGAGCAGCCGTACGCGGTCACGATAAGCGCGGGACCGGCGCACGCCAGTAAGCCCCGGCATCCACACAAATGTTCCGAGTCCAAACGCCCGGAATCGTGGCGCAAATGCAGCGGAATCCTAGGACTCGGGTCCTACAATTCAGCGCTGCCAACACCCCGTGACCGCAGCGCCTGGCCGGAATTCGCTATTGCGAGCGCATGAGCGTGGCCAACCAGCACGCGCGCAGCCCCGACGCGCCCGCGGCACTCGGCTCGTGTGGATTGCGGCGCCAGAACCAGCGCTCCGTTTCGGGCGACGTCAGCCCGTTGCCGTGAAACGCGGCATGTGCATCGGCCACGAGCGTGCCAGACATATCGCTGGCACGCTCACGCAGCAGCGAATTGAACTGCAGCAACGCGGCCGGCGGCACCGCGACACCGTCGCGCTCTTCGGTGAAAATGCCAAGACCGTCAGTCGGGTCCGGCAACGTCGTCAATACCAGCGTGAGATCGCTGAAGCGCGCATGCAGCATGTCGCCCAACGCGATCACGCCGGTCACCGCATCCTTCACGATCGTCTGCATGCGCGCCGGCGCCGGTTTCGTTGCTACCGCACTGAGCAGGTCGATCGCGCCCGCCGTCAGCGTGATCAGCGTCGGCTCGTCGCTCGGCTCGAGACCGATGATCTGTTCATCGAAAATGTCGCCGATGCTCGCGCCATCCATCGCCAGCCGCTCGATCTGCTCGCACCCGGACAGCGTGCGCAGGTCGTCACCGATGAAATCGGGCCAGCGCTCATCGTCGTTCATGAACAGCAGCGAACCCGCGCCGACTGGCGGCACCACACCACTCTTTGCATCGCGTTCGAGTGCCACGCTCACGTCCGCGACCTTCAGATCAAGCGCTGGCGTCAGGTCGGCCGAAAGACCATCACCCAACACGAAATATCGGACGAACGCGCGCATCGTACCGTCGGTCACCCGATCAGCGCCGGGTCGATGCCCCGCGTCTGGAAGATGCGCGCGACCGCTTCCCCGATCTTGTTGTTCGGCGTGCTCGCACCGGCCGTGATCCCCACCCGCACCGCGCCCTGCATCGGCATCCACGACGGTTGCGTCACCTCGCTCATGTGCAGGCCGATCGGCCGATAGCGCACCACACCCGTCTGCGGATCGATCCCTTCCGCATCCTCGACGTGATACGTCGTCACTTTGTCGGCACAGATCGCCGCCAGCGACAGTGTGTTGCTCGAGTTGTAGCCGCCAACGACGAGCATCACGTCGAGTGGCTCCTGCAGCAACTCGTCCACCGCATCCTGCCGATCCTGCGTGGCCGAACAGATCGTGTCGAAGGTGCGGAAGTGTGTGGCGCGATAGTCCGCGCCATGCGCACGCGCCATCGCCTGTCCCACTTCTTCGCCGATCGCCAGTGATTCGCGCGCCAGCATCGTCGTCTGATTCGCGACGCCGATACGCTGCAGATGCAGATCGGGATCAAAATCCGGCGACGCACGATCGGCCGCGAATTTCTCGAGGAACGCGTCGCGATTCCATTTCCCTTCGATGTAGTCGCAGACGAGGTGTGCTTCCGCCATGTCGCGCACGACGAGGTAGCGACCCTCAGGATACTTCTGCACCTGCGACGCCGTCGCGCGCGTTTCCTCGTGATAGTGCTTGCCGTGGATCAGCGAGGTGAAACCATCCTGCGCATACCGCTCGACGCGTTTCCACACGTTGAGCACGGAGCCACAGGTAGTGTCCACCATGATGCAGCCCAGTGCGCGCAGCGTTTCGAAGTCCTGGATCGTGACACCGAACGCCGGCAGTATCACCACGTCGTCAGGCTGAACGAGACCGTAGTCGAATCCCGTGCCCTTCGCCTGCAGGAACGTGATGTCCATCTCGCGCAGCTTGTGATTCACGTGCGGGTTGTGAATGATCTCCCCCGCGAGAAACACGCGCCGATCGGGAAACTTGCGCCGCGTCTGGTAGGCGTACTCGACCGCGCGCTCGACGCCGTAGCAGAAGCCGAATTCCTTGGCCAGCCGCACGGTCACGTCACCGGACGTAAGCGTGTAGTCGCTGGCGCGCAGCAGGTCCACCAGCCGGCCGGTGTAGTCATCGGCCAGGGTGTCCTGCACGTCGGCCTTGAGGCCGAAACCCTTCCGGTAGTACGTCTCTTCGTCGGTCGATGCCATGCCGGAATCTAGTCCCGATCAGGATGGGCCTCCCAGCCGGACGGGGCGGCGGAGCGCACGCAAGGCGGTGCTGCAGCCGCGTTTGCCCTGCCCGAGGCTCGAAGGGCCGCCCATCGCCTGTCGTCCGGCGCCCCCGGCAGGCACAGAAACCGCGGGAAGCCGGACCGCATTTTGCTTGCGCCAAGCCATTCCGGGGGTAACGTCGAACCATCTCCTTCTGTGAAGGCCCCCGTGTCCGCACTTGTCATCGCACCATCCGATCGTCGCACCTTCGTGTTCGTCGGCGATCGCCTCTGGCTCGATTTCGTCAACACGGACGACATCGAGCTTGGCGTACGCCGCGATGCCCTGCGGGATTTCGGCACCATGCTGGAGTGGCTGGCCGCCGTTGGCGTGATCGATCATGATCGCCGGGTCGCCATCATGCGCCGCGCTGAGCAACAGCCGGCAGGTGCCACGGCCGCCTTGCTCGATGCCCGCCGTGTCCGCAGTGCCCTGCGCGCGCTGGCCGAACATGGCGCGGTTTCGAACGACGCGCGCACTGATGCGGTCGGCGAGATCAATCGCGTCCTCGGTCGCAGCGCCGGCACACGACGCCTGGAGCTCTCGCCCGAGGGTGTCTACACGCGCAATTTCGTCGCCGGTGGCGATGCATTCGCCGCACTGATGATGCCGATCGTGGATGACGGTGCCGACTCGCTGATCGCGGGGGAGCTTGGCCGCGTGCGCTGCTGCAGCGACCCGCGCTGCCGTCGCGTGTTCCTCGACAGCACCAAGAACGGGCGCCGCCGCTGGTGTGACATGGCGACCTGCGGCAATCGCGCCAAGGCCGCGCGGCATCGCATGAAGCTGCACCGCTAGATCACGTGACGGGCAAGCCCGGTCGCACGATCAGCGCGGTGCGCACGCATCTCGAGATGCGCAGCCTCGCCGCTTTACGGCCCGTTCAGAAGCCTGCGCTCGAGTTGTCACTGGAGCAGGAACAAGTAACGCCGAGTGAGTATCGCACTCTCTACTCGGCCGTCGGACACGACTGGCACTGGCATGACCGCCTTGTCGTCCCCGACGAAGAGCTCGCAGCATACCTCGCCTCGGCCGAGGTGCAGGTCTGGGTGCTGCGCGTGAGCGGTCATGCCGCGGGCTACTTTGAGCTGCTCCGTCATCCGGACGCCCGCGTGGAGATCGTGTACTTCGGGCTGGTTTCCGAGTCGTTCGGCAAGGGCCTCGGCGGCTGGATGCTCACGCGTGCCATCGAACAGGCGTTCGCGATGCGAGCGTCGCACGTAACCCTGCATACGTGCACCCTCGATTCGCCGCGTGCCCTCCCGAATTATCTCGCACGCGGTTTCGTGATCGCGCGCGAGGAGGAGTACCAGGTCGAGTCGCGCTGACCAGACCAGCGGGAAGGTGACGTCTTCATCGAGACGGTGGGGCGATAGCGCGAACGAAGAGGAAAAGGTTGAGGCTCATCAGGGCGAGGGCGGGAATCATCGCGATGACCGGATCGCGTATCCTCACTCGAACCAGCACTGCCAGGAACATCATTACCGTGAAGCCCGCGGCCGAGACGATGAGTGCGGGTCGAAGGACATAGCCGAGTGCGAGTCCGATGCTGCCCGCGATCTGCAGCGAGGCCGTGAGCACCCGCAACCGCGCGAGACCATAGCGCTCGAATTCCACGGTCATCTCGTCCGACAGCAACGTGTACGTGCCGTACCAGCCGAACGCGAGCGCCGAGAGTCCCTGAACGAGGTCCGTGGTGAGTTGCATTGCGTGCGTGTCAGGGTAGTCTTCAATGACTAGAAGCGGGATGCTACGCTTCCAGCACCGGAGCAACTGTGCGAACGGTCATGATCGTCCTGCAGCTCACTGCGGCACTCGGGCTCCTGAATGTGTGGTTACTGCGCTTCAATCGCCCGACCGACTATCGAGGCGCTGAGGCCCGCTCGATGATCGAGGAGTTCAGGGCGTACGGATTGCCGCCATGGTTCGCGTACCTGATCGGCTCCCTGAAGATAGGCTTGGCACTCGCATTGATCGTGGGGATCTGGCAACCTGCGCTTGTGCTTCCCGCCGCGGCAATGATCTGCATCCTGATGGTCGGTGCGCTCGCGATGCACGCCAGGATCCACGATTCCCTGAAGAAATCCGCGC
>JANLPZ010000062.1:0-11095 GCA_031367535.1 Gemmatimonadaceae bacterium
ACCTCGAGCGCCAGCGATCGTGCCAGCACGTCGGCCGTCGGCGCTTTGGGCGGTGTGTCCTGCGCGCGCGCGACGCGCGCCAACACACACACCCCGACGCTGACCACGACACAGACGCTGAGGCTCACACGCAGCCATCGGGCCATACGCAGCTCGACACTTCGACACACCGTCACGACGACTCCACTGTAGGCGCGAACTCAACACGAGCACGAAATCTGATCGTGCGCTCACCGAAAAAGACGCCTGTATTTGAAGCCGGTTCCGCGTTATCAGCATCCGCACACAACGCGAATTCCGACCGCCGGGTCGCGTGAGGCTTCAACACTTGCCCGCCCTTCCACGTGACAATACAATCGCATTTCATGGACTATTCATGTCCGCACTACTGTCCAGACTCCACGGCTCGCGCCGAGGACCACCGAATGCTCCGCTGCCGCACGTCTCTCGCTGGCCCGCTCACTGCGGTCGCCGCCCTCGCGATTTCCGCCGCCGGTGCCGGCGCGCAGGCGAAGGCAGCTGCCACGCTGCCGCCGGTGCAGGTTGTCGCCACCCGCGTGCCTGAAGCAACCCACGATGTCCCGGCGTCGATCGAAGTGATCACCGGAGCTGACCTCCGCACACGCGGCGTGTCGACGCTGCGTGACGCGCTGTCGCTGGCCGCAGGCATCGCTGTCGCACCAGGTGGCGATGCTGGTCCCGCCAGCGCGGTGCCCGAAATGTGGGGGCTGCGCGAGTTCGACGCGTTCCTGCTGGTGGTGGACGACGTGCCGTGGGGCGGCGCCCTCAACCCGGCCGTCGCGTCGCTCAGCCTGCGCGATGTCGATCACATCGAAATTCTGCGCGGCGCTGCACCGGTCACATACGGCGCCACATCGTTCGTCGGCGTCATTCATGTCGTGCACAAGGCGGCCGCTGCGTCGGCGCGATATGTCGAAGCACACGGTGGTTCGTTCGGCAGCGGTGGTGCCGCCGCAGACTTTGCACTCTCGAGCGTCGGCGCCTGGAAGGCACGCGCGACCGTCGACTTCGAAAAGGCAGGCTTTCAGGACGATCGCACCGCGTTCAATCGCAGCCACGCACTCTCTCGCACGGCCAAGGTCGAGACGAATGCGCGCACCTGGTTCTCGGCCGATGTGAACATCCTGCACCAGGATCCGGCCACGCCGCATGTGCGAGAAGGCACATCGCTTTCGACCGCGACGCCGCTCGACGCGAACTACAACCCCGCCAACGCGTACGTGAACGAAAATCGTGTTCAGGGCGCGGCGGGTTTCGAGCGCAGCGTGCTGCACGGCGCGACGTGGGGTACGATGGCCAGCTTCGCCTTCAGCCAGCAGAACTCGTTCCGCGGATTTCTGACGGATGTCGCCAATGGCGAGGACAACGCGTCCGGCTTCAAGGAGAAGATCGGTATCCACGATTTCTACGCCGACACGCATCTCATCTTCCCGACGATGTCGAACGTGAAGTACATGGTCGGCGCTGACCTGCTGATGGCGGGTGGTGAAGCGACTGGCGCGACGTTCAACTACACCGTGCCGCTGAGCGGCGCGACGGCGATCGTCGTCACCGAGCCGACCACGCTCGACAAGGACGCTGGCAACGATCGCCTGTTCATGGGCGCGTACGCCTCCGCCGAGTGGCGTCCGATCACGCGCTTCGCGATCACCGGTGGCCTGCGCATGAACCTGACGCGCGAAAGCCGCGGTGAAGGTGACGTGGTCAGCCACGCCCGGCCGAGCGGCAGCGTCGGCATCATCTACGGGCTGTGGGAGAAGGACGTCGATCACGTGCGTGTGTTCGCCAACTACCGCAACACATTCAAGCCGGCCGCGTTCGACTTCAGTCTCGCGGAAAACGAAGGCGTGCTCGATCCGGAGACGTCGGGCAGCTATGAGGGCGGGCTCAAGTTCCGCATGGCGCAGGGGCGCGTGGATGTCGAGGCGAGTGCGTTCCGCATGGATTTCTCGAATCTCGTGACGGCAACGGTAGTCGGTGGGCTGCCCGCGCTGATCAATTCCGGCAGGACCCGTTTCCAGGGTGTCGAAGTGGCGACCGATCTGCGGCTGCCGAACGCCGTGTCGGCGCGGGCCAGCTACAGCTTCCATGACGGCACGTTCGTGAACTTCGTGCAAGACTTCGGCGGCACACCGACACAGCTGGCGGGCAAACGGTTCGAGATGTCGGCCCGCGCGCTCGCATCGGCCGGCCTCGCGCTGTCGCCGGCGCACGGCGTGATCGGGCACGCGAGTCTCAACTACAGCGGCAACCGCTACCTCAACAAGCGCAACACCGCGCTGGCTGCGCCGTTCACGACGTTCGACGCCGGCCTTGGCTATCGCGTTGGCGAGACGGAGCTTCGCGTCGACGGCCACAACCTTGGCAACCGTCGTGATCCGGTATCGGAAAGTGAGTTCGGGGATGCCCAGTACTATCGCATGACGGCGCGCACGATCACGGCCGGCGTGTCGCTGAAATATTGACGTCGTGGCACGAAATGGGCCGTGACACAGCGCGGTCGACCGAGCCGGTTCACCGCGCCGCAGCGTCCGCCGGCAACATCACGAGGAACTCCGTTCGTCCCGGTCGTGACTCGGCGATGTCCACACTGCCGTCGTGCACCTCGGCAATGCGGCGCGCGATTGCAAGGCCCAGCCCTGCACCGCTCGTCGCTGACGTCTCGGCCCGGGACCGTGCGTTGTCGACACGGTAGAATCGCTCGAACACCTTCGCCTGCGACTCGATCGGAATACCCGGACCGGCGTCGCCGACTCGAATCTCGAAGTGCCCGTGCCGACGCTGCAGCGACACGTCGACCTGTGCGCCACTCGGCGAATACTTGATCGCGTTGTCGAGCAGATTCAGCAGCAACCGGCCGAGCAGGTCCGCGTCGCCATCGAATGGCGCTTCGGCGAGTTCGCGCACCGCGATGTCCACACCACGCTGATGCGCGACCCCGGTGACCGCGCGCGACGCGTCGTGCACGAGGTCCTCGAGGTAGAGCGCGCTACGCCGCATCACGAGATGGCCGGAGTCGGCGCGCGAAAGCAGAAACAGGTCATCCACGATGCGCGTCAGGCGCTGCGCCGCGTCCTGAATGACCGTCACCGATTCGCGATATTCCGATTCCTCGCGATGATCGCGCGACAGCGTGATGTCAGCTTCCGTACGCACGACGGCGGTCGGCGTCCGCAGTTCGTGCGACGCATCGGTGACGAAGCGCCGCTGCTGATCGAAGGCGTTCTGGAGTCGATCGAGCAATCCATTCACGACCGATGCGAGACCGACCAGTTCATCGCCGCCGCCCACCGGCAGGCGTTCGTGCATGTTGCTGACGGTGATCAGCGCCGCTTGCGCGGACATCGCGGCCACCGGTGCCAGACTGCGGCGCGCCAGTGAATAGCCGCCGAACGATGCGGTCAGCAGCAGCAGCGGAATCACGAGCAGGAAGATCGCGCGCACGCGCTGCAGCACGTCGTCGATGTCGCGCAGCGAATAGGCACCGGTCAGCGTGTAGCGATGGCCACCGACATCGAGCGGACGCGCCAGCATGCGGAAGTTGCCGCGTGCACTGGGCACGGTGATCGCGAGGGCGTTGCCCCGTGCTCGCGCGCGCAACGAGTCGAGCAGCTTCTCCTCCACATCCGGCGACGGCCGACGACTCGCGTTGGACTCGTCATCGTCCTCGGCGAGTTCATTCATCGCCACCACGCGCGAGGAGGAGTCGAGGATCGCGATGTGCAGTTCGCGGAAGCGGACCTCCGTCACCGCCGTGCGCATCGCCTCGACGACAGTCATGCTGGCGCGGCGTTCCGCCTGCAGCTCACGCGCGAAGGCCGAGAGCGCGTCGCCAATGAAGATGTCCGTGCGACGCTCGAGTGTGCCCGAGACGACGACGTAACAGATGACCGCGAACACGATCACCGGCAGGCCAAGCAGAATCGTGTACCAGAGCGTGAGCCGCGAGCGCAGTGATGTCGGCCACCAGTGCATCGGTCAGTCCGCGCGTCGCGTGGTTCGCCGTTTCGTCGGGCGCGCGATGGCGGGCGTGGCCGCGGCGGCGTTCTGCAGCATGAAGCCGGTGCCACGCAATGTGGTGAACAGCGGCACCGCTTCCCCGTCATCGATCTTTCGCCGGAGCCGGCTGGCGTAGACGTCGATGATGTTGGAGTAGGTGTTGCGATGATCTTCCCACACGTGGGCCATCAGGTTGGCGCGATTCACGACACGGCCGGCACTCTTCGCGAGGTAGAACAGGAACGCGAATTCGGTGGCGGTGAGCGTGATCTCACGGGTGCCGCGGCGCACCGAGTGGCGTTCGCTGTCGATCACCAGATCGCCGACGACGATGACCGGCGTGAGCGTGTCCGTGCTGCGACGTGTCAGTGCGCGGAGCCGGGCCAGCAGCTCGCCGAAGTCGAACGGTTTGGTGAGATAGTCGTCGGCGCCGGCATCGAGTCCCGCGATCCGGTGTTCGACGGCATCGAGCGCGGTCAGCATCAGAATCGGCACCCGGTCGCCTCGCGTGCGGATGGCGCGGCAGACATCGACGCCGCTCATTCCGGGCAGCAGCACGTCGAGGATCACGGCGTCGTATGGACCGGATTCCGAGAGCGCGAGTGCATTCGGACCGGTCGCGGCCTGCTCCACCTCGTAGGCGGCTTCGCGCAGGCCGCGCACGATCGAGGTGCGAAGGGGACGGTCATCTTCGGCGAAGAGCAGGCGCATGGCCAAAAGTACTTCGTCGGGCCGAGGTCGGCTGCTGGAGTCTTGATTGGCGAGCTCTTCCATAAACGCACACTGCCTTCCGTTCATCTTGTGGAATAACACTGCTCTCCACAGCGTCCTTCGCTCCAGCCCTTTTCGTTGGCGACGCCGCCAGCGGCGGGCTCGACATCATTCAGGTGGAGTATGGTATGACGACAACACGCAGATGGACCCGCGGTCTCGGCATTGCGGCAGCTGTGATGATCTCCAGTGTCGGTGCCGGCGCGCAATCGTGGACCGCGAGCCTCAACGGCGCCAACGAGTCGCCCGCGAACGCATCTCCGGGCACAGGATCCGCCACGTTCACCCTCGTCGGCAACGTGCTCACGATCAACGGCACGTTCACCGGACTGACCGGCACCACGGCCGCAGCGCACATGCATTGCTGTACGGCTGCGGCGCTCACCGGCACCGCCGGTGTCGCGACGACGACACCATCGTTCGCCGGCTTTCCGCTCGGCGTGACAAACGGCACGTTCCTGCTCACGCTCGATCTGACGCAGGCGTCGTCGTACAACCCTGCGTTCGTGACCGCCAACGGTTCGATCGACGCGTCACGCGCGGCGTTGATCGCCGGCATGAACAGCGGTCGCACCTATCTGAACATCCACACGTCGACGTTCGGCGGCGGCGAAATTCGCGGCTTCGTCATGAGCACGGTGCCGGAACCAGCAAGCGTGTTGCTCACGTCGGCCGGACTGTTCGGCGTGGCGATGCTCGTGCTGCGTCGCCGCCGCTCGGCGTTGTAGGGCACGACCAGAGTCCCTCGGGACCCCCGTGGTCGTTGCGCCGGGGAGGGCGCAGCGCCACGGTGCGCGGTCTGGTGCTTGACTCCGGATGCGATTCTGAGATAATGCGATGACCGTCAAGACACGCCACAGGGCCGGCCAGCCGTGTGGCGTTCTACGTTTCGTCACTGACTTCAGGCTCGCAACCCACCGGATGGGGACAGATGCAACGGCGCGATTTCCTGGAGATGGTCGGGCGTGTCGGCGGTGTCGCGGCGCTGCATCGCTCGATGGAGTCGATGGGGTTTCTGGCGGTGCCGGTGGACAAGGCGTTCTCGCTCCGCGGCCGTGTCGAAGGCCGCAAGGTCCTGATCCTCGGCGCGGGCCTCGCGGGCATGACGGTCGCGCATGAACTGGGCAAGCTGGGATACGACTGCCGCATTCTCGAGGCACGCAATCGGCCCGGCGGACGGGTGCACACCGCGCGGCGCGGCGTGATCGAGAAGGATGTCGACGGGAACGAGCAACAGTGCGCCTTCGAGGAGGGCCACTACTACAATCCCGGTCCCATGCGCATCCCGTATCACCACACGGTGGTGCTCGACTACTGCCGCGAATTCGGTGTGCCGCTGGAAGTGTTCAACAATGCCAACGAAGCGGGCTTCTACTACGCCGAAAACATTCCGGGCGAACCGCCGATTCCGCTGGCCGGCACACGCATCCGCATTCGTGAAGCACGCGCCGATCTGTTCGGCTACACATCGGAGCTGCTCGCGAAGGCGATCAACGAACACGAACTCGACACCCGCGTCACGTTGGAGGATCGCGAGAAGTTCATCGAGTTCCTGCGCTCATTCGGACGGCTGGAAAAGAATTTCACCTATCAGGGTTCCGAGACACGCGGCTACGCGATCGAACGCGGCGCGGGCAATCGTCCGGGCGCCGTCGGTGATCCCTATCGACTGCATGATCTCGTGTTTTCCGGACTCGGCGCACGCATCGCGGGTGAGCGGTCGCTCGATTACCAGATGACGATGTTCCAGCCGGTTGGCGGCATGGATCGCATTGCATCGGCGTTCGCAAAGTCACTCGGATCGCGCATCACCTATCAGGCAGAAGTGCGCGAAATCCGTCGCACGACAAGCGGTGTGCGCGTCGTGTACACCGAGCGCGGACACGTGAAGGAAGCCCGCGGCGAGTTGTGCGTCTGTACACTGCCATTGCCCGTGCTGGCCAGGATTCCTGCCGACTTCTCACCGGAAATGGCGAAGGCCGTCGCCGCTGTGCCGTATGGTGAAACCGGAAAGATCGGCCTGCAGTTCAATCGCCGCTTCTGGGAAGAGGACGACCAGATCTTCGGCGGTGGCAGCAGCACGAACCTGCCGATCTCACAGATCGTCTATCCGAGTTACGGCTTCCTCGGCAAGAAGGGTGTCGTGATCGGCGCATACGTTTTCGGAAAACGCGCGAAGGAATTCGGCGCACTGACGCCTGCCGAGCGTGTGCAGCATGCCGTCGCGGACGGGGCGAAGATTCATCCGCAGTACACACGACACTTCGAGAATGGCTTTTCGGTGGCGTGGCACAAGTCGCCCTGGAACCTCGGCGGATGGGCCTCGTACAGCGATGCGCTGCGCAAGGAGCACTATTCGCAGTTGTGCCAGCCCGACGGCCCGATCCATCTTGCGGGCGAACATCTGTCGTATCTGACGGCGTGGATGGCTGGCGCGATGGATTCAGGACGCTCGGTTGCCACGGCGGTGCACACGCGGGTCATGCAGAATTCATCCATCGAACTTCAGGGAGCCGTCTGATCATGCCGAGCGAAATCAGGTCGAGTCATCGTCGTCTGCTGGTGCTGGCCGCCGCATGCGTCGCGGTGCCGTTCACGAGTGTTGCCGCACAGGCGAAGGATTCGATCATCTTCCGTGGCAGCGGTGGCCCGATCAGCTCCAACGTGACGGTGCCGGCGAATCGCGGTTGGTTCATCACCAGCGGCACGGTTGCTCCGGTGGCCGACAGCACGGCGGCAGCCGGCACACGCGCACGGTTCGGTGACACGAAAACGCAGGGCATGGGCATCCTGCGCACGCTGCAGCGCCAGCTGGCCGGAGAAGGCTTGACGCTCCAGGATGTGATCATGCTGCGTGTGTACGTCGCGCCGGATCCGCAGAAGGGTGGTCAGTTCGACTTTCAGGGCTGGTTCGATGCGTATGCGGAATTCTTTGCACGCGCCGACAATCCGACGCGTGTCACGCGATCGACTGTTGGCGTCGCGGGTCTCGTGCGTCCGGAGTTCCTGATCGAGATCGAAGCGGTGGCGGTATACCCAAAGAAGTGACCACGCGTGCCGATGGCAGGTACACATCAGCATGACGCGACTGGTGCAGACACGGTGGGTCATCGGCGTACTACTGGTGGTGGCGTCGATGGGCGGATGCGGGAACGACATCTTCGCGCCGCCGGACGACAAGGTGACTGTGCTGAACGCGACGCAGGACACGGTCGCGTTCGAGATCTTGAGTGCGGACCGGGCGGCGCTGGTCGATCCGAACCCGAATCCACCTCGGCGATCAGACTTCGACGGCAGCAAAATCCTCGCGCCGGGGAAGAGCCGACGCGTGCCTGTGTCGGAAATCTCCGGTTATGCCCGGAATGCTGATTTCGTCATCTTCTCGTGGCGTATCAGAGGCGACACGATCCGGTATGGTCCGACGGTGCATTGGACTGCGGCCGAGCAGCGTAAGTCGGCGTACAATCTGGCGATCGAGGAGCCTGTCACGATCGACTGAGCGGCATCGTGGCCTTGGCTCTCGGGAAATTTCTTTCGCGGTGGAAGTCGGCTTTGAATGGCGCCGCAAGCGCGGCGCCCGCGGAGAAATTGCTCCAGGACCGTGCGCGTTCCGCGCTTTCGAGGGGCACCGAGAGAAGGTCAACGGCAACTGCTTTATTTGGAAAAAGCCACTGCGCACCCGCATGGTGGTGTCGCCGCTCAGTGCCCCTCGAAAGAGCGGAGTCACCGAGGGAATCGGAACGCGTTCTCCGCGGGCGCCGCGCTTGCGGCGCCATTCCTAAAGCAGGCTTACACCGCAAAAGAACGAGCCCAGGAGCGTCTGACGGCCGGGCGCCAGACCGTGGTATAACGCCCGCCGTTACAACTGCGTAGAGTTTGGGCTGGTCTTCCGCGTGTCCCGTGACTTCCCCGCCACACCCTGCGTTCGATGTCCCCACGTCATGCCCTCCGCAGCGCCCTCGGCGCCGCGGTGCTGTTTCTTGCCACCGCGCGTGTCGCCGCCGCGCAGCCGATGGTCCCCGCCCCTGCCCCGCACACCGCCGCCGCGCCCAGCCGGGCCGGTCGCGCGGGCTTGGCCACGGTCGTCGCCACCCCGCCCGTCATCGACGGCCACCTCGATGAGGAGACCTGGAAAAGCGCCACCCCGTTCGATGGCTTCATCCAGCGTGAGTCGAAGGAAGGCGAGCCGTCCACGGAACGCACCGAGGTGCGCGTGCTGACCGACGGGCAGGCGCTTTACATCGGCGCCTGGCTCTACGACAAGGAACCACAGGGCATCGTGGCCGGCGAGAAGCTGCGTGACGTAATACTCACAAACAGCGACTATTTCGCGATCATTCTCGATACCTACCTCGACAAGCAGAACGGTTTCGTGTTCGCGACGACGCCGGCCGGTGTCGAGTACGACGGACAGGTCACACGCGAAGGTGAAGGCGGCGCCGTCACACAGACGGGACAGACGCGCGCGCAGAGCGGCGCACTGGGCGGCTTCAACCTGAACTGGGACGGCAGCTGGAAGGTCGCCACGTCAGTCGATGCCAACGGCTGGTACGCCGAGTTCCGCATTCCGTTCTCGACGCTGCGGTATGGCGGCGACACGAAGCAGGTGTGGGGCATGAACATGGCGCGCAGCATCCGTCGCAAGAACGAGGAGTCGCTCTGGTCATTCGTGCCGCGCCAGTTCTCGCTCTATCGCCTGTCGCGCGCTGGAACACTCGGCGGATTGACAGTGCCCGTGCGACGCGTCGCGACCGTCACGCCGTACGCACTGAGCAGCAACTCGCGCGCCTTCGCGACCGAGAGCAAGTATCGGCACCCGACCGAATTCGGTGTCGACGCGAAATACGGCCTCACGCCCAGCCTCACGCTCGACCTCACCTACAACACCGACTTCGCGCAGGTCGAGGTCGACGAGCAACGCACGAACCTGACTCGCTTTCCATTGTTCTTCCCCGAGAAGCGCACGTTCTTTCTCGAGAACGCCGGCATCTTTTCGGCCGGCACACCACAGGCCGTCGATCTCTTCTTCACGCGCCGCATCGGCATCGACTCACTCGGCAATCCGGTGCCGATTCTCGGGGGCGGTCGCATCTCCGGACGCGTCGGCGGCATGACCGTCGGTCTGCTGCAGATCGTCACCGAAGATCGGGGCGCGACGAAGCCGGGCAACTCGTATTCCGTCGCACGCGTGACGAAGGAAATCGGCCGGCGTTCACGCCTCGGCCTGATTGGCGTACAGCGGCTTGGACTCGGGAACGCGCCGAGCACAGATCACAATCGTACGTATGGCGTGGACGGTCGACTGGGGCTGAGCGATGCGGTTACGGTCGATGCGTGGGCCGGCAAAACGGAAACGCCCGGACGGGGCAGCGACGACATCGCATTCAGCTCTCTGGCCAGCTACACCACGCGCGACTGGAGCAACTCCGTGCGCGTGCTGCAGGCGGGCAAGGACTTCAATCCTGAAGTCGGATTCCTCAATCGCACCGGCGGCTATCGGTACCTCGAAAGCACCGTGATGCGGCTGATCCGGAATCCGGCGTGGACCAATGTGCGTCAGTGGAATCCGCACATGTCATATCGCGGCTACTATGGTCTCGACAACTATTTCCAGAGTGGTCAGGTGCACATCGACCTGACCGAGGTCACGTTCAACAACGGCGGGCGCTTCGGCCCCGAAGTGAACTGGTATCACGAAGGGTTGCAGCGGCCATTCACGATCGCCCCCGGCGTGACATTGCCGGCCGGCAATTACAACTACTTCGTGTACGGCTTCGACTGGGATACCGATCCGAGTCGCAGCTTCTCCCTCACGACGCGCGGCGATTTCGGTCCGTTCTACAACGGTATCAAGAACGGTGGTCGGGTTCAGTTCACCTATCGCAAGGGCGCTGCGTTCACGTCGTCGCTGGTGCTTGACTACAACAACGTGCGCCTCAACGAGGGCAACTTCCAGCGCACACTGATCGGCACACGACTCGGCTACAACTTCACGCCGAAGATCTTCGTCAACTCGCTGGTCCAATACAACAACCAGGCCCGCGCCTGGACGGCCAACGCGCGATTCGGCTGGCTCAATACGGCGGGCACGGGGCTGTTCATCGTGTTCAACGATGGCGAGGAAGCGGACTCCTTCTTCCGCTGGGTCCGTCCGCAGGCGCGAAGTGTGGTGCTCAAGTACACCCGGCAAATCGGCACCGGGAACTGAACTGCTGGTCTCACACAGCGCCGCGGCGCAACAGAGGGCTCGAAGCGTCTACAGCCGTCCGCCAAAAAAATTTTCACGCGGGGCTCGCGGGGGACG
>JANLPZ010000119.1:0-3467 GCA_031367535.1 Gemmatimonadaceae bacterium
GATGACGGCGTGACGCAGCCCTGCTGACTACCGCACGATCAGTGACAGGAAGAACGAGCGCCCATCGCTCGGCCAGACGCCGGGGCCGGGATAGAACTGCGGTCGCTTCGTGAAATACTGCTTGTCAAACAGGTTGCTCACTCCGCTCGACAGCCGAAGCAGACGCGAGAGGGCGACGCTGCCGTGCACGTCGAGCAGCGTGTACGACGGCACGACACCGGTCGCGCCATTGGCACTCGGCGTCACCGTGTTGAGCGCGTCGGCGAAGGTGCGGCTGACGTGGCTCACCAACACCGTGGCGTCGATCCGAGCATGTGTCGCCGTGAGTCCGGCGCGCGTGATCCAGTCAGGGGCCGATTCCACCGCGTTGCCCGCGATGCTCACGTTCTTGCCACCGGCAACGAACGACCCGGCGACGTATCGCGCGTGCATGTACGATGCGGCGCTAAAGGCGCGCCAGGCCACCGGCCCGCTCGCACCGAACGGCACACTAAGGCGCGTCTCGATACCGTACGTCTGCGACGTACCGACGTTCGTCTTGTACGTGTAGGGGGTGCCGTCCGGATCCGTCAGACTCAGGATGCCGAAGCGATTGGCGTAGCGCAGCGCGAAGACACCGGCGTCGTAACTGACGCCGTTCGCGTACGTCCGTCGCAGGCCCGACTCCGCCGTCCAGCCACGAGCGTCATGTATCTGGGGATTCGTGCGCTCTGTCGCCGTCTCGGGCAGCACGTCCTTCAGGATCTGGGGGCGATACGCCTGACTCACCCCGCCATACCACTCGCCACCGCTGCCGAACGTGTACGCGGATCGAAGACCGAACAACGGGAATTTGTGCTGCACGTCGCGCGGCGTGTCCGCTGGATCGTAGTAGGCAAGCGTGCCGCGCAGCCGCGTCGTGCCCTGTTCGACACGCAGCCCTGGGACGACAGCCCATTGTGACGAGGGGTGCCACTCGAGCTCCGCGAATGCCGCCACGTTGGCCGTCAGGTAGTGCACCTTGCGCTGAAAGTCCCCGCCGGGTTGCAGGGCGAGCGTCCAGTCACTGCCGCGCGACCCCGTGCCCCGCTGCCGGCGCCACGTGTCGTTGTCCGAGACGGCGATCCCCGATGCCAGCGTCGCCGGGCGCGACGCGATACGCAGGTCCTGCAGCACGCGCAGCTCGACCGTTCTGCTGTCGTATCGGTCGATGTCCACCTGCCGAGTGCGGAACTGTCCGCCGACGGCCGTGTCCGGCTGATTGGCGAACCCACCGACCGCGACGCTGCTGCGGCTGCCGACGACGCCGGATGCGACGAGCGTCGCGCGCGTACCGGCGCGCGGTGACCAGACGAGCGACACCGACGGCACCAGAATGTCAGGGCTGTAGTAGTTCCGTGCACGCGACGACATGCGTGGATCCTGCGCGAACATTGCGTCCGTGAGCGGGCCAGGCTGGCGGTACAGGTAGCGGGTACGCCCCATGTCGGCACGCAGCGTGAAACCATGCGCCAATGGTGCCGAGGCCGTGAGGTACTCCGCATCGGAGGTCGAGTGATCGTTGGCGCGGTAACCGTTCGAGCGTCGACCTGAGGCGTAGGTGTAGTACGTGACTCGCCCGATGCGCCCTCCAACACCGGCGAAGGTGTTGAACAAGCCAAAACTGCCCGTCGAGCTCTGCACGTCGAGTGTTGCCATGCGTGTCGTGTCGGGCGTCCGCACGACGTAGTTGATGACGCCGCCGAACTGCGACCCGTATTGCAGTGCCGCGGTGCCACGGACCAGTTCCACCCGTTCGATGGCCTCCATCGGCGGGCTGTAATGACTCGCCGGGTAGGCGTAGACGTCCGTGTTGGTGACGACGCCATTCTGTCGCACGCTGAATTCCCACGAGCGGTGCGCATCGAGCCCGCGTGACGAGATGTTCACCTGGTTGCCAGCACCATCCATGTCGTAGACGAAGACACCCGGCACCTCGGCGAACAGCTGACGTGCGACCTTCTGCGCCACGTTGGCCGACGAGCCGGCGACTTGGACCACTTCGCTCTTGGCGGCCGTCGTCAGGATACCAGCGGTGATGCGGGGGGCGGTGGTTACGCTGCCAGCTCGTCGTGGGGCAGACACCAGCACACCAGCGATGCGATGGCCGAGCGAATCGTGCCGCGCACCCACGGTGTCCGGCCGCTGGGCGGCGAGTGGGATCGACACCAGTGTGGCGAGGGCGCAACCCCAGCTGATCGAGCGCCGAGAGTGGGCGTGCCTGAGACGATGTAACGCTGCCATGAGATCCCTGATGCAGAAGCACGCCGGTGCCACGCGCCTGGTCCAAATCTTGGTGTCGTGGCTGTGCGTCACCGCGAGGTGGCGGCGTGTCGTCGGGCACATCGAGGCGGCCGACTTCACGCAATCTCGCTAGCCATGAACTCAGCGGGCCCATCGGGCGCACCCGCCCTACTAAGAACTTCTCGAACTCCGTCGCGCCACACAAGCCGACGGTCGACGTCGACATGCCAGCTTCACGTGATATACGTGTGGGCAGACAACGAGGAAGATGCCGTGGCGAGGGTGTGACAGTAACCAAGGTGTCGTGCCCCGCGCACCAAGTGGTAGACCTCGCACCAACAGGCGCGACGCGGGTGCACGCAACGGCCGTCCCTCGCGGTACTTCGCCGTACGCCATGCATCAAGCGCGCTGGCACGCGTGATCTCGATGGGCGCCAGCTTCTTTCACGAGACGCGAGTGACGACTGGAGCGCACAATCGAGAGCCCAGCACCACGGACGACAAATCCGCCTCGGGCGACCAGCTCACGCCGGAGGCGCCGCGCGACTCGGCGGCGGACTTGGCGCGCGGCATGGGCAGTGACCTGACGGCGGCGCGCACGCCCGGAGCCGACAGCACCTTCACGCTGCAACGCCTCGCCGACCTGCCGACGAAGCGTTGAACAGCGGCGGATTCAGTCTTCTTTCTTCACCGAGCGGAAGCCCTGCTTCATCTCGACTTCGAAGCTGACGATTGCACCGGTGCGCGAGTAATCCAGTCGCGACAGATCGAGCACCGTCCCGTCGGCGCGCTTTAACCACATCGCAGGCTGCACGTCGACGGCGAGCGCGCGGCTTGCCACCGCGTCGGTCACGACGAGTGGCGGCATCAGCCCCATCTCGACCTCGATCTCAGCGTTGAAGTAGGTCCGGAATGCCACGGCTTGGGAGCTCCCGGTTGGCGTGAACGTCCCCTCGATGAGCAGGCTCGCCTTATCCGGAAAGTCCGGGTACGCAGCCCGGATCACACTCCGCAGAGCAGTGGTCTGCGCACGATGGCTTGCGGATGCGTCTGCATCGTCCTCGAGATTCTCGATCTGGAATTCGAGGTCGCTGTACGTCCCGCTCGGCACGCCGGCGCTGGCTGCGTCGACCGTGCCGGCACTCAACGGGAGCTTCACGAATGAGGGAGCCGCCTTGAAATCAGCACATGCAGGACCAACACTC